>JAPPHD010000085.1 GCA_028821125.1 Gammaproteobacteria bacterium
AAATCATGGTGAAATTCGACTCGATCTCGGCCGAGTTGCGGAAGTCGGGTTAGTCCGGGTCGTTAGCGAACCGGTTCAATCCGCTGCCGACCCCGTCGCTCAACTGCCCGACGTGGAGAGATTGGTGAGGTTTCCCGTCGGGGTGCCCAGAAGGCTCATTGCCTCGATGGGCCGTTCCGAGAGCACTCTCAGATGCCACTTGCCGACGCCGTCGCCGAAGCGTCCCCGCAAGCCGCCGGTTCCGGACTCCAGTTGCTCCGCAGTGATCGTGCGGGATTCACCCGCGGGAAGCACGAGGCGCACCGAACCGTAAGGGGGGCTGACGCCGCCGTCGTCGCGGCCGGAGATTGTCAGCATCGCATCCTCGTCGCCGGGATTGATCAGGCGCAGCGAACTCTGCTGCTCGGAATTGCTGGCCGGGTTCAGGAACGGCACGTTAACGACGCCGTCGATAGCGGCCGCCATGTCCTGCACACTCGTTACGAACCCGTCCCTGGTGCGCACGAACGCCAGGGCTTCCACATCCAGGTCGGATTCCAGTTCCAGGAACCAGTTGCCCGTGCCGTTGCCGATGCCGCCGGAAAGGCCCTTGGCCGCGTTCCCAGACTCCAGATCGCCGGAATTGAAATGTGCCACCGCCCCGGCAGCCAGCGACAGCGTAACCGGTTCCGTGCGCAGCCCTTCGTCATCGGTGCCGCGAATGCGCACGGTGCCGGGTTCATCGGACCAGTTGATGATGCGCACGAACGCTTCCCGATAGAAACCCGGCGCGGGCAGCACGAACGGCAGCAGGCCCTTCCTGCCCCGGCTGGAAAGGTTGGTCAGGTTGCCGGTGGGGCTTTCGAGCAGGTTGACCACGCCGATGGGTTCGCTCGCCGAGAGGAACAGGCGCCACTTGCCGGCGCCGTCGCCGAGTTCCCCGTTCAGCCCGTTGCCCGTCTCCAGGTCTTGCGCGGAGATTTCCCGGGCCTCGCCCGCCGGCAGCGTCAGGCTCGCTTCCCCGCCGGGCGCGGCGTCGCCCCGGTCGTCCAGGCCGGCGAGCCTGACTTCCGCATCCACGGCGCCGGGGTTGAAAAGGCGCAGGAAGCTGGCCTGCTGCGTGTTCTTCGCCGGGTTGAAAAACGGGACGTAGTAGCGCCCGTCATCCAGCCTGGCTGCCTGGTCATGCATGCCGGTGAGGAACCCGTCCGAGGTGCGCACGTAAGCCAGGGGCGCGATGTCCAGTTCGGTGGCCAGTTCGAGCCGCCAGTCGCCGTGGCCGATGCCGAAGCCGTTCGCCAACCCCTTCTCCGGATTGCCTGATTCCAGGTCTCGGGAGTTGAGATTGACGGTTTCTTCCCGGCCCATTTCCACCTCGATGGGGCCGAACCGGGTGCCGGCATCGTCAATGGCATGCAGAACTAGCGTGCCGGATTCGGCAGCGCGGTTGATGATGCGAACGAAACCTTCGCGGCTGGTGTTTGACGTGGAGAGAACCAGCGGCAGCCCGTATTGTCGGGTAACCGGCCCGGCCGCAACGGCGCCATCGCTGCCGGCCACGCCGACCCTAGCCGCGCTCGAGCAGTTGTTATCCACGTCGGACTCGCCGTCGAGGGGCCGGACGCAAGCGCCGTAGTAATAGTAGCCCGCCTCCGGGGGGGCAACCAGGCGCGGGTAGTGATCGCTGGCCGCCAGGGCGTCGAGCCCGTCGACGCTGTCGGAGCCCTCGTTGATGTCTTCGGTGGAGATCACGCCGTTGATGGAACGGTAGAAGCGCAGGTGAGTGGCCTCCGATGGGGCGTTACCGCGGTTGCGCACCCGAACGGTCGGAGAGAAAGCCTCCCCCGGCATCGGCTCGAAATTCCCGGCGTCGGGGAACTCGACCACGAGGTCAGGGCGGCCTGAGCCGTCTTCCGGGAGGTGGACCACCCGCACCCTGTAATGGCCGGTCACGAGCCGGGAACCGCCCGCCACTGCCAGATAGTAGGCGTCCGGCTCGAAAACGGCGCCGTCGTCAATCCTGAAATTCAAGCCGTCGCCGCTGTCGTGGTCATCGGCGAGCAGTTCGCCTTCCTCGTCGTAGAGGCGCCCATACGTGTCCGTGGAGCCGGTTGTCGCGATGACCAGGCGCCCGCGGGAGCGGGTCTCGAACCGCCACCAGTCGATATCCTCCTCGAGGTCGATGGCGTCCCCCACCTCGACGCCGACGCCGATGGCGGTGGCCTGTTCGAGCACGTCGTCGTCCCGGTCTCGCGCATTGCCGCTGGTGCCGGGCACCAGGCTGGTGCGCAGCGTGTAGTTTCCGTACACGTTGTCGCCGCCGGAAACCCGCACGTAGTAGACGCGGTCGTCAACCTGGCGTTCGACGCGGAAGTTCTTCGCATCGCCGCTGTCGTCGTCAAACTCGAGTACCCTGCCGTCGCCGTCCATCAGTTCGCCGAACGTGTCGGTTCCCCCGGACGTCGCAACCGACATCGCACCTCGTGACGAGGGCTCGAGGCGGTAGTAGTCCCAGTCGCCGGCGAGGTCGACGGCGCCGTTTCGATTCCTGTTGATATCGACTTCAATGGCTTCGAAACAACTGCCGCCGACGGAGCCCCGGCCCTCGCGGCGGGGGGAGGTAAAGGTGCCCGCGCCGATCAGGGTGGTGGAGTTGTCGTCCGGCGATGTGCTGTCGTACTCATAGACGGCGAGGTGCCGCCGATAGGTGCCGTGCGGGGGTGCGCGGTACTTCGTGGTGAAACTGATGCCGGCCCAGGATTGCTGCGGGCCGAGGCTTGAATCGCCGCCGGTTACCACGCGGTCGAGCGGAAACAGGTGCCGTATGTCGTGGTTTTCGACGTTGAAGGAGTCGTAGCCATACGAGCCGGGGGAATTACACTCCGTGTAGCGCAGCGACAGCAGGAGTGTCCTGGTGCGCTCGATACGGGAAGGATTCCGCAACTCGTCGATCTCGACGGTTACGTTTTCTTCGTCGTCACTGACCTCGAAGGAGTAATCGCCCACAAATTCGACGCGGGCCGCGAGAGCCGCGTTCGCGGCCAGGCAGAACAACAATGGCAGCGAGTTGGGAAATTTCGACATACCTCGTCTCAACAATTGGTGATGTTTCTTCGGATGCAGGCAACACACTTGTCGCTTTGTTCTAATTTTAGTCTTTCCGCCGCTTGAGGGGTATCGGACCAAACGGTGGGAAGCCGAGGTTCGCTTGTGGCAGGTATTTGGACTCCGCGGCGTGCAGCAAGTTCAGCCGCTGTTCTTTTGATCTCTTTTGGATCGGGTCGGCTAGTCCACGCCCCGGGCATCGGCGCTCTTTACGCTATTGCAGATTCAGCAACGTACAGTCGGCAGGCTCCAGACGCGGCGCAATTGTCTGGTTCCGTCAGTCTGCAACGAGATCCAGCGATCAGGCACCACCTGACCGTTTTGCGGTTTCCGCGGCGGCGGCGGGAAATCAGGAAGCCGGTTCGGGGCGGCCCTCAGTAGGGAAATCGTGGGGCAGGCCGAGCACATGGCTTTCCACCACCGCAAGGCGTTTGTCGAGCGATGCCTGCCCGATTTGCAGCGCTTCGATTTTCGCGCCCAAGTCTTCACGCACATCCCTGATCTCTGAGCGCAGCTCGGCGCCGAGCCGCTCGATCTTGCCGTCAAGCCAGGCAGCCTGCGCCAACACCGTAACGCCGATTGCCACGATCGCAAAAAACTCTGCGCTCAGCTTGCGCGCCGGCTCTGCTGGCTGATCGGCCATGTTTGAATCCTGACCCGTGCGCTATTTCAGATTCAGCAGCGGATAGTCGGGAGACTCCGGCCGCGGCGTCAGCGTCTGATTGCGGCAGTCGGCGATGAGATCCAGCGATTCCAGCACAACCTGGCCGATCAAGGGTTCGCTCAGCGGTGGGCCGACGACGCAGTCAGTGTTCATGAAGCGCCTGCATAGGCTGACAGTGACAGGACCGGCTACCGGCCGTTCTTCCTTGCGCTCGTCGGCATAGGTCACCATCGCCGTGCGCCGGATATCGAGCCCAAGCCGCTCTACGACATTGCGCGGCAACATGAGAATGACCGCGCCGGTGTCGACTGTGGCGCTGAGGGTCGTGCGCCGGATATCCGACTCCGTTCCTTGACCACGCTCGAAGTCTGCGCGGTCGAGCGGGTTTTCCAGTTCCGCCTCGACAACGATCTCGCCCATTGGCTGACGCTCTCACCAACCTTTGTTGCAGGCCGGCAACTATACCAATTCGGATAGTCCGGATGCCCCATCTCCAGCTCAAAATTGGAAGTTCGGGCAGATTTCCAACGCGAAATCGAGAGATGTCTGCATAGGCACCGTTTGCGCGCCGGCAAGCCAGCTACCCTATTCCGGCAGGTAGCCGATATCGGCGTTGATGTCATCGCCGCCGCTCTCGGAATCCGCGCCCAGGGAATAGAGCGCGAATCCCTGCAGCGTTTCCGCCGGTTGCTCGTACTTGTAGGGCTCGCGCCAGGGGTCGAGGGGCAACTCGTCTTCCAGATAGGGGCCCCTCCAGTAGTCCGCGACTTCGGCCGGAGGGCTCATCAGCGCTTCCAGGCCCTCGCCCGTACTCGGATACGTGCCGATGTCGAGCCGGTATGTCTGCAATGCGCCACGCAGCATCTTTATCTGGGTCTCGGCGGTCTGCACCTTGGAGGCATCGACGCGGCCGAAAAGCCGCGGGCCGACCAGGCCGGTGAGCAGGCCGAGAATCACCAGCACCACCATGAGTTCGATGAGCGAAAAACCCCTGTTGCGCGCCCGCGGCCTCGCACTCTGCCCGTTGCGGTTTGCCGCTCGATGCGCAGCTTCGCGCCTCCCGCCAACCGCACCCGGCGAAACGGGCTGTGCCGCTCGCGACGCATTGTGGCCATTGACCAATGCGGGCCGGCCAGGGCCCTGCCCGTGTTCCGGCCTGTTCATCTTCATGTTCACAGCACCCCCTCGTTGACACTGGTCATGGCCAGGATGACGCCGATCATGATCGAGCCGAGAAAACCGCCGATGAGCAGGATGGCCAGCGGCTCGATGAGGTTGAGAAAGCGTTTCATGCGCCGCGTGCTGTTCTGCTCGTACAGCGTCGCCAGCGAGCGCAGCATCTCCGCGAGCTGGCCAGACTGCTCGCCGACCCGCACCAGATTGTAGCCGGTGGGGGTGAGGGCGTCCTGCTTTTCCAGGGCTTCGGCCAGCGAGACGCCGCCGCGCACATCGGCTTCCGCCCGCCCCAGGCCCGTGCGGCGGCGGGAGATGCGCACGCCCCGGGCGGCGAGGCCCAGGGCGTCCATCAGCTCGACGCGACTTGCCAGCATGGCGCTCATTACCGAAGCCCACTTGGCGGTGTCGGCCTCAGACAGCCAGTCGCTCAAGAGCGGCAGGCGGGCGAGGCTGTCCATGAAGCGCTGGCGCACCGCGGGCCGGCGGAACAGGGTGATCAGCAGCGCAGCCAGCGCCACGGCGCCGGCAATCACCAGCAGCACGTTCTCGTTGAACCAGGCGCCGGTGCGCAGCACCACTTCGGCCAGCAGCGGCAGGTCGTCGGCCTGCTCGAGCAGGTTGGTGAACTGGGGCACCACGAACACGAACACGAAAAACACCGCCGCCAGGCCCGCCGTAATGAGGATGGCGGGATAGGTGAGGGCGCTCTTGAAGTCGGAGGCCACTTTCTGGTCGTACTCCATCTGGCCCACGGCCTGGCGGAGCGCGGCGGCGAGCTGGCCGCTCAGTTCGCCCGCCTCCACCAGGTGGAAGACGTAGTCGGGCACCGGCAGTTCGCTGGCGCGCAGGGCGCCCAGGAAATTCTCGCCCTGGGAAAGGCCCTTGCCCATGGCGGTGAACGCCGTTGCCAGCGCCGGGTGATGGCTGCCGCGGCTCTGGGCGGTGATGGCATCGCCCAGGGAGACGCCGGATTCGAGCAGGGTGGCCAGTTCGTGGAAGGCCACCGTCACTTCCTGGGCGCGCAGGCGGCGGCGCGGGGCGAGGCGCAGTTCCGTCCTGCGCTCGGTCACTTCCACCACGGTGTGGCCGTTGCTGGTGAGGCTGCGCACGGCTTCGGATGCGGAATCGGCCTGCACCTGGCCGGTCAGGCGCTGGCCCTGGCGGTCGAATACCTCGTAGTTGAATTCGGGCACGCTGGCTTTCAGTTTTCCGCCAGGGTCAGCCGGGTGACCTCATCGAGGGTCGTGCGGCCGTGGGACGCCTTCACAAGCCCGTCCTGGAACAGGTTGCGGTGGCCCTGGGCGGCGGCGAAGCGCTTCAGGTCGTTGAGCGGGGCGCCGGCCACGATCATGTCCTGCAGCTCGCCGTTCATGGGCACCAGTTCGTAGATGCCGGTGCGGCCCCGGTAGCCGGTGTGCTGGCAGGCGTGACAGCCCGGGGTGTGCACCCAGTTCTGCCCGAGCAGGCCCGGCGGCATGGCGGCGAGGTGCGCATCGAGATACGCCGGCGGCTCCATGGGCTGTGCGCAGTGCGAGCAGGGCTTGCGCACCAGGCGCTGGGCCTGCACGCCGCGGATGGGCGAGGCCACCAGGAAGGGCTCCACGCCCATGTCCACCAGGCGGGTGAAGCTGGCGATGGCGTCGTTGGTGTGCACCGTGGAGAGCACCACGTGGCCCGTGAGCGCGGAGCGGATGGCGATTTCCGCCGTTTCCAGGTCGCGCATCTCGCCGATCATGATGACGTCCGGGTCCTGGCGCAGGATGGCCCGAAGGGCGCGGGCGAAGGTATAGCCGATCTCCGCCTGCACCTGAATCTGGGTGATATCCGGCATCTGGTATTCCACCGGGTCTTCCACGGTGATGATCTTCTTCACGCCGTCGTCCATCTCGCCGAGCGCCGCATACAGCGTGGTGGACTTGCCCGAGCCGGTGGGGCCCGTCACCAGTACGATGCCGTTGCTCGCGCCCAGCCAGCCGCGGAACATCTCCAGGTGGTCCGGGTCCATGCCCAGGCCCGGCAGGTCGAGGTCGTCGCGCTCCTTGGGCAGCATGCGCATCACGATGGACTCGCCGAAGGCGCAGGGCACCGTGGAGACGCGGATGTCCATCTCCTTGCCGGAGATGCGGGCGGTGATGCGGCCGTCCTGGGGCAGGCGGCGCTCTGCGATGTCGATGCCGCTGATGAGCTTGATGCGCGAGGCCACCGCGGGGAAGCGCTCAACGGGCTGGGTGAGCCGGCTGTGCAGGATGCCGTCTACCCGCATGCGCACGGCGAAGTTCTCTTCGGAGGGCTCCACGTGGATGTCCGAGGCATCGAGGTCCACCGCCTGGGAGAGCAGGTTGTTCACCAGCTCGATTACCGGGGCTTCCTCGGCCATCTCGCGCAGTTGCTTCGCATCGCCGCCGGCGAACAGGTTCTCGATGGCGCGTTCCTTGCGCACGAAATCCACCAGGCGGTCGATCTGGTGGTTGGCGGCGAGGTAGAAAGCCACGGGTTCGCCGGGATAGAAATAGTTGAGGGTGCCCAGCAGTTCCTGGTCTTGCGGGTCGCGGGCCAGGCACTGCAGATTGTCGCCGTCGCGCCACAGCAGCACGGCGCGGTCGAGCAGCCACTCGAGCCTGACGGGGGAGGCCACCATGAACTGGTATACCTCAAGGCTGTCGGGCAGCTCTTCGGCATTGCGCAGGTAAACCGCATCCAGGCGCTCTTCCAGCGTCTTCAGCAGCAGGTCTTCCGAGATGGCGCCCACCCTCACCAGCAGCGCGCCGAGCCGGCCGCCCACCTGCTGCTGGATCTTCACCGCGCGCTCCACATCGGCCGGGTCTACCTGGCCGCGGGCGACGAGCAGTTCGCCGAGCCGCATTTCGCGCCCGGCGTCTTGTTGTTCCGGCAGTTGCGGGGAAGGCTCGCTCACGATACGCCGCCAACAGGGCAAGGCCAGCCCCTGCCGACCCTGCAATATCCGTCTGGTTTCAGGGTGCGCTTCATGCCGCAATTCTACCAGCGAGGGCAATGCCGCGGCATATTGGCACAAATGAGGGGTATGTCAGGAAGCGGGCGCCGCCAGGTTTTCGGGACGGGCGGACTGCGGCATGCCGAGCACATGACTCTCTACCACCGCCAGGCGTTTGTCCAACGATGCCTGGCCAGCTCGCAGAACGCCGATGTCCGAACGCAGTTCGGCGCCTAGATCTTCGATTTTCCGGTGGAACTTTTCGAACCTGCGTTCGAACTTGGCGTCGAACTGTTCGAACCTGCCTTCGATCTTGGCGTCGAACTGCTCGAACTTGCCTTCGAATTTGGCGTCGAGCTGTTCGAACTTGCCTTCGAACTTGGCGTCGAACTGTTCGAACTTGCCTTCGAATTTGGCGTCGAACTGTTCGAATTTGCCTGCGAACTTGGCGTCGAACTGTTCGAACTTGCCGTCCAGCCAGACAACAAGAGACAACAAGGCAACCACAGAAGTCACCGCAAAGGACATCAGCGCCACAATCTCGGTGCTTATCCTGCGCTCCGGCACTACTGACTGCTCTGCCATGCCCGAATACTACCGCTTGCCCTGGGTGTTGAACCTTCTTGACATTCCCGCTGTGGCGGCGCAATACACCCACATCCACTACTGCTCACCGCCGCTCGCCGAACCCGGCAGGCGGCAGGAATGCCCACTACAATGAAATACGAAAAGCGGGTGCCCGCGCAATGGGCAACCGCCCACATTTCACGTAGGAAATCTCTCAAGTTCCTGGTCGCGCAGCACGGCTTTTCGCCGGCGCTGCCGATCTAGGCGGTAAACCAGAGAAACCCGAAATACGGGATCCAAAGCAAAACCCACGCAATGACCAGAATCAACTTGAGTTTCGGGCTCAGCTTGCTGGGCACCATTTTTGGCCGGCCTGCCAACATACATACTCCTGACAGCCTGCGGCGAAGATACCGCGCCTCCTAATATACCGCATAGGCATCGCTTTCACCCAGCCGGAATGCGAGGGTGCTCACCCGGTCTCGAAGTGCGACATTGCGCCCGTCGACCACCGGCGGCCGGAAGCGCCATTCGGCAAGCGCCTTCAGGGCCGCCTCCTCGAATACACCCTCGGGCTCGGCCTCCACCACTCGCAGATTGAACACGGTTCCGTCGACGCTGATGTCATACCGGAGCGTAACCTGCCCTTCGATTCCAGCCGACATTGCGCCCGGCGGATACACCGGGTCAGGCCCGGCAACGAACTGCAGCGGCCGCGGCGCCGCGGCGCAGCCTGCCATCAGCAGCAACAGCAGCACGAACGGGCACTGCTTTCCCAGGGCGGATTTCATGTTTGTGCAGACTACACCAGATCCATGCCCGAGTCCGTGGAGGCGGGCGCGCATCCGGCCGGTTTTCGCACGGAGGCGCACCGTCAGCCGGCGGCAGTGGCCCGCAGCCCCGATGCCGATCTCGATCCGGCCTTCATCGATGCGGTTCGAACCACGGCCTGGAATGAGACGCGGCTCGGGGGACGTTTTGGCAGCCTGCAGGCCCGAGACCTGCGGCTGAACCCGGCGGGCGCCGTTTTTCTCCGCCCGGCGTGACGGTTCGGGCCGCCTTTGGGTCTATAATTCACCGTTTGCGTTTGCCTGGTGGACGGCGTTGGCCGAAACCCTGTTGACAGTCGAAGCTGCGGGCCTGTTGCTCCGGTCGCCGCACTGGACGGTGAGCGAGGTGCTCGACCTGCTCGACATCGGCGATGCCGAGTTTCGCGAGATGGTTCTGGACAACCGCAGCCTCGCCAATATTCTCGAACGGCGCCGGCAGCACTGCGTCGATATTCAGGAGCGGCAGTGCCGGGCCTGCGGGGAGACGTTCGTCACGGCGACCTTTCGCAAGTACTGCGGCGCACCTGCCTGCCGGGCGGTGGCCAGAATCGAAAAAGACTGACAGATACTTCCAAACCTTGCCGTGCCGCTCAACGCCGGAAAGGGCGAGGCCCTGTGGCGGGATAGGCGAGGCGCCGTAGCTGGACGCACGAGGAACGGGAAAACGGGCAACAGCAGGGAGCAGCAAATTGACGATCAGGGTTGTCAATCACACCGGCAACGGCGTCGCCAACGCCAATTTCAGCAAGGAGCGCTACCTGAGCCCCGGATGGATGGACCGGGAGTGGGAACGCATCTGGGCCCGGTGCTGGCTGCTCGCGGGGCTTGAAAGCGACATCGCCGAGCCCGGCGACTTCTTCGTGTTCGACATGGGCCGCGAACAGGTTCTGGTCACCCGCGGCTCGGGCGGCGAGGTGCGTGCCTTCTACAACGTCTGCCAGCACCGGGGCAATCGCCTGGTGAGCGCCGAGCGCGGCCATGCCGACAGCTTCCGCTGCGCCTATCACGCCTGGACCTACGATGTGGACGGCAACCTGGCCATCGTTCCCCACGAAGACCAGTTCCCGGCCGGCGTGCCCTGCGGAGAGCGCTCGCTGAAACCGGTGCACGCCGGCGTCTGGGACGGGTTCGTGTTCGTCTGCCTGGCCAACGACCCGCCGCCGCTCAAGGAATACCTCGGGCCGCTGGCCGACATGCTCGCGCCCTACCGCTTCCGCAACATGACGCTCACCGAAGACCAGACGGTGCATCACCACTGCAACTGGAAGGCGGTGGTGGACAACTTCAGCGAGCTCTACCACGTGGACTTCCTGCACCCCCAGCACAAGCGCATGGTGGACTGCTGCAACGACACGGTGCACCTGTTCGACAACGGCCATACCGGCCTGGAGGTGAAGGGCGCCACGGTGAACCCGCGCTTTCCCATACCGGAGGAGCCCACCGACATCCAGTCGGCCCAGTTGCGCAGCATCGGCCTCGACCCGGCCGACTTCCGCGGCCGGGTTCTGGATGTGCGCCGGGCCGTGCAGGAGCGCAAGCGCGAGGCGGGCCTGCGGTTCGGCTACGACTACTCGCCTTTTTCCGATAACCAGCTATCCGACGTCTGGCAGTTCAACCTGTTCCCTAACACCATCCTCTCGTTCTCCGCGGAACACCTGTGGATACTGCGCCCGAGGCCGCACCCCACCGACCCGGGCCGGTGCTTCTTCGACAAGCTCAGCCTGGTGCTGTTCGCCGACCCCGCCTTGAGCGACGGCACCGTGAACCTCGTCCGGCCGGGGCGCAGCAAGGTGACCCTGGACGTATCCGGCAGCAGGCCAACCGACTACAGGCGTCCCGACCGCGACGTCTTCGAGCACACCGAGATCCTCAACGGCAACCGCACCATGACCGACACCATCGACCAGGACATCGAACTGCTCGGCGGCGTGCAGGCCGGCATGGCCTCGAAAGGGTTCGACCGCGTCTGGCTCAGCGACGAGGAACTGCGCGTGCAGCACTTTCACAACGAGCTGGAGGCGCGGCTGGAATAGTCGATGTCCTACGCCGGCAATAGTCATGTTCTGCACGGTGTTGCAGACATTTGCCGGTTTCCGTTTACGCCCGGCTAACGGTACGATGGCCGGACTCGACTCGAACGCAAACGGCCAGCCGTACGAGCCGTTCTGTCTCGCGGCAGGCAACAGGAGAATCCGACGTGGCGCCTGAAGCCTGGTACATCATCGCAATGGGAATCTCGATAGTGAATGCCATTGCCATATCGCATTGGTGGCTGCTCGCGGAGATCAGGAAAGCGTTCCGCGAATCGCGCTCCGAATGGTGACACCGGAGTCTTGGTCCGTCATCGCAACGGGAATCGTGGTGCTGATTGCCATCGCCACCTCCAATCGCTCCATCCGGGCAGAGTTAAAGGGAGAGATCGGCGGGTTGCTCGGCCGCGGGCCGAATGAACCGAACGCAAGGCGGTCGAGCGCCAGTCCCAGTTAGCCGGCACCATAACTACCGCCGCAGCCGGTTTTGCAAGACCTGGTTGCCTTGCCCGCACAAGCAATCTTTAATAGCCGCACCGCTACTGCGCTTTCGATCGTCTTGAGGAGAATTCATGCGAGCCCGCACTCTGGTCTTTTTTACCCTGATAGCCGCCCCGGCATTCGCCGACGAAGGTGCGATGGACTATCGCCACCACACAATGGAAGCCATCGGCGGCCACACCGTTGCCTTCTTCGACATCCTGCAGGGCAAGGTCCCCCACTCGGACCACCTGGCGCTGCACGCTGGCGCCATCGCCGACCTGTCGGCGGTCGTCGGTACCGTGTTCGAGGTAAACGCCCCCGGCGGCCACGCGCTGCCCGCAATCTGGGAAAACCCCGATGATTTCGCCTCCAAGGTCGCAGACTTCCAGGCCGCCGCCGAGGGCCTCCGCGACGCCATCGCCTCCGGCGACGGGATCGGCCCGGCCGCTCAGGCGCTCGGGGGCGCCTGCAAGGGCTGCCACGACAACTACCGCGAGGAGTAACTCCCCGCTGCCGCAATCCGGCGGCCGCATACGCGTGGACGCCGGTTAACAATTGGGGTCAGAGTAAAAATTGGTACGACAGTTTTTACTCTGACCCCAATTGTTCGCACATCCCGATTCCCGTAGGCACCGGTGTGCTCCGATTAGAAGTACTCAAGGGCACCCCAGACCAGTCCGCCGGCAATCGCCGCGGTGGCGAGCGCGCGCATCCAGTAATCTGGTGTCTCCGCAACATCCGCCGGTTTCGAGCCCGTGAACATCGCGAGCGGCGTGCTGTCCCGCCGCAACGCGTAGACCGCGTGCGCAAGCAGGTGCACGACGGCGCAGGCGATGATCCCCATGAACACGCGGTTATGAATCCAGGTGAGGTCGTTCGAGGTGTCCCCGGAGACATAACGCGCCAGCGGGCCCTCGTTGAAAATGGCGTCGTTGGCAAAGAGCCCCGTACCTGCCTGCACACCAGCAAGCACCACCATCGCGATCGCCATGGCCCGGCCCGGCGCGGTATGCGGATCGTCCACCCGGCCGCCCCGGAAGTGGCTGAAGAAGGCACGGGGCCCAACCCGGTAGATCGGCCACCGCGCATGAAGCCCGCCCCAGATCCCCCACAGCAAACGGAAGATCACCAGCCCAACCATCGTGCAGCCGAAGCGCATGTGCCAACTCAGCAGCGACAGGTCACCCGAAAGGCCCGTATACAACAGGCAACCGATGCAGATCGCGAACAGCCAGTGCCAGACTCGTAGCGGCCAGTCCCAGACTTTTACCCGTGTGGATTCAGTCATCCTTGCTTCCTTCCTGCTGCCTCTAACCTACCACCATTTAAATCCGTTCCGACTTCCACCACCACCACGCCGGTGATTCGGCGTACCGAAAATCGAGCAACGCGCTGATATTGTTGCCACAACTGCTGGCATGGTTGATGTCCTACATCAACGGTAGCCGATTTCTGTAGTAATGCGAGGGTAGCTGCCGGTTTCCGTTCCAGCAGCTTGGCGGTACGATGGCGCGACCAATATCAAATGCAAACGGCCAGCCGTACGAGCCGTTCCGTCTCGCGGCAGGTAACAGGAGAATTCGAAGTGACGCCTGAAGCCTGGTCCATCATCGCAACCGGAATCGTTGTCTTGATCGCCATTGCCACATCCCATCGTTCCCTGCGGGGGGAGATGCGGGGGGAGCATGGCCAACTGCGGCAGGAAATGGGCCAATTGCGGGCGGCGATGGAAAAGTTGAACGAGCGCATGAATCATGTGGAAGTTTCGCTGACCGAGCGCATCAATCAACTGGAAACTTCGCTGACCGAACGCCTTTACAGGCTGCGGGAACGCCTCTCGCGGGTCGAGGGCACCCTGGACGCTGTCCGCGACTCCATCATCAGGGGCCGGCACGCAGCACCCAACCTCCAGCGTCCAGGCGCAGGTTCAACGTAGCCAGCGTCCCTGCCGCCAGTATCGGCCGCGGCAACCGGCGCACCAGGCGTAGGGGCTGTCGGTGAATTCACGGGCGCTACCAACCGATTTCCACGACCGCCGCGCCGGTTATGCGGCCCGCCCTCAACTCATTCAACGCTGCAGACGTTGACTCAAGAGGAAACCTAGACACCTCCGTACGAACACCCGCCTTGCCGACCACGGCCAGGAATTCCTCACCGTCCCGACGGGTGAGATTCGCAACCGAGACGATGCGCCGTTCCCCCCAGAGGTCTGCATAAGGAAACGCCGGGATATCCGACATGTGGATGCCCGCGCAAACCACCACGCCGCCCTTGCGCAGGTGCTTCAGCGCCACCGGAACCAGGTCGCCCACCGGGGCGAAAACAACGGCGGCATCCAGCTCCGTTTCCGGCCGCTCGCTCGACCCCCCGGCCCACACGGCGCCCAGGCTCCGCGCGAACGCCTGGCCGACCGCATCGCCGTCGCGGGTGAAGGCAAAGACCTCCCGCCCCTGCCAGGCCGCCAACTGGGTGAGGATGTGGGCGGCGTTGCCGAACCCGTAGAACCCCAGCCGCCGGGCATCGCCGGCCTTCGAGAGTGCCCGGTACCCGATAAGCCCCGCGCACAGCAACGGCGCCGCGTCCAGGTCGGAGAAGCCTTCCGGCAGCGCGAAGCAATAGCGCGCATCGGCCACCGTGTACTCTGCATACCCGCCATGACGCTGGTAGCCCGTAAACTCCGCCGCATCGCAGAGGTTTTCGGTGGCGTTCCGGCAGTAGGAACAGGCGCCGCAGGTATACCCGAGCCAGGGCACCCCGACCCGCATGCCCGGCTCGAGCGTCTCGACCCCGTTCACCGCCTCGACGGTACCCACGATCTGGTGCCCCGGCACAATGGGATAGCGGCCGTCACGGATGTCGCCGTCCACCACGTGCAGATCGGTTCGGCAGACACCGCAGGCATGCACGCGAATGAGTGCCTCACCTACCGCCGGAACCGGTTTCGGCATCTCCCGAAACGCGAATTCCCCTCCCGGCTTGTCCAGCACCATGGCCTGCATGGTCGATATGGTAGCGAATCGTCAGCCCGGTGACTCGGCCGGGCGCAACGGCGCTTCAAGGTCACCCCCCTTGCTGAAGCAGCGCCTCCGCGGCTGCGAGATCCGCCGGCTGATTAAGGTTGAAGAACGGATCGAACGGCTCAACGGCGTAATCGACTGCAGATAAACGATACCTGGCCATCCATCGATCCACTTTGCGAATGCCTTCCTCCACCAGCGCACGACGCAATTCATGCCGCAACGCAACGGGCCACAGCGCAAACACCGGTTGCAGACGGCCACCCGACCGCGCACAGGCCAGCTCCGCGCCGCGTTCGATTTCCAGGGAGAGGCTGTGTACCAGGTCTTTCGGAAAGAACGGGGTATCCGTCGCAAAGCTCGCCACAAGGCCCGCGTCCGGTATCTGCCCGGCCACCCAGTCCAACCCGGCCAGTACGCCGGCCAGCGGCCCCAGACCCTCCCCTGCAGTGTCGCCGATCACCGGCAGGCCGAAAGACGCGAATCGCCCCGCATCGCCGTTGGCATTCAATACCAACCGCTCCACCTGCGGCCCAGCCCGTTGGATCACATGCTCGAGCACCGTCTGCGTACCCAGCGTCATCAGGCACTTGTCTCCGCCTGCCAAGGACCCCATCCGCCGTGACCGCCCGCCCGCCAGCAACAAGCCCGCAATGACCGCAGGCCCCGTCATCCGGAGCCGCGCGCCCGAAACCACTCGGCGAGTTCGCGTTCGCCGACTTTTCCGGCGGCCATCCGTTCCATCACTTGCACGGCCTCCAGCGCCTCGAATTCGAGGCTGACACCGTTCTGTGCGAGAAACAGGCGCGCGGTAACCCAGGCCGTGCGCTTGTTACCGTCCGAGAAGCCGTGGTTCATCGCCAACCCGTACGCGTACGCCGCGGCCAGATCGGCCCAGTCGGGATCGCCGTAGTTCGCCAGATTGACCGGGCGTGCCAGGGCTGACTCAATCGCGCCCCGGTTGCGAATGCCGTCAAGGCCGCCATGCTCCGCTATCTGTCGGTCGTGAACCGCGAATACGGCCGATGGTTTCACCCACACCCAGGCGCCCGGGCCCTGGTCGCTCACTTCGCAAGCGCCCGCAGCACCTCCCGGTCGTCATGCATGATCTCCTCGGCGAGCGCCATCTGCCGGGCAAACTCCGGATCGTAGGGAGTCAGCCGATAGCTGCCGTCCGGCGCCTCGGTCAAATGCAGCGTATCGCCCTTCTTTACCCGTAGCCGCGCCATGGCCTCCTTGGTCAGTATCACGCCCGCTGACGCGCCGACGGTCGTTACCTTGAATGAGAGCATCGAGTCTCCTGCCGTTTCGTCCGCTCCACCGCTATATAATAAATATTATATAGTGATCGCCACAACCAGAACACCACTCTTTTCGGAACCCTACCTCTGGCCCACCTACCTTCCCGTTGGGGACACCTACCTTCGGATTTAAGGACACCCACCTTTCCGTTGGGGACACCTACCTTCCGGATTCAAGGACACCCACCTTCAGATTGGGGACACCCACCGTTGCCAGATTGGCAAAAAAGCAGGGACAAAAAGCAGGGACACCCACCTTCCGGACACCCTCACGTCCCGCAGGAACAGGCGCAGTTGCATCCTTGCCCTGGAACCAGCAAAGTCGCCGCCCATTGCGATCTCAGCACGAGGGTTCCAAATGCGTCACCAACCCGGGGCACGGGCCACTCGCGCGCGGTTGATCGGCGCCGCAATCGCCGGCCTGACCTCAATGGCGGCCCTCGCCGATTCCCAGTACTCCGCGCCGGTGGGCAAGAACTACCCCCTCAACCTGTACTGGGGGGACACCCACCTGCACTCGCGCAACTCCGCGGACGCCTACTCGCTCGGCAACATGAACCTGACGCCGGCGGATGCCTACCGCTTCGCCCGGGGCCAGGAACTGACCGCCCACAACGGCATGCGCGTGCGCCTGCGCCGGCCGCTGGACTTCCTGGTCGTATCCGACCACGCCGAGTATCTCGGCGGCTACTACAGGTTCGGCGTGGGCGATCCGCTGGTGGCGAACACCGACGCCGGGCGGCAATGGGCGGCGTTCATCGCCCAGGGCAATCCGGAACAGATGATCGCCACGTTCACCGGCAGCATGGACGACCCGCAGACCTACCCGCCTTTCCCGTCCGAAACCCGCAGGCTGATCTGGCAGGACGTGGCGCAAACCGCGGACGACTACAACGATCCCGGCCGGTTCACGGCGTTCACCGGCTACGAGTGGACCTCGATGATCGACGGCAACAACCTGCACCGGGTCGTCATCTACAAGGACGGCGCGGACAAGGCCGGCCGACTGCCCCCATTCTCCGGGCAGGACAGCCTCGACCCCCGGGACCTGTGGCGGGCGCTCGCGCGCTACGAGGCCGAGACCGGCGGCGAGGTCATCGCCATCCCCCACAACGGCAACCTGTCCAACGGCATGATGTTCCCCGCGAAGTCGGTGGACGGCCGCCCCCTCGACCGCGCCTATGCGCAACTCCGCTCCCGTTGGGAACCCATCGCCGAAGTCACCCAGGTGAAGGGTGACAGCGAAGCCCACCCGACGCTTTCGCCCGATGACGAGTTCGCCGACTTCGAGACCTGGGACTGGGATAACATCGGCCGCAACCAGGCCAAGGAAGACTGGATGCTGCCCCACGAATACGCCCGCGGGGCGCTCAAGCTGGGCCTCGGCTTCGAGGCGGATCTGGGCGTCAACCCCTTCAAGTTCGGCATGATCGGCAGCACCGACAATCACACCTCGCTGGCCACGGCGGCGGAGGACAACTATTTCGGCAAGTTTGCCGAATCCGAACCCGGCCTGGAGCGGCTGGAAAACGCCATGGCCGCCGGCCAACTGTGGGAGAACTGGAAGATCGTCGCCTCGGGCTACGCGGCGGTGTGGGCGCGGGAGAACACCCGCGAGGAACTGTTCGCCGCCATGAAGCGCCGCGAGGTGTACGCCACCACCGGCACGCGAATCGCCGTGCGCTTCTTCGGCGGCTGGGACTACGACCCGGGCGTGATCCACCAGCCCGCCTACCTGGACATCGCCTACGCCAACGGCGTGCCCATGGGCGGCGACCTCACCGCCGCTCCGCAGGGCGCCGCGCCCACCTTCATCGCCGTCGCCGCGAAAGACCCGGACTGGGCGAACCTCGACCGCATCCAGATCGTAAAGGGCTGGCTCGACAGCGAGGGCAACCTGCACGAGAAGGTCCACGACGTGGCGCTCTCCGACGGACGAGAGGTAAACCCGGAATCCGGCAAGGCCCCGCCCGTGGGCACCACCGTGAACGTCGCCGAGGCGAGCTACACGAACACCATCGGCGCCCCCATGCTCGCTGCCGTGTGGACCGACCCGGATTTCGACCCGGCCGAACGCGCCTTCTACTACGCCCGGGTGATCGAGATTCCCACCCCGCGCTGGACCGCCTACGACGCCAGGTACTTCAACATCGACCTGCCCGACCACATCCCCACCACCGTGCAGGACCGAGCCTATACATCCCCCATCTGGTACACACCCTGAACAGCTCTCACATCCACGCCAGCCACAACCCCACCCCGCTGGCGCGGCATGAACAACACAAAACCCCGGGACAGAGTTCGTATGCGGCGCTTCCCTTTCGGCGCGTTAAGCTCGTCCAAAAACCTCCCGCACAGCAGGACAATGGGGCCGTGCGCCGAAAGGGAAGCGCCGCATGCGAACTCGCTGCCCCGTACCCCCGCTTGTTCCAAAGACCCGGCCGTTCACACCGAACCGCAATTCACCTGCCGGTGAAGAAACCCCGACAGTGCGCGCCTTGAAAGACCCGCTGTTCCTCTTCCTGATCGCCGGAACTTCCCTGTTCGCGATCTCCGTACTAGTCGACAAAGACCCGGACCCGCACCACATCCATGTCGACCTCGACGCCCTGACCGCCTTCGTCCAGCACCGCTCCCAACTGCAGCACCCGCAACTGGCCAGAGCGCGTCTCGAGGGGATGACGCCAGCCGAACGGCAGTTCGTCATCGACAGCTACGTGCGCGAGGAGGCGCTCTACCGCGAGGCGTTGCGCCTCGGCTTCGGCGACGGCGACTACGTCATCCGCCGCCGCCTCGCCCAGAACGTGGAGTTCATGGCGGACGGCGCCGCGAGCGCCCTGCCGCCCCTCGACGAGGCCGCCCTGCGCGAGTACTTCGAGAGCAACCCGGAAGATTACCGGCAGCCTCCGTCTCTCACCCTCACCCACGTTTTCTTCGACACCTCCAGGCGCGGCGAGGCGCAGGCGCGGGAAGCGGCACAACAGTCCCTCGCCCGGCTCCGGGCGGAAAATACCGGATTCAACGCCGCCGCCGGCCAGGGCGACGCTTTCCTCTACCACCGCAACTACGTGGAAAGCTCAGGCTCGGATCTCGCCGGGCATTTCGGTGAAACCATGGCCGGCGCCCTGTTCGATCTCGAACCCGGCGCCTGGCAGGGGCCGCTGCGTTCGCCCTACGGCTTGCACCTGGTGCTGATCGCCGCCCGTGGCGAGGGCGGCCTGCCAGTGTTCGAGGAAGTGCGCCTGCGCGTGCGCACCGACGCGGAACAGGCCCGGCGCCGCGAGTTCACGGCCGAAAGGATCGACGAGATCGTCGGCGCCTACCGCGTCACCGCCGACCCGCTGCCCAGCGGCCGGTCCCCCGGCGGCGTGGCAACAAAGAAGCTGGCCGACCCCAGCAGGCAGAACAGCGCCAGCAGCGTGAACCCCGACTTGTAGCTGCCGGTAACGTCGGCCATGTAACCGGCGATGATCGGGCCGAGCCCCATGCCCAGCATCACCACCAGGCCCGAGAACCCCATGATGGTGCCGAACGAGGAGGGGCCGAAGTAGTCCGCCCGAAGCGCCATCATCTGCGGCCCGCGCAGGCCCCAGGACAGGCCGTGCAGCAGCCCGAAGACGATGACTGCCACGGGGCTCTTCGCATAAGCGATCAGCAGCAGCGCCGCGGCGTGCCCCACCATGCACAGCGTGCAGATGTAGCGCTTGTTGAACCGGTCGCCGAGATAGCCCCCGGCCACCTGCCCCACCAGCAGAAAGCCCGTCATGAGCGCAAACACCAGCCCCGACAGCGACAGCGAATAACCGAGCCCCTCATTCAAGTGCGGCACCAGGTGCACCATGATCGAGGAGACCGACAGGAGCGCCGTGGCATGGCCCACCGAAATCAGCCAGAACTGCCAGGTGCGCATGGCCTCCCTGGCCGTGTAATCGCGCCCGGGCAGAGCCCCGATGCGCCCGTCTGCGCCGGGCAGATCGAGTGCGATGCCGTCCGGCTGCAGCCCCTTTTCCTGCGGCCGGTGCCGGAATACCTGCGCCAGCGGCAGCCCCACCATCAGCACCACGATGCCCGACCAGAACGCGGTCGCCCGCCAGCCGAACGCCTCCAGGCAGAAAACGATGATCGGCACCGAGAGGCCGCCCACAGACATGCCCATTTGCGACATCGCCAGCGCCTTGGCCCGGTGCCGCGTGAACCAGTTCACCACCGACACCATGATGGTGCCGAACCCCCCGAGGCTCGCACCGAGCGCCATCATGGCAAAGGTGAGGTAGAAGCCGAGCAGCGTCTCGATGCCGGCGAACAGCATGAACCCGGCGCCGAAGATCACCGTGCCGATGCTCACGATGATGCGCGGCCCGTACCGGTCTGCCAGCCAGCCCTGCAACGGGCCGAGAATGCCGCTCTCGATGCGCGTCAGCGCGAACGCGAACCCCAGGAGCGTCTTGCTCCAGCCGAAGTCCGCCTGCAGCAGCACGATGTACGCCCCGTAGGAATTCAGCCACAAGAGCGCCGACAGCCACACCACCCCGGCCCCGGCGCCCACGATCCACCAGCCGTAGAACACCCGGCCCGCCGGGCGCAGCACACCATCGATTCTGTGCAGCAGTGGATGCACGCTTACGCTCCAGGTCTTAATTGCGCCTGAAAATCGGCTTCGGGCGTCTTCTCGCCGGTGATCCGCAGTGGGCCGGCGCCGGAATCGGAGGGCAATGACCGGAACAGTTTACACCGGCGCGCCGCCGCAGGCCGAGGCGCGCATGATCTTCAGTTCATGGCACCTGAACCGGCGGCGCCTTCAGGCGGGTCCGGGTGAACCGGCGCATCGCGCGACAGGCGTTGCAGGACGTCATCGACGCGGCGGAAATCCCTGAGCAAGCCGGGGTGCCGTTCAGGGACGCCGGCACTACCCGGATTCAGATTCCTGCGAAACGCCGCCCAGCAGGTTCTGCAGCCCCTCCATCATGGAGACCGGCAGCGGAAAGACGATGGTGGAGCTCTTCTCGCCGGCGATCTCCGTGAGCGTCTGCAGGTAGCGGAGCTGCATGGCGCCGCCCTCGGCGCTGAGTTCCTTCGCCGCCTCAACCAGCTTCTCCGCGGCCTGCTGCTCGCCGTCGGCGTGAATGATCTTGGCGCGCCTCTCCCGCTCGGCCTCCGCCTGCTTGGCGATGGCCCGGATCATGCTCTCGTCGATGTCGACGTGCTTGATCTCCACGTTCGAAACCTTGATGCCCCACTGGTCGGTGGCCTGGTCGAGGATGCCCTGGATGTCCTGGTTGAGCCGCTCCCGTTCCGCGAGCAGTTCGTCGAGCTCGTGCTGGCCGAGCACCGAGCGCAGCGTGGTCTGGGCAAGCTGGCCGGTGGCTTCCATGTATTGCTCCACGTTGATGATGGCGCGCTGGGAATCCACCACCCGGAAGTACAGCACCGCGTTCACCTTCACCGAGACGTTGTCGCGGGTGATGAGGTCCTGGGTGGGGATGTCGAGCACGATGGTGCGCAGGTCTACCCGCACCATCTGCTGGATGACGGGAATAATGATGATCAGGCCCGGCCCCTTGATCTTGTAGAAGCGCCCGAGCATGAACACCACCGCCCGCTCGTACTCTCTCAGGATCCGGAACGCGCTCGCCAGGATGGCGATGACCACGACCATGATGATGCTGGTGAAGATTTCCATGTTTACACCTCTTGTTCGCCGATACGCGCCGTCCGTTCAGTCAGGATCGCACCCGTCGGCCGCTTTCTCGTGAAGCTGACGTGTAGCCCCATCAGGCCCCCTGTTCGCTCTCCGGTTCGACGTCAAGAACCAGTCCGTCGACGCCGGTTATCCGCACCTTCGTGTCTTTCGCAAGCGGTGCGGCACTCTGCGCCTGCCAGATCTCGCCGAACGCCCGCACCGTGCCCCGCCCCTGAAATTCCTCGATCACCAGCGCGCTGCCGCCCACCATGCCCTCGACGCCCGAGACGACCTTCGACGCCCGGGCGCGCACCGCCGCGCCGACGATGAAGAACGCAACGCCTCCGGTGGCCGCGGCGAACCCGGCAATGATGGCGATGGGCAACTGGTAGCCGGGCAGGTCGCTGTCTACCAGGATGATGGAGCCGATCACGAAAGCGACCACCCCGCCCACGCCGAGCACCCCGTAGGTGGGCGTCATCACCTCCAGTATCAGCATGCCGATGCCCACGGCGATGAGCGCCAGGCCCGCGTAGTTCACCGGCAGCATCTGCAGGCCGTAGGCGCCGAGCAGCAGGCAGATGATGCCGGTGACGGCGGGAAACATGATGCCGGGGTTGTAGAACTCCAGCATGAGCAGGTACACCCCGACGATCAGCAGCCCATAGGCGATGGACGGGTCGGTGATGATCGACAGCAGTTCGTGGCGCCAGTCGGTCTCCACGCGCACCAGTTCGGCCTCGGCCGTGGCCAGCGTCAGCACCTCGTCGCCGACTTCCACCTCCCTGCCGTCGAGCTCCTCGAGCAGCACCGCGAGATTCGGCGCCATGATGTCGATGACGTTCTGCTCCAGCGCCGCGCTGGCGCGCAGGTTGTCGCCGTCGCGCACCGTCTTCTCGGCCCATTCCACGTTGCGCCCGCGCAACTCCGCCAGGCTCTGCAGGTAGGCCACCGCATCGTTGATCACCTTGCGCGTCATGGCATCGGCGGGTGGCGGCGCCCTGTCGGCCTCGGCCGGCTTCTCCGCGGCCCCGTCGCCTTCTTCCGGCCCGCCGGCTTCGGAACCGCTTGCCCCCTCGCCTTCTTCCGCGTCTTTCACGCCGTCCTTCCCCTCCGCCCGATCCTCCTCCGCGGGGGGCTGGCGCCAGGGCGAGGGCGAACGTGGCGGCTGCTGCTGGGGCGCGATGCTCACCGGCGTCGACGAGCCGATATTGGTGGCCGGCGCCATCGCCGCGACATGGCTCGCGTAGGCGATATAGGTCCCCGCGCTCGCCGCCCGCGCGCCGCTCGGCGAAACATAGGTAATGACGGGAATTTCCGAGCCGAGAATGGCCTTGACCAGGTCGCGCATGGACTTGTCGAGCCCGCCGGGCGTATCCATGCGAATCACTACCGCCCCGGCGCCGGCCTCACCCGCATCCTCGATGGCCCGAATCACCAGGTCGGCGCTCGCCGGCCCCACGGCGCCATCGAGTTCGACCAGCCATACCGCGCCGCCCCCGGCATCTTCCGCGGCCGGCGCCGAAAACGCCGCCGCGAGCCCGAGCGTCACGATGAACAAGAGCCGGCTACGCATTCCTGCCAACGGTTTCCAAGTCATGCAACGATCTTACTCCAACCGCGGTACAGGGGCACATGAAGGCTTCCCGGGCGGGGTACGTGGGGATCATGCATCGCGGTCCCGCGAAGAATCGGCCTTTTCCTACATACGGCCATCGCCCCGTGATCGACAATATGAGGCAACTTCGGCGACAATCCGGCTTGAGGAACCGATCATGAATTACGAGTTCATCACCACCATCGCCACCATCCTGCTGGTCGGCGCGAGCATCGCGGGTTTCATCCTTCAGGCCATCAAGGCCTCGACACGGTCGACGGACGCCAGGTTCGCCGCGATCGACGCACAATTTCAACTGGCAGAGCAGCGGTCTGACGCTCGATTTCAACAACTGGAGGGCCGGTTTGAAAAAATCGACCAGCGGTTCGAACTGGTCGACCAGCGTTTCGAACAGGTCGATCAGCGGTTCGAACTGGTCGACCAGCGTTTCGAACAGGTCGACCAGCGATTTGAAAAGATCGATCGGCGCATGGACAGGTTCGAAGAGCGCTTCTACGAAATCCAGAAAGAGTTCACGAGAATCCAGAAAGAATTCAACAGCGTGCACTCCGCCATCGCCCGGCTCGGGGCCATGGTGGAAGCCATTGGCGTCACTTTCGCAACCGGGAGCGTCCCCAAGATGGAACGCCAGGCATGACGAACGCGCGTACCCCTAACCGGAATCCGCCAATTTGCGCAGGTCCGGCAGCACGTACTCCTGATCCGCCAGGTGCGCGCGAACCACTTTCTTGTCCATCTTGCCTGTGGATGTGAGCGGAATGCTGTCCACGTAGAGCACGTCGTCCGGCAGTTGCCACTTGGCGAACGCCGTCGCGCAATGAGCGAGGATCGCCTCCGCGCTCACCTGCCGCCCCGGGTCGGGCACCACCAGAGCCACCGGCCGCTCGTCCCACCGCGGGTGGGGCTGGGCCACCACGCAGGCCTGGGCGACGCCGTCCAGCGCCACGATGTGGTTCTCGAGGTCGACGCTGGAGATCCACTCGCCGCCGCTCTTCACCAGGTCTTTCGACCGGTCGGAAATGATCAGGTATTCCTCCGGGTCGATCTTGCCCACGTCGCCCGTGATCAGCCAGCCGTCGTGGAACTTGTCCGGCTGGGGATTTCTGTAGTACTCCGAACAGATCCAGGGCCCGCGGATGAGGATCTCGCCCACCGACTCGCCGTCGTGAGGCAGCCGGTTGAAGTCGTCATCGAAGATGTCCAGCTCCAGCCCCGGCATGAGCTGGCCGGCCTTGGCCACGTTCTCGAACTGCTCGTCCTCGGAAATGGAGAGCTGGCTGCGCTTCATCACCCGCCGCGACAGGGTCGCCAGCGGCGATGTCTCCGTCATGCCCCAGCCCTGCACCATCTCGACGCCCAGCGCATCCCAGTACCAGCGGATCAGCGACGGCGGCGGCGCCGAACCGCCGCAGGTGAGCCGTTCCAGCGCCGAGAGGTCGTAGGCGTCCGGGTTTGCCTCGACGGCCGCCTTCACGCCCTGCCAGATCGTCGGCACGCCCGCCGATATCGTCACCCGTTCGGACACGAGCAGGTCGAGCAGCCTCGCCGGGTCCATGAAGCGGTGCGGCATCACCTGCTTGCAGCCGAGCATCAGCGCCGCCCAGGGAATGCCCCAGCCCATCGCGTGGAACATGGGCACAATGCCGAGCACCGTATCCGCGCCCGAGAGCCCCATGGAATCGGCCAGGCACTCCGTGAGCGTGTGCAGGTACTGGGAGCGGTGCTCGTACTCCACGCCCTTGGGGTCGCCCGTGGTGCCGCTGGTGTAACACAGGCCCAGCGGCGAGTTCTCGTCGATCTCCGGCCATTCGTAGCGCGTCGGCCTGCCGGCGATGAACGCCTCGTAATCCACCGCCCGCGGAAGGCTGGTCGACCACCCTTCAAAGCCGTCTTCGGTCGCAACCACCACCCGCTCCACGGTGGGCATAACATCCTTCAGCGGCTCCAGCAGCGGCAGCACGTCCGCGTCGGCAATAATCACCCGGTCTCCCGCGTGATTGACGATGTACTCCAGGTCTTTCGTCCCGAGCCGGATGTTCAGCGTATGCAGCACCGCACCCATGCCGGCGCAGGCGTGATACGCCTCCAGGTGCCGCGAGCCGTTCCACATGAACGTCCCCACCACATCGCCCACCCCGATGCCCGCATCGGCCAGCGCATGGGCAAGCTGATGCGCCCGAGCCCGCGTCTCCCGATAACTCTGCCGCCGCGTGCCGTTCGCGGTGGCCGTTACGATCTCCTCGTTCGGCGCCACCCTCGCGCCACGCTCGATCAATGCCGACATCAACAGCGGCGTGTGCTGCATCGCCATGAACGCAATCCTCCAAAACGCGTTTCAACCGCGCGAGTTTAGCGGCTCACCCTCACTTTCTCATTAGACAACGGGGGCATGAGAATCCGATTCCCGAAACGGCCGGACTATGCCCGGCCGCGTCCGCCACCGACCGGCGCACAAGACCAATCTAGCCAAACTTTGGCGGATTCGGCCACTGTTGGGAACCAAGTTCCAGGCCACAGGTCAAAACAAGCAATGGGTATCTGCCCGGACCGCCGGCGAGGCCCCGGTGTAAACGCTGTACGGGAGGCCGCGCGGAAGGCCATACGGGAGGCCGAACAGCAATAGTGCCGGTAGTTGACCGAGCTTGGCACGGCTTTTGAATGTCTCCCTTGCCGATGGAACAGGAGACAGACGTGAACACCAGGAACTCGAGCTTCCGGCTTTCCAGAATCAGCAATCCCCGGGCAACGATCTGGGCGATGATAATGCTCGCGCTTGTCTTCCTGTGCTTTGGCCTGGTCGCCCAGGCCCATGTTCCGGAGACCGTCCCGGCCGGCGGCGTCTTCGAAGGCTTCGACCCCGCCGTGTCGGCACTCCTGTCCATCCTGATTCCCGGTAACTGAGGCCCATGCAATGACCGAGACCACCCCGCAACGTTTCCGCTTCGCCCTGTATCTCGACAAGAGGAACGGCTGGATCGCCGGCGTCTGCGCGGGCATCGCCCACCGCCTGCGCATCGACCCGGCAATCGTCCGTGTCGCGGTGATCGTCACCGGGCTGTTCCTGCCGAAGCTGGTGATCGCCGCCTACCTGATCGCCTGGCTGGTGCTGGATGAGCGTCCGGCCTGAAGTGAAGGATTATTGATAGTCCATAACTATTGTTTTCATAAAAATAATCGTCTTTAAAAATGATTCCCCCGGCCCCACAATAACGCTCGAACACCCACCGAGGAGCCTGCAATGAGCGAGAACATCAACATCGGCATCGGCGAAGAAGCCCGCGCGGAAATCGCCGGGGGGCTGAAGCGCCTGCTCGCCGACACCTACACGCTGTACCTGAAGACCCACAACTACCACTGGAACGTGACCGGCCCGCGCTTCCGCGACCTTCACCTGCTATGGGAAGAGCAGTACACGGAACTGGCGGTGGCCGTGGACGACCTGGCCGAGCGCATCCGCACCCTGGGGCACCCGGCCCCCGGAACCTACCGCGAGTTCGCGGGCCTCACGAGCATCGATGAACCGGAAACCGTGCCCGATGCCGAAGGCATGCTGCGCGACCTCCTCGCCGCCCAGGAGGCCGTGGTGCGTACGGCCCGGGAAATCCTCCCCCCGGCCCAGGACGCCGGGGACGAGTCCAGCGCCAGCCTTGTTTCCGACCGCATGGTTGTCCACGAAAAAGCGGCCTGGATGCTTCGCAGCCTGCTGTAACACCGGCCGGGCATTGCGCCGTACGCCAGCTTTTCCGGCGCGTAGCCGGGGGATAGGTCCTCCGGCTGCGCGACCGGCTCAATCCGCATTCCGGCCCGCCTGTTCCTGTTCCGAATCCGGCGCCGCACCTTCCCGATCCAGAGGCTCACATTCCTGATCCGGCGGCTCACTTTCCCGATCCGGCGGCTCACCTTCCCGATCCGGCGACGCGCCGCGCCAGCGTTCGAATTCCGAGATCTCGTCGCGCACCACCCCGATCACGTAGCCGATCACGGCCGCATCGTCCAGCAGGCCGATGGCCGCGATGAAGTCCGGAACCAGGTCGAACGGGACGACGAAATAGAGAACGGCCGCGATGACGGTGACGATCGTGCGGGTCGAGACCTGCCGGTAGTCGCCGTTCACCCAGGCTCTCAACAGGGCGATGAACGTCGCCAGTTCCTCGCGCACCTCGCGGAATCGTTTGGGCAGGCCGGTGGCGCCCGCGAGCTTTCGCGCCGCGGCGGTGGCCAGGGCGGCGACCTCCTCGGGGGAACGGGCGAGTTCGCCCGCGCGCTCCCGGTAGCGCGAAAAACGGGTCGGCGGTTTCGGCTTGCGGCTCACCCCCGGCAGAAGTTGAGCATCCAGCGCCCCACCGCCACCGGGTGGATGTCCTCGTCCAGGGAGGCGACGCCCGTGCGGTAGGTGTCCTCGCCGAGCAGGTCGCGGCGCATGTTCATCAGGTCCATCGAGTAAGGTTTGCGGAACTCCGGGTGGCCCTGAAGCGCCAATACGCCGTCGCCCCACGTAAACCCGGCGATCGGGCAGAACTCGTTGGTCGCAAACAGCTCGGCGCCCTCGGGCAGGCGCGTCACCTGGTCCTTGTGGCTCGACAGCAGCCGGAAGCTGCCCATTTTCGGTTCCAGCCAGGGCGCGTCCGCCACGATGCGGCTCTCGTGCACGCCCACCGCCCAGCCCGGCGCGGGCCCCGCCTCGCCGCCGAAGAAATGCGCGATCAACTGGTGCCCGAAGCAGATGCCCACCACCTTGCTGCCCGCATCCAGGGCCTCGCCCACGAACTCCGCCAGGCCCGCGATCCAGGGGTCGCCGTCATAGACGCTCTGCCGGCTGCCGGTAATGACGTAGGCATCGCAGGAGCCCGGCTCGGGGTACGCCGATGCCATTGAATCGACGGCTTCGAAGTCGAGGGTCTCGCCGTCCGCCGCCGCGGTGAGCACGTCCTCGAACATTTCAGGATAGTCGCCGTGCCGGCCGCGGAACCGCTCCATGACCCGGTCTGTCTGCAGAATGCCGATGCGCATGGCGTCAGATGATCTCGAAGTAGCGCTCGAGCTGCCAACTGTTCACGTGGCGCTCGTACTCCCGGGACTCCCAGTGCCGGCTCATGCCGAAGTGCTCGACAAACTCGTCGCCGAGGATGCCGCGCGCGCCCGCCGAGGCGAGCAGGCGGTCTGCCGCCGCCCGCAGTTGCCCGGGAAATCGGCGCTTGTCGTCGGCCGGCATGGCGTCCTCCGCCTCGTAGGCGTTACCGGCGACCGGTGCATCGGGCTGCAGGCCTTCCTCGATGCCCTGCAGCACGGCGGCGATCGTCCCCGCCGCGGCAAGGTACGGGTTCGCGTCCGCTCCCGGCACCCGGCACTCGATGCGCTGGCTCGAACCGCCGCCGCCGATCACGCGCAGGGCCGCCGTGCGGTTGTCCAGGCCCCAGGTGGCCGCCGTCGGCGCCCAGGCGCCCTGCACCAGGCGGGTATAACTGTTGACGGTGGGCGCCATCATCGCCAGGTAGTCGCCCAGGTAGCGCTGCAGGCCCGCCACCGCGTAACGCTGCAGCGCCGACATGCCGTTCGCGTCGTCCGGGTCGAAGAAGCGGTTCCCGCCCGCGGAACCGCCGTCGCCTCCGGTCGGGCCGGCGCCGCCTGTCGGGGTATCGCCGCCGAGCAGGCTATCGCCGCCGATCAGGCAAAAATGAAAGTGCCCGCTCTGCCCCGGATAGTCCATCGACCACTTGGCCATGAACGTCGCCACGAGGCCCCGCTTCTGGAAAAAAGCCTTGGCGAAGGTCTTGAAGAGGTTGGCGCGGTCGGCCGCCTCGATGCCGTCGCGGGCTTTCAGCGCAGCTTCCCAGACGCCCGGCCCGGTTTCGCAATGCAGGCCCTCCAGGTCGAGATCCAGCGAACCGCAGTAGTCCATGAGCCCGGTGAAGAGGTCTGACTGCGCGGATGCGCGCAGCACCGAATAACCGAAGTTCCCCGGCGTGAGCGGCTTGAGGTTCCGGTAGCCCTTGTCGCGGACGCTGTGCGGCGTTTCCTCGAAGACGAAGAACTCGTATTCGAAACCGGAGCGCAGGTAAAGCCCGTGTTCGGCAAGCCGCCCGAGCACCCGGTTCAGAAGCGTGCGCGGACAGAGCGGATGGGGGCCGCCGTCGGCGCCCGTGAATTCGCCGATGAAGTACGGACAGCCCTCGTCGGCAAGCCAGCGCTCGGTGTCCACGAGCAGGCGGTAGCGCGCGTCCGGAAACCCCGTGTGCCAGCCCGTGTGGCGCGCATCGTCGTACAGCGCATCGTCGGTGTCCCAGCCGAATACGCAGTCGCAGAAGCCGCCCCCCCGTTCCATGAGGCCGGTGAACTTGTCCAGGTTGACGTATTTGCCGCGGATGACTCCGTCGAGATCGGTCAGCCCGAGCTTGACGCGCGAGACGCCGCGTTCCCGGTATCCGGCGAGCTTCTGCGCCAGGAGGCCGCCGCTGTCGAGCCGGTCGTCAATCATCTGCCGTCAGCCCGCAAATCCGGGTTTTCTTCCATCGCTGTGGATAACTTGTTGGATAACTCATGGAGAAGATGCCGCCGCGGAAAGGATACGGTAACGGGTGGTAGTAGGGCAAAAGCGATTGAATCTACAATAATGCTTAAAGATCAATTGGTTAGTGTGGTATCGCCGACTGGAAACGCGATCTGGGGCGCTCCGGTGCAGAATATTGGCGCCTGGGCGGCGCATGTGCATAAGGAAACGCTTCACGTCGCCGCTTGTCGAACGTGGGCTTCTGTTCCGGCTGCGCCCGATCGTTTACCTGGACGGCCCCGCAACCAGTTGCGGGGCGTCGCCACCTGCCGAAGCAGTGCTTCGGCTCGGGCTGCGCCCGAACGGTGGCGACCTAATGCATGAAGTTGAACATGCGCCGTCGGTACTGGTTCGCCAGCGCATTGCCCTTTCCCAATACCGTGAAGATGCGGATCATCGTCCTGCGTCCGATATCGTCCCGGAACGAGCGGTCTGCCTGGAGGATCGTCATCGCGTGGTCGAGGGCGGCCCGGGCATTGCCTGACGCCGCTTCGACGATCGCCAGCCCGTGGCGCGCCTCCAGGTCGTCGGGGTCGGCGTCCACGGCGGCCGCGAGTTTTTCGCGGGCGGGAAGCGCGGCGGCCTCTTCGGCAAGTTCCAGCCGGGTCTGCGGGCGGTCCCTGCCTTCGGTGTCTTCGGGGATTCCGGCCAGCGCGGTGCGTGCGCCGTCGAGATCTCCCCGGCGTACCAGCAGGTCGGCCAGCTCCACGCGGAACGCCGTGTTGCCCGGTTCCTCGCCGATGGCCTGCTTGAGAATGGCGAGCGCCCGGTCGTAGTCGCCGGCTTCCAGCAACTGGCCGATCTGGGAGGTCACCAGTTCGCTGGAAGAGAGGGTCAACTGGTCGAGCAGCGCCCGGATCGCCTCGTCCGGCTGGGGGCCGTCGAGCTGCTGGACGATCTGGCCCTTGTCGATGACCCTTATGCTCGGCAGCGCCTGCACCCGCAGGTGCTGGGCGAGGGTCTGGTCCTGGGCGACATCCACGAGCGCCAGCGCCACCTTGCCGCCGTAGCCGCCGACCATGGCTTCCAGGCGCCGCCTGGCATCCGCCGACGGGGGCACCTGGTCGGCCCAGAAGAGCACCAGCACCGGTGTGTCCCGTGACCGGTCGATCACGTCCGGCTGGAAGTTCTCCGGGGTCGCGGCGAAAACGTTTTCCACTTTCAGATGCTCGGTGCTATTCGACAGGTTGCCCGGGGACGCCGCCGGCGCCCTGCCGGGGCCGGCCGTCGCGGGCCGCCAATTGTAAGGCCGGCATGGCCGAACCGCGAGCCTCCCCCGTCTCTCCCGCCTCCCCTGCGCCGGTACCGACAACCGTCCAGGGCGCGCCTTCCCGCTGGGTTGCGTAACCGAGCGAGCGGACGCGGCCGCGCCAGCCGCCGAACGTTTCTTCGAGGAGGTCGGGGTGATTGTTCCGCTCGCTCACGTGCCCGATCACCACATCCATCTCCGGGATCGCCACTGCCCCAAGAAACTCGCCGGCCTGGCCGTTGGAAAGATGCCCGAGATCGCCGGCGATGCGCCGCTTGAGCCGGGGCGGATAGCTGCCGCGCATCAGCATCTCCCGGTCGTGGTTGCTTTCCAGGAAAAGCCCGTGGCAGCCCCGGTAGTGATCGAGCACGTGGGGCGTCGGGCAACCGAGATCCGAGATCACGCCGATGCGGCACCCGCCGTACCGGAACACGAACTGCACGGGTTCCCGGGCGTCATGCGGAACCGTCACCGGCATGACCTCGACGCCTTTCAAGGTAAAGGGGTGGCCGCCCCGCACCGTCGTGCCCACCGGCATGCCGGCCAGGAGTTCGGGAGCGAAGCACCTGAGTGTGCCGTGCGTGGCATGCACCTCGATGCCGTATCGGGCCGCCAGCGCCGGCACGCCCGAGGCGTGGTCGGAATGTTCGTGGGTGACCAGGATGGCGTCGATGTCCGCGGCATGCACCCCAAGCCGCTCGAGCCGGATTTCCGCCTGCCTCAGCGAGAACCCGCAGTCGACAAGCAGCAGCGCATCCCCCATGCGCACGCAGGTGGCGTTGCCCCGGCTGCCGCTGCCGAGGGAAGCGAAGGCGGTCAACCCGCGTACTCGCGAATCAGGATGAGAACCTGCTGCCGGTAATCGTCGGATACCGCGTCGCCACCCACGCCGTGAGCGGTGATCGCGTGGCGCCGCTCCTCCTCCTGGCGCACCCGCAGCAGGATGTCTGCCGCCTCTTCGCTGCGCGTGCCCCTGAACGGGTTGAGCCTGCGGAAGAAACCGCGCCGTTCTTCCGTCACCGGGCCGGTGAACGCGGTTTCCGGTATGTGGATGAGGCAGGTTCCGGCGACGCGGTCGAGTTCGATGACGTCTACCGCCGCGGCGTCCAGGGCCTGGTCGAGGGTTGCCCAGGCGCGCTCCGGATCGAGGAAGAGCCTGAGCACCGGCTCGCCCGCCTGGTCCCGGCCGATTTCGGCCTTCTCCTGGCCGGCGATCTCGAGCGCCACCATCGAGACGGTCTGTTCGGCGACCCGGGCGGCGATGTAGGCGCCGAGTTCGTTGAGGAAGTCCCGCTCGACCCCCGCCAGGTCGGAGAGAACCGGCTCCAGGTCGACGATGGCATCCGGATTGACGATCGCGCCCCGGTCGCTCTGATGGCGGATGTGCACCTCCGAGGTGAGCTCCCGTATGCCCTGCTCCACCCGCAGCAGGAGCCGCTCCCGGCCGGAGAACCGCCGGCCGGGTTCTTCGGCCCTCGCCTCACGCAACACCGAGCGCACCACGTCCCGGTACGGTTCGTCGGCAATCGCCAGCCACTCCGTGGTGATGCGGCCGTTGGCCGGCGCCTCCGAGTCCACGGCCACGCCGTTGTCTGCCAGGAACTGCTTGATTTTCGGCCAGACCGTGGTGGGGGGTTCCGGCACCACCAGCCAGATGCGCTGGCCCAGGCGCTGGATGCGGATTTCGTCGCGGTTGTCCGACGAGTAGATGGTGCCGGGCAGAGGCGGCCGCCCGGGATAGAAACGCGCGTTCTGCTGCTCGGGGATGGCGGGGATGGGGAACGGGTCCTCTATGGTCTGGTCGAGATCCTCGGGAATCACCAGGCCCCGCCCCTGACGGGCATCGATATAGTCGTCGGTGGGGTTGACGAAAAAGCCCTTGTCGTCGGAGAACCAGCCGCAGCCGGTGAGCAGCAACGCGGAGAACGCGACGGCGCCGAACCCTGCCGCGCGACTCAGCGCCCGTTCAATCGGCCGGCCCGGGCCCCGCGCCCGCCGCCGCCGCGAACCGCCACGTTCGTTCCATGCCGTGCAACCGCCCCCAAAACGGGCACCCTCCGGAGCGGGCACGGCTAACCGCCCCTCACTGCGTTTACCGCGTCCATGACTTCCTTGCGTTTTCCTTCTGACAAGCTAACCAACGGCAGGCGAATGCCGCTGCCGATTCTGCCCGACTCGTGCAGCGCCCACTTCACCGGAGCGGGGCTGGTTTCGACGAACATGGCCGCGTGCACGGGCTGTAACATGTCGTCCAACGCTTTCGCATCGTCTTTGCGGCCGTCCAGCCAGGCACTGCAGAATTGAGACATTTCACTGGGAAGAATGTTTGCGGTGACGGAAATGGTTCCCACAGCGCCCAGGCGCATCATGTGCAGCGTCTGCGCGTCTTCTCCGGAAAGCAGGATGAAATCGTCTCCGCAGAGCGGGCGGATGCGCCCCACCCGATCCGCATCGCCGCTCGCTTCCTTGATGCCGACGATGTTGTCGATGGGCGCCAGGCGCGCCACCGTTTCCGGCGCCATGTCGCAGGCCGTGCGCGGCGGCACGTTGTACAGCACCAGCGGCACGGAACAGGACTCGGCGATCGCGTGGAAGTGCCGGTACAGGCCTTCCTGGGTGGGCTTGTTGTAGTAGGGCGTAACCAGCAGGCAGGCATCGGCGCCGGCCTTCTCCGCTTCCTGCGTCTGGTGGATCGCCTCGGCGGTGGCGTTGCTGCCCGTGCCGGCGATAACGGGCACCTGGCCGGCAACGACGCCTATGGTGCGCTCGATAACCTCGAGGTGTTCCTCGGTAGTGAGCGTCGCCGATTCGCCGGTGGTGCCCATGGGCACGATACCGTTGGTGCCGCTTTCCAGATGCCACGCGATCAGGCCGTCGAGCGCCTCCCAGTCGACGGCCCCGGAAGGGGTCATCGGGGTAACCAGCGCCACTATGCTGCCACTCAACATCGAACCGGCCGTTCGTGCCTACGCACACCGCGCGCAATGTTACTTGAAAACCGGGCTGAGGGGGCTTGCAGCCAGTGGCAAAAGCGATCCGAAGCGACGGAAAGCGGTACAGATCGGGCTCCGAGAGTGGGTGTGCGGTACGGGTATCCTGCACGCTGAACGGCACGTCGGGTGAAAATTCTTGGTCGGCAGCACCAGGTGTTCGACACCCGGCCCCGCAACCAGTTGCGGGGCGTCGCCATCGGCGCAATTTTTCGGATTTGCAATTTAAAAACAGCATGTTAGGTTGACCGCCTATCCCCGATATACGGGGCTACTGGAAAGGACACCTAAAACATGACTACTCCAATCAGCAAGGCTAAAGGCGAGCGGCTTACCGATCAATTCGTTGATGCCGTGGAAACCGTAGGCTGGCATGGCGACGGTCGCGGCGGCTTCGGCTTGCGGCTTCGCGTTCAAAAATCGAAGCATGGGCACCTATGCAAATCATGGGTACAGCGTATCAAGATCGGCGGCAAGACGTACAACCGAGGGTTAGGCACCTATCCGGTAGTCACGCTGGCCGAAGCTAGGGCCGCTGCGCTGGAAAACCAACGGCAGATTAAGTACGGCTCCGGGCATGAATTGGTGCAAGCCGCAGACCGCGCCAAAACCCCTACGTTCAAATCGCTGGTTCCCAAGGTCATAGAACTGCGGATTGTGCGAAGCGCCGATGCTTACAAGGCGCGACGGCAATGGGAAAACACGCTGCTAGATCATGCGGCGGCACTGGTAGATATGCCGGTAGGCGAAATCACGGTTGCGGATGTTCGCGCCGTGGTCGCGCCCTACATCCTGAACCACGGCAACCCGACTTCCGGGGATGTCCGCAAAGCCGCCGATCTGCGCCAGCGGATGCGACACTTGTTCGCATACGCCATTGTCGAGGGATACCGGACAGACAACCCGATAGATGGGCTGGATACCACACTACCGCAACCGAAGATCGAAGCGCCGAGACAGCGCAGCGCACACTATAGCGCCGCTCCCAAACTCTACCGGGCAATCTGCGACACGACAGACCGCGCCGAATCGCTGCGGTTGCTACTCCGGTTTGTCATGCTGACCGGTTCGCGGGCCAGTGAGGGCCGCGAACTGGTATTGAGCGAGATAGAGCAAGACAAGGCGCTATGGACCTTGCCAGCGGCGCGAGCCAAAACCGGCAAGGAACAGAAGATGCCGCTTTCAAGCGAGACGATGGAAGTTCTTTACCGGGCCGATGAACTGGCGGGCGGCATAGGGGTTAGCTTCGATGATATGGGGTTAGCGTTCCCCAACAATCGCGGCAAGTCCTACAGCACGGAAGCCATGCGAAATCTGGTAGTTGACGCCAGCGGCGGCGAAGTGACAACGCATGGTCTACGGTCGATGTTCCGTACATGGGCTGCGGAAAACCGGACGGATGTACCACGCGAGATAGCGGAGGCTTGCCTATCGCACGATACGCGCAGCGAGGTAGAGGCGCGTTACAACCGTGCAGACTACATCGAAGCCAAGCGCGATTTGCTCCAATCATGGGCGGATTTCCTTACCGGAGAGAAATCGGCATAATCCGCCGCGCCCAAGACGGCACAACACAGACCAAGGGGCGCTTACACGCCCCTTTCATTTTGGAGAATGTGCAATGAGCGACCAAAACGTTCACGATGCGAAGGTTCACGCGGAACTAGAGACAATCGGAAGCCATCTGGCTTCAATAGAAAATTGCCTTGAATATCTTGCAAAGGCAATTGAGATCGTTGCTATGAGAGCATACGGCGACGAATCCTTGAAACGAGAATTAGAAAAGCTAAGACTAAGCCACATGATTGTGTAACGTTCGTTTACCTCCCTAACCTTCCAGAGCGGCCCCGAGCGGGCCGCTTTGCGTTTCAGGGTACAAAACCATCCCCGGCCCGGAGGGGCGCTTAGAACGACTTACAGAGCCGTACGGAGCGGATAGCGTGACTCATAACGCATAGCAAACCCCTTGCCAAATGAGAGAGAACAAGGGGTGAACGACAATCCACAGGAGGTATGGATACTGGACAAGTATAGCACGGATACTGTATAATTATACAGCACTTTTTTCGGAGTATCGAAAACATGAACCAACAGCGAATCTCGATAGCGGCGCTAACGCGGTCGCTGGACTGCCATTTTCAGACGTTGCGGAACGCGCTCGCGCGCGAACAGATACCGCTATACATTACAGACACGCAAGGTCTAACGATTAGCGAAGATGATCTAGACGCGGTACGCGCTACAGTGGAGTACGGCAGAGCGGCATAACGACAATCAAAACAATCTTGGGAGGGATGGAAAATGAAAAGAGGAAAATACACCTACGCTGGCGCGTGGAAAAAGGAAGCCGAAGAAATGGGCCCGCGCGATCTGGAACCGAATCAATGGATACCCAAAATCGCGCCGGGTTTCGTTTCCCTATGGGACATTCTCAAATCTAGGTTCAAGGGAACAGGAAGCGAGTTTCGCGAACTAGACGATGAGACTTACCAGCGGGCCTATGATCGATTGAGGGAGGAAATCGAGCAACGCGGCTTTGCTATCGAGCGCCGGACGTTTCCGGTTAACAGCGAAATGACTCCGGGTACCTCGCGAATGATACATAGTCTGGTAGTTAGCGAATTGGCAGTTAGCGTAGAGGATGCGAAAAGCCTGTTTAACAAACCTTTCTACGCGCCTATCAATTCAGACATCAAACCGGATAGCCCTATCTATTGCCGCTGGAGCGACGGCAACCTAGTTATTCAAAACGATCACCACGAATTGTTAAGGGCCGATTCAGACGGCATTAACAAGCTACTCGAATGTATCTTTTCACATTCCGAGTATTCCGAACTGGCTTAAATCACCGATCTTTGCACTTTTTTGCACCGCAAATCTTTTGCAGTTCTTTGGGTTGAAAGGGTAGAAAGGTATTTTTTAGCAACATGAGTCAACATATCTAATTACTTTATAGAAAAAAAGAAGAAGAAATATTAGAACATAGAGGGGCCAATTTCTAAAATTGAAAGGGGAAAATAGAAAGAGAGGGCTTTGGCATGTTGACTCATGTTGCCAAAACCATCGGACCTTAACCGCAAAGAATCCATTATTTTTGCAGGATTTCCGTTAGCCGTTTAAACAGCGCAAAGAATCCATTATCCCTTCACTTGACATAGCATCCCAAATGCGATATATTCTCATTTAGGGATGGAGGGATGCATTCGTCGCCCGCGTTCGCGGTCGGCAACAAACTGTCGTTACTCGTCTACTCAAGTGGGCATTCCCCATTCCTGTTTGCAAACAAAGAAAAGACAAATGGGGTTTAAACAACATGAACAACAAGATTCGAGAAATCGAGGCGCGCCGAAGTGAAATCAACGAAACACTTTCGGAGCTACGGAAGGAAGAAAACCTATCCGACGAACAGCTAAACAAACGTTCGTCTCTGAATGACGAACTAATCGAGCTAGAGCAACGCTACCGCTCTGAGGTTGAAGCATTCAACGAAGCGGAAGCGGAAGCACAACGCAGATTGAACGATGGGACGGACGCGGAAAGCCGCGCGCTACGCAGAACCATCGAAAACATCGATCTGGGCGAATACTGCGAGCGGCAGCTAGGCCAACAGGAACCAGCGGGCGCAGCGGCAGAAATGCAAAAGCATTTCAACCTAGACGGGCGCAGCCTACCTATCGATTTCTTCCTGCAACTCGAAACGCGGGCCGCTACCATCCCAACGGAACACGAACAGAACCAAGCGGCAGCGGTTCAGCCAGTGCGCGCTACTCCCGCAGCGATTGGATACGTAGGGGTTAGCTCCCCGGTAGTTCCCGCTGGCGTTCAATCGTTTGTTTACTTTGAATCTATCGGCAGCGTATCGACACCGGCCAAAGGGGCAAAGGTCGAACAGAGCGACCCGGTATTGAAGTCAAAGGAACAAACTCCACAAGCCATTCAGCAACGTACATCCATAGCGCGCGAAGATTTGCTAATGCTGCCGTCTGCGGATAGCAGTGTTCGTCAACTACTGAGCGGCAACCTTGCGGACAAAATCGACGTTCAAATTCTGCGGGAGCATAGCGAAGCGTTCTTCGGTTCCGGTTCCGATCTAGCCGCCGCTACAGCGGCGACCGCCCAGGCGGATTTTGCAGCGTATCAATCGCTGGTTTACGACGCGGATATTGTGGACGGAAAACACGCGGGCACCGTCGCCGATGTTCGATTACTTGTTAACCCGGACACCTATGCACACGCGGCATCGAAGTATCGAACCAATCAAAGCGAACAGAGCGCACTAGCGGCGCTTACAGCGGCCAGCGGTGGGGTTCGCGTATCCGCCAACATGCCAGCGACGGCATCTAAGAAAGCGCCAGTGCTGGTTATGAAAGGCTCGCACAATCGCAGCGCGATTAGCGCCGTCTGGCGTGGTGTATCGCTACTGGTAGACCCGTACAGCGCAAGCGATGCGAGAGAGGTAATTCTAGACGCGACCATGTATTTCGGCGGATTGACGATCCTGATTCCGGGCGCATTCGCGCGTAAGGAACTACAGGTACAAGCCTAATGCCGGGGCGCGGCGGCGGCGGCTTCGGCGGCGGCGGCGGATTGCTAGGCGCAATCGGTTCGACGCTACCAAGCCGCGAACATATCGTGTTGGGCATCGCCCGGAATATCGGCGGATTGATTACCGGCAAGCCGGTTAGGGGCCGTAGACGCGGCAGACGCGGCAGCAGCAATACAACGTTGCTCGAATTCGAGGCACAGACGAACGCAGAGATAAGCGAAATGCTTGTTCGTCTTTTGGAAAATCTGTTAGGCAGATTCAGGTTGTACACGCCACAACATCACGCATGGCTAACGCATAGCTGGATAGCCACGATTCGCCGCAAGCCATCGAAGAAAAGACCAAACCTACGGCGAGCATCGGCGGTACAAGCACTAGCTAGAGACCAAAAGAAAGCTATTCAAAACGTGCGCGCTCGGTTCGACGTGGATAAGCATACTGACTTGCTACTATCATCGATCACTCCCTACGCGGCATTGATTAACCGGGGCATCTCGCGACGCGGGGCGCGACCGCCCAAGCGCGCGTATAGACGCGGATTCGTACAGCGGGGCATTAATGACGCCATAGACGAAACCATCGCAGAGTTTAGGGGCACGAAATGACATCGTTCGCAGAAACAAGACAATCGATAACCGAATTCGTTAGGGTAATCGACTATAGCGGTATCGCTTTCGATGCAGCAGCAAACCTGCATTTCGATACGGACGCTATCAACGCACTGGCGCAGGACATAACCGAATCCGACGATACGGAATTGATATTGATATTCATCGAATGGCAGAGCGGCCAGCAAGCCGGAGTCGGGCGCAAGGTCGAACGGCAGGGATACATAGACATACAGTGCCTAACGCGGCCTAACGTGCCAGCCACACGCAACGACGAATTGCTATACACCACGATATGCGGGCTGGAAAACAAGCGAGTGAACGGCATTCAGTTTACGCAATTCCAAAGCGCGCAAGAGATAGCGCCGCAAGGCGGCTTCTATGAGCAACGCGCTTATATCCCGTTCACTTGGGAGGATAGACCGAAATGAGCAAACCCGAATACAGATACGCGGAACTGCGGGCCGATGTAGAGGGCCGGACGCTAGAGGGAACCGTAATGACCTATGGCGATACAGCAACGCTGCCATTCGGCAAGGAAACCGTTAGCGCTGGCGCGTTTGGCGACCTATCGAGCGCCGATGTAATCCTGAATGAAATGCACGATAGAGCTAGACCGCTCGCGCGTACCGGCAGCGGCTTAGAGCTAGTCGATAGCGCAGAGCAACTAACCATCCGCGCAACGCTGCCGGAAACCCGCGCAGCGAATGACGTGCTAGAGCTAATCAAGGCTGGCGTCTATCGCGGCCTATCTGTGGAAATGTTTATACGCCAGAGCGACATGGTTAACGGTATTCGTCGCGTGACCGAAGCAAGGCTAGGCGGTATAGGTGTAGTCGATAAGCCAGCGTATCCACAGAGCGCCGTTAGCGCCCGCAGCGAAGCGGAAACCGATAATCGGTGGTGGTAGACCATGACGGCATACGGCAGCGTAGAACGCACTACACAAGCCCTAGCAATGCTCAAAACGCGCATTGGCGATCACGTATTCGGCGCGTTGAACGGCACGGATGCGCCAACGGAACAGAACCGGCAGATACGCGAGCGAGCTACTAGCGCCGCTATCGCTGTACTGAGCTACGCGCCTACTGCGCCCGAAGATATGTTAACGCTGGCCGCAACGCGGGTTGCAACGTGGTGGTCAGTCAATCCGGGTTTCATTCGCAAGTCAGATAGCGGCCAGCAGCTAAAGGAATACCAGCCGACGAATATGGACCCGCTCAGAGTGAGCGGCGCAGCGGCGCTACTAAGTGAGTACAGAGAACGTGTGGCCGTTTAATCGAACAGAGAACAGAGCGGCGACTAGCAGCTACGCGGACACGGTTAACGCTGCCGTCGCAACGGCGCTATCAGATAGCGCGCTCGATCTTGGGCGCGGAGTGTTCGAGATAGCTGCCGGAATGTGGGCCAGGGGCGCAGCGGGAGCAACCGTAGAGGGCCACCAAGCGGCCAGCCTGTTTACTCCGCGAGTATTGAGCCAGTGCGCCCGCTTGCTATGCCACAACGGGAACGCGGTTTACTACGTAGATCGGGACGGCGAACAGACAGAGCTAATCCCCGTTGCGACATGGGACATAACAGGCACCAGCCCAAGCGAAAGCCAATGGTTCTACAAGCTACAGTTAGCCGCGCCCGATGGGGATACAGAGCGCATAGCGCATAGCGATAGCGTGTTGCATTTCAGGTATGCGACTAACCCCATGACGCCACACCAGGGCTTAGGGCCGCTACAGATAGCCGTTGCTACCGGCAAGCTGGCCGCTGGAATCGAAGCGCAGTTAGCGAATGAAGCGGCGCAACAGTCCGGTTACATCATCCCTACGCCAGACAAGGAACGTACAACGCTGGCCGACTCGATACGCGGCCTAGAGGGCAAGACAAAGCTAGTGCCTAGCGTGTTCGACTTCGGCAACACGCGCGGAGCAAGCCCTAACAAGGATTGGGGAGTGATACGGCTAGGGCTTAACCCTCCCGCTTCGCTGGTAGAGCTAAGGGAAAACCTACTGGTTTCGATCTTGGGTTTATGTGGCGTACCAGTCGAGCTAGTGAAAGAGGGCGCGGGAACAGCGGCGCGCGAGAGTTTCCGCCGCTTTCAAGTTCTAACCATCGACCCGGTTCTATCGTTGATGCAACAGGAAGCGAGCCGCAAGTTAGCCAGCGAAGTCACGTTCAAGGCAGACAACCTATCGAGCGGCGACATAGCCAGCCGCGCGCGTGCATTTCAATCGCTTGTCGGCGGTGGAATGGAGTTAGAACGCGCGGTCGCGCTATCCGGGTTGGTAGTGGAAGAATAGGAACAATAGACCTATTTAATTGAGGGACCCTATTGGGGTTCTCGTCAGGGGACGAGAACCCGCAGCAGAAGGGGGGAATAATAGGAAAAACGCTTCTTTTTTGACCCTTTCGGCGGGCTTCGGAGGCGGTTTTTGACGGCGAAAATGGGGTTAGGTCCCCTATGGAAAATGAGCCTAGCAGACGATGTTATCAGCTACTTGGAGACATACTTAGAAATTTGGCAGGGGCCGCTTGCCGGAACGCCATTCGTCGTACATCCGTTTCAGGAACATTTCATTCGCGGCGCGCTGGCCGATGGCTGTAAGGAAGCGGTCTATACAGCGGGCCGGGGCAATGCGAAAACAACCCTATGCGCGGGGATTGCTTGCGCTGCCATTGACGATCTAGGGCCGTTGCATGTGCCCGGAGCCGATATTTTGCTGATCGCGGCTTCATTCGATCAAGGAAAACTGGCGTTTCGCCACATTGTTAACTTCCTGGAGCCATACAAAGATCGGTTCCGAATAATTGACTACAGCAACAAAGCCGAGATACATAACCGCAAGTCGAAAGCCATGCTCAAAGTGAAGGGAGCGGACGCGAAAAAGCTACACGGTGGAAGTGAAATTTTGACGCTGGCCGATGAAATGGCGCAATGGCCGCCGACTCGCGTTGATTCAATGCTATCGGCTATCTGCTATCAACGGCGTGAACTTGTATCAGATCCACCGGTTTGAAGTTGTAGATTTC
>JAPPHD010000186.1 GCA_028821125.1 Gammaproteobacteria bacterium
CGTCCGAAAGCCTTGCGTACGGCAGGATGATGTGGCCGTGCGCCGAAAGGGAAGCGCCGTATGCGAACTCGCCGTCGCGACTGACGATACTGTATCAAATCATTTTTTATTTAAAATCAATGGCTTGAATATTTTTCCATGCAAGCCCGGACTTCCTGATTGAACGCACGGTTGAAGAGTGACATTCACGACCAGCAGTTGCTGGTCATCGACTTCGGCTCCCAGTACACGCAGTTGATCGCCCGGAGGGTGCGGGAAGTGGGCGTGTATTGCGAGATCCTGCCGTTCGACCATCCGCCTGAACGGCTGGCTGAACGCGCTCGCAGGGCGCGAGGCATCGTACTTTCCGGCGGCCCGGAATCCGTGACTCTCGGGTCATCGCCGCGCATACCGGCCAACCTACTGGAACCCGACCGTCCGGTGCTGGGTATCTGCTACGGCATGCAGGCCATGGCGGCCCAGCTCGGCGGCGCCGTCGGCTCGTCCGAGCGCCGCGAGTTCGGCCATGCCGACATCGAGGTCGCGAACGGCTCGCGCCTGTTGAGCGCGCTGGAATTCGACCCCGGCAACCGGCTGCCGGTGTGGATGAGTCACGGCGACAAGGTAACGGCCGCGCCGCCGGGATTCTCCGTCACGGCCTCCACGGACAGTGCACCCATCGCCGCCATGGAGCACGACACCAGGCCCTGGTTCGGCCTGCAGTTCCATCCCGAAGTGACCCATACCCGCCAGGGCGAAGAGATCTACCGGCGTTTCGCCCGGGATGTGTGCGACTGCGAGGGCCTGTGGACGCCAGGCAACATCGTGGCGGATGCGATCAAAAGCGCCCGGCGGCAGGTCGGCGACGGCAAGGTGGTGCTCGGCCTGTCGGGCGGCGTCGATTCGAGCGTGGTGGCGGCGCTGCTTTCCCGGGCGGTCGGCGAGCAGCTCACCTGCGTATTCGTCGACAACGGCCTGCTGCGCAAGAACGAACGGGAAGAGGTCGAGGCCGCTTTTGCGCCATCGAACGCCCTGAATCTCAACCTGGTCACGGTGGACGCCCGGGCCGAGTTCTACGGCAAGCTGGCCGGCATCTCCGAACCGGAAGCCAAGCGCAAGGTAATCGGCAACACCTTCATCGACGTCTTCGAACGCGAAGCGAAAAAGATCGAAGGCGCCTCCTGGCTCGCCCAGGGAACCATCTATCCGGATGTCATCGAATCCGCCGCCAGCGCCTACGGCAAGGCGCACGTCATCAAGTCGCACCACAATGTGGGCGGGCTGCCGGAGCGCATGTCCTTCAAGCTGATCGAGCCCTTGCGGGAATTATTCAAGGACGAGGTGCGCAAGATCGGCATGCACCTCGGGCTGCCCCGCGAACTGGTCTACCGGCACCCGTTTCCGGGGCCGGGACTCGGCGTGCGCGTGCTCGGAGAGATAAAACCCCGTTACTGCGGCATCCTGCGCGAAGCCGATGCCATCTTCATCGAGGAACTCAGGAACGCCGGCTACTACGACCGCGTCAGCCAGGCGTTCGCGGTTTTCATGCCGGTGAAATCCGTGGGCGTGGTGGGCGACGCGCGCCGCTATGAGCCGGTGATCGCGTTGCGGGCGGTGGAGACGGTCGATTTCATGACGGCCCGCTGGGCGCACCTGCCCTACGCACTGATCGAGCGGGTGTCGAATCGAATCGTCAATGAAATCGCTGCGGTGTCGAGGGTCGTCTACGACGTTTCCAGCAAACCGCCTGCGACCATCGAGTGGGAGTAAGCAGCGCGCAGCATCATCTTGAAGCTGATCAGTTTTGCGTTGCAATCGTGCCTAACGTCGACAACGGAGAGAGGCTTTGGCATCCCGCTTTGGAATCCCGACACAGGAAACTCCGATTTGTCGGGAAAATCATCTTATTTGATCAGATGAATCGAAATCCCGACAGAATGGCGCCAAAAATGTCGGGATTATGGAACCAATCCGATCCCGATACGTAATTTCCCGACAAATTGATCGTAGATATGGCATGATTGTCCCAAACGAACTTCTCTGAGTTGGCCGCGTCCGGAAACAGCGACACCTGTGGCCGAACAACTGGGGCTGGCTTGCCGATGGGAACGCAGCGCATGTCCGACTCAACCCAACCCGACGCCCGCCAACTGATGGAACTGGCACTGGACGTCATGCGCCAATCCCAACCGGAGCAACGCGCGGACGGCAAAGCAACGCCTCGCGTCGGCGCTGTGATCTGGCGCGCGGGCGAGGTCCCCGTGAGTGCTTGCCGCGGTGAGCTCCGGGAAGGCGACCACGCCGAATACACCCTGATCGAGCGAAAGCTTCGGGACGCTCCGCTGAGAGGCGCCGTGCTGTTTTGCACTTTGGAGCCGTGCGCGCCGGGAGCCCGTCAAGCGCCGAAGCTGAGCTGCGCCGAACGGATTGTGCGCGCACGGATCAAGGAGGTCTGGGTCGGCATCGAGGATCCAGACCCCACCGTGGATCGCAGAGGTATTCGTTACCTGCAGGCCAACGGCGTCGAGGTCCACCTCTTCGATCGGGATCTGCAACGCCGGATTCGCGAAGAAAACACACCGTTCCTGGAGCAAGCCATGGCGCGCGCGGAAGCATGGGAGGACGACGCCACGGCACCCGCCGAACGATTGTCCGAACTGGAATCGGAACTGAGTGCAGTCGAACTCGACGATCTGTCGTCGCGCGCGCTGGACCGCTACCGAACTGCCGCAAACATCGACGAAGATCAAGCGGCGTTCACGCGCCGCCTGCTGCGCCTGGGCCTCCTATGCAAGGCGGCAACCGGACGGACCGTGCCCACAGGATTCGGATTCCTCCTTTTCGGCGGCGAGCCGAGAACCGCGCTTGCCCATGCCGGCGTGCTTGGCACCATCCATTTCGACGATGGCCGGGAGGAGGTGCGCAACTTCGACGGTCCGCAGGTTTTCGCTCCCGAAGAGGTGATGGCGTGGCTGCGCGCAAGGCTTCCGGATCCGATCGACCGGTCGGGGGCGGAACACGTACATCTGCTTGACCCTTTCTACGAGATGGTGCGCGAAGCCGTTGTCAATGCGATCATACATCGAGACTACGGGATCGCCGGGGCGAAGTGCCAAATCGGGGTCACGCCGGACTGTGTCACCGTCATGAGCCCCGGGTTGCCGGTCGAACCGGTCACGCTCGAACAGATGCAGGCGCTCGATGCGCCGATGCTCAGCCGCAATCCCGTGCTGCATTACGTCTTCTCGCAAATGAAACTGGCGGAGGAGCGCGGGCTGGGACTCAAGTCGCTGCGTCTCCAGGCGTCTCGGGCACAACTTCCTCCGCCGAGGTATCGGTGGCAACCACCGTATCTCGTGCTCACGATCTACCGGAGTGCCGAAGCCCTGGCACGCGAACTGGCAGGAGCCCATGTCATGGACGAGCTGAATGTGGCCGCCACGGCGTCGTGGCGTGTCGTGGCCTCGCGGGACTCGATCCGCACGCGGGAACTGGTGGCCAGCACCGGATTCGACGAACGCAAGGCGCAACGCGCGCTGAAAGCTCTGCAGGAAGCCGGTTTGCTGCGCTCGACCGGCAGCGGGCCCGCGACCCGCTACGCGGTTCCGGATGGAGCGACGTACGGCCGAGCGGATGTTCGGCAACAGACTTAGTGGTGAGTCCCATCGAAAGTTGTCGAAGTTACCTGAAATTATCGAAATTGGATGATTCTGTTCCCCTCACGAGACCGCTGCGTCTTAGCGACATCGGGAGCACTCAGGGGAAAAGCGCCTGCTCGAAGAAGGTGCCGGCGTCAATGTTGGCGCCGCACACGATGGCCGCGACCCGCTTGCCGCGCAGTGGTTCCGCCAGGGGGCCGAGGAGCGCCGCGGTGGCCGCCGCACCGGCCGGTTCGAGCGCCAGCTTCGTTTCGAGGAATAGAATTCCCATCGCTCGGCGCATCGCATCGTCATCGATCCTGACCAGTTCGTCGACGTGCCTGCGGCACAGTTCGAAGGAATAGGGCGCCGCGTGGGGCGCGCCGAGGCTGTCGGCGATGGTGCTCACCCGGTCGATCCCCTGGGGCGAACCGGCCGCGAAACTGCGGTGCATGGTGTCGGCCCCCTCCGGCTCTACGCCGTAGACGCGGCAGGCCGGCTGCACGGCCTTGATGGCCGTGGCGACGCCCGCACACAGGCCGCCTCCGCCGATGGGCACGATCACCGCCTCGAGTTCCGGCGCCTGGCGGGCCAGTTCGAGGCCGAGGGTCGCGCTGCCGAGCACGGTGGCGCGACCTTCGAAGGGATGGATGAAAGTACGCCCCTCGTCCCGCTCGATGGCGGAGACGGTCTCGAAAGCGGTGTGTACGTCGGGCACCTGCACCAGTTCCGCGCCGTATGCCTGTACCTGTGCCACGCGGAACGGGTTGGCGGTACTCATCATGACCACCTTGGCGCTAGTGCCGATGCGCTGTGCGGCGAACGCCACGGCGATGGCGTGGTTGCCGGCGCTTACCGCGGTGACACCCCGGTCGCGTCCCTGTTCGTCGAGGGCAAGTGCGTTGAGCAGGGCGCCCCGCGCCTTGAAGGTGCCGGTACGCTGAAACACCTCCAGTTTCAGGAAGACCGCGCTCTCGGCGCCCAGGCGTGCTTCCAGCAGGGGAGAATGCCAGCGATGCGCCGGCGTCTCGTTGACGAGCCCGCCGAGAGTCGCCCGCGCCTCCTCGATGTCCTGGAGCGTGGGTGCCGCCGGGTCGGTCGTGATTTCGGGCATGTGAAACTACCTCTGGACGAGCCGCAGCGTTCCTGCTGACCGCTACCGCGCCGCGGTGCTATCGAACTGCCACCACGCAATACTATAGGATGACGCGGCGAATCTTTGTGGAGGCGTATTCATTGACCAGAACAGGACACGACCTGATACGACGCCTGCGTTGCGCGGTGCCGGGCGCCATGCTGCTGTTGGCGGCAACGCTTGCCGCGGCCCAGACACCCATCGTTCAGCCGGGCAAGCCGGGGGAACCAGCGCGGGAACTCACCGCCGAAGAGGCGATCGACGTAGCGGTTACCAGCTACTCGCCGGACGATGTCCGGTTCATGCAGGACATGATTCCCCACCATCAGCAGGCTGTCGATATGGCCGCGCTTGTCGCCGACCGTACCAACCGGTCGGAGCTGACCGATGCGGCCGGCCGCATCAATCTCTCCCAGCAGGACGAGATCGAGTTCATGGAGAAATGGCTCGGCGACCGTGGCGAGCCGGTTCCGGACCCGTCGGACCACGCCGCCATGCACACAGACCACCGCATGGCGGGCATGGCCACACCCAAGCAGATGGCCGATCTCGCCGCCGCGACGGGCACGGAGTTCGACCGCCTCTTCCTGCAGATGATGATCACGCACCACGAAGGCGCGGTGACGATGGTCGAGGAGTTGCTCGAACAGCCGGGCGCGGCGTACGACCCGGTGCTGTTCGAGTTCACCTCGGACATCACCAACGATCAGACCGCGGAAATCGAGCGCATGCACGCGCTGCTCATCACGCTTTCGGACGACCCGCGCGCCGGCCTGAAGGCCGGGTTCGACGACGCGGGCCAGGCGATACTGAACCTGGTGCTCCTGGCTTCGCTGCCGAGGCCCCCGGGGTTCTTCGACCCGGAGAATCCCGCCGGGCTGCCGCCCGAGCAGCCGCCGGACGATGAGTCCGAGGCTTCCCCTGGAACCGACGAAGTCGCGGAAAGCGACCTGGCCGGTGCAGCCGGGGAGACCGGCGGCACGGAAGGCGACGGCGCCCTCGACGACGAAGGCACGGGCGAGGGCGAGGCACTCGCCGGGGACGGCGAGGACGCTGCAGGCACCGACGACGAAGAGGATGACAACGACGACAAGGACTGGGAACGCGGGCCGCTGCTTGGTTTCTGGAACACCGACATGGCCTTCCGAGACGACGTCCTGTTTGCCGGCAGCTACCACGGGTTCAACATCTACCGCCTGGCCGAAGACGGCTCGCTGAATCAGCTCAGTTCGGTGGTATGCCCGGGGGGGCAGGGCGATGTCTCGGTGGTCGGTGACCTGCTCATCATGTCTGTGGAGGAGACGCGGGGACGGCTCGACTGTGGCCTGCAGGGAATTGCGGAAGACGTGAGCGGCGACCGGTTCCGGGGCATTCGCATTTTCGACATCGGCGACCTCGAGCGGCCCGTGCAGGTGGGGGCCGTCCAGACCTGCCGCGGCTCGCACACCCATTCGGTGGTTGCCGCCGACGACGAGAAGATCGTCGTCTACAACTCCGGGACTTCCATGATCCGGGAAGAGGACGAGCTGGCGGGTTGTATCGACGCGACGCCGGGCGATTACCGGACGGCGCTCTTCCGAATCGACGTCGTCGAGATCCCGGTGGAAGATCCTTCCAGGGCGCGCATCGTGCACAGCCCGGCCGTGTTCGCCGACCCGGAAGACGGCACGCTGGCCGGCCTCTGGCGCGGTGGCGACCACGGCGACCATACCCAGGAGACGAGGTCCACCGACCAGTGCCATGACATCACCGTATTCCCGGCCCGGAACATCGCCGCCGGGGCCTGCTCGGGCAACGGCATCCTGTTCGACATTTCCGATCCGTTTAACCCGACGCGCATTGATGCGGTGGTCGACAAGGGTTTTGCGTACTGGCATTCGGCAACCTTCAACAACGACGGCACCAAGGTGCTGTACACCGACGAATGGGGCGGCGGCAGCATGCCGCGCTGTCGCGCCTACGATCCGCTCGACTGGGGCGCCAACGCCATCTACGACATCGTCGAAGGCAAACTCGAGTTCAGGAGCTACTACAAGATGCCTGCGCCGCAGAACGAACAGGAGAACTGCGTGGCGCACAACGGCTCGGTGGTGCCGGTGCCGGGGCGCGACATCTTTGTTCAATCCTGGTACCAGGGGGGAATCTCGGTGATGGATTTTACAGACTCGACAAAACCCGTGGAGATCGCCTACTTCGACCGCGGCCCAATCGACGAGGAACACCTCACCGCCGGCGGTTACTGGTCTTCGTACTGGTACCACGGGAAGATCTATGCCACGGAACTGCTTCGCGGACTCGATGTGCTGGCGCTCGTGCCGAGCGATTTCCTCTCCGAGAACGAAATTGCGGCGGCCGTGCTTGCCGACCAGGGCCCGGAGTTCAATCCCCAGCACCAACAGAGTTTCGACTGGCCGGCCGAACCGGTAGTGGCCCGGGCCTATGTCGACCAACTGGTTCGCAGCGACGGTCTCGAGGAAGCATCCCGGGCGGACCTCGACGCGGCGCTGGACCTTGCGTCAGCGGCGCTGCAGCAAGGTGCCGGTGACTCGGCGCTGGCCAGCCGGCTCGATTCGCTGGCGAAGTCGGTTGGTACCGGGGCCGCCGGGGGTATCGCAATGAAACGTCGAACCGGGTTGGCGGAAACCCTTGGCGGAATCGCCGCCCGGTTGCGTGTTTCGGCCCGGGCTCAGCCTGTGGGACGGGCCGGGGAATAGCGGTTGCCAATTTCACATTTTTTTCCAAAGACGCGGGAACCCATTGCGGTCGGGGCAGGAGGGCTGCGTCTGAAGGCTTTATCGGGAACGGCCTGCAATCCGTGTACGCGGACGAGGCCGCCAAGCTGAAGGCGCCAATGTACTGATGGTTTTCTCCCGGCAATCCATCAGCAGGAACTGAAACCATGAGATTCACTGCCTCAATCACGATTGTCCTGGCCGCCGCAATTGGCATACCAGCGTCAGCGATGGCGCAAACCGAGCCGGGCCTCGAAAAGGCCCGGGCGGAGGTCGAGGCGCGCATGGCGGCCGCAAAGGCGCGCACCAGGCCTGGCGACGAGATGGTCAACGCCTACTTCTTCATGGAAGACGAGCCCGTCTATCCAGCCCGGGGCGATTCGCCGGACCGGGGGGAGGGACCCTATTCCAGGCTGGTGATACGCGGCGTGTACTACGTCGCGGGTACGGGCGCTCCCGCGCGCGGCCCGGTCGACATCGTGGTGGAGGGCGATCGCATCGCCGCCATCTCCGGGACGAACCTGGTCGAAGCCGCCCGGCCCGCATCCGGCGACCGGGAAATCGACGCGACGGGCATGTACGTACTGCCCGGATTCATCAATTCCCATGCCCATACCGGTCCATATCAGGTAGTGGATTTCAGCATGGACTACATCTACAAGCTGTGGCTCGCCCATGGCCTCACGACGGTGCGGGCCGTGGGTTCGCATCGCGGTGGCCTGACCTGGGTGGTGGAGCAGTCCAGGCAGATCGAAGCCGGTGAAATCGACGGGCCCGACGTTCATCCCTATGCCTTCTTCGCCCCGGAGCTTCCCACCTCCAGCCTGCGCACGGCGGACGATGCGCGCCGCTGGGTACAGGCGATCACGAAGGCCGGCGCGCGGGGCATCAAGTTCCACCACGGTTCCCCGGCCCTACTGGAGGCGGCCATGGGCGAGGCGAAGGCGCAGGGCATCAGGACCACCATGCATCATGCGCAGATCGCCAGCCCCCGCGCCAACGTGCTCGACACCTCGGGCTGGGGCCTCGATTCCATGGAGCACTGGTGGTACGGGCTGCCGGAAGCGCTGTTCGTGAACCAGCGCATCCAGAACTACCCGAGCTACCACAACTACGAGGACGAGGAGCACCGCTTCCAGGGTGCGGCGCGTATCCTGTCACAGGCCGCGCCGCCCGGTTCGGGCCGCTGGAACGAGGTGATGGACACCCTGGTCGAGCGCGATTTCACCATCTCCCCTACCTTCGCCGTCAAGGAAGCCACCCGCGATGTCATGGCGGCGGCCCGGCGCGAGTGGCACGACACCTACACCATGCCCTGGCAATGGAGCTTCTACACCATCAGCCGCAAGAGCCACGGCTCCTTCTTCTTCGACTGGACGAGCGAAGACGAAGCCGCCGGCGCCGAGGACTATCGCCTGGGCATGGCCTTCGTCAACGAGTTCAAGAACCGGGGCGGACGGGTAACCGCAGGCAGCGATGCAGGCTACGTCTGGTGCCTGTACGGATTCTGCTATGTGCGCGAACTGGAACTGCTGCAGGAAGCGGGCTTCAACCCCCTGGAGGTTCTGCGCGCGGCAACGCTGCACGGCGCGGAGGCGCTCGGCATCGACGGGGAAACCGGCAGCATCGAGTTGGGCAAGAAGGCGGATCTCGTGATTGTCGGCGAAAACCCGCTGGACAATTTCAAGGTGCTCTACGGCACCGGCGCCCTGCGCCTGGACGAAAACGACAAGCTGCAGCGCGTGGGCGGCGTCGAGTACACCATCAGGGACGGTGTCGTCTACAACGCGAAGGAGTTGCTGGCCGATGTCCGTGATATGGTGGCGAAGGACAAGGCGGAAAACGGCGTTTCGGAAGGCGCGCTGCCCTTGGAAGGGCTGTAGCGCCCGCCGACGGCACCGGCGGTGAGCGCTCCTCCATCGAAGGCGAAAGTTTCCAACAGGATTTCCACATCTAACGCACAGGGTTGTACGTTGACTTGATAGTGGAGCGGGCTAACCTCCATTAGCCTAGCTGCACCTATTCACGAATGGACGTAGCGAGGTTGGCAAGAGTAGTGAAAACGCTGGTTGGCGCGGACCAGAGCGCGCGGAGGCGTGCCTTACAGCACGTTGAGCACGCGGCGGGAGCACGCCCAGCGTTTTCGCTGCTATTGACGACCGCAGTAGTTCATTCGTGAATAGGTGCGGCTAGAGATCGTTGACCCGTATACCGTCAGACGCGCGGCGCTATCGCGAATGCCGATCAACAAGTTCCACGTTCAACTGGCGACCGCCTATCCGGGCGTGCATGCCGTCGACTCCGGAAAAGGCAATACCCTCCGAGGGCGGATAGCGACCGACGGTGGGGCCAAAACAGCCTACATCAAATTGCTCGGCATCGAAGACATCGCCAGAGAGGCGATATGTGCCGTTCTGGCACGAAAGCTCCATTTGCCAATGCTGCAGCCCTACTACGTTCAAGTCGATCCGACGATTCTCAGCGGAGTCCGGGGAGTACGCCCGAAAAACCCTTCCAACCTGGCCTTTGGGCTGGAAGAGGAACTCGTGCCGTACCGACGGGTCGTAAACCAGTTGCTGGATGAGGAATTGCAACTCTGGCCCGATGCATTGCGCGTGGCGGCTTTCGATGAGTGGATATTCAATCGCGACAGAATCCCCAGTAATCTCCTTTTTGCGGGAGATCACCAGTTCTGGTTGATCGATCACGACGATGCTCTTCCGAACTATGCATCGCCCGAAGCCAGTTCATCGTCTCAATTGTTGCAGCTACTCAGAAAGAACAAGTCTCAATTGGCGTTGTTTCGCACGCACAGATCGTTGCGAAAGCGTATCGAAGAATACAGATCGATCGACTGGAACGAGATTCTCCACTTGCTGAATCCCCATGAACTCACCGGAAGCGTGTCGATCTACGGTCGTTACATCGGGTTTCTCAGGCAACGAATTGGGCACCTGGACAGCATATTCTCTCAAGACCTCGGCATCAGGCAGCAGGAATTGGGATTTGACGCCTCGACCGACAGATCGACCAAAAAGGAACTGTGACGATGTCATTCCCGAAACTACCGGAATACCGATTTTCCTGGAGAAGCCTTCAATTGGAACCGGTTCCATTCTCCGGCGAGCGAATTACCGTTGGAATTTTAGGCGTGGGCGAAAAGGATGGATTGATTGTACTCAACCTGTTGTCCGGGTCACGTCTCGACAAGATCTATGGTCAGGAGTTCGGCAAGCGGATAGCGGACGCCGTGAGCCTGTGTATCCGCTACGCCGAGAAGCACTACAAGGTCAATCCACTGTCGACTCCCTGGTCTCCACCACTGGAAGGCTTTTTTCTCAATGACATTCAATCGTCGGTAGCTGCGAATGCCGACGAAGGCTTGTTGCATGCCGCCATGGACTGTTCCTCATTCAGCGCCTCTTTGGAAATAGACCGATTGCGGGCCAGGCCCAAACGTCGAACGTCAACTCCGGATTCCTGGCGCAGAAGAGTTTTCGCGGCAGCAATCGTCGAAAAAGCGGAACTCACCGCGTATTTTGACCGCAGTATCACCATGTCCGGCTCGGGTGTCCCACTGAAATTCGGATTCCTTTCCAGCCACTACGCAGCGGAATTCGATGTTGTCGGTAGCGTAAACCGCATTCAGCGGAGTCTGTCCAGAGTCCAGAGTAGATTGTGGCAACTTGAGCGGTTGAGAGACGAGGAAAACCTGCTCTTTCGACCCGATGTTTATGAGTTGGTGCTCGAAAAACCGGCCGCGTCCGATGAAACTGAGCGGGTTGCAATCAACGAGTACGTCGAAAAACTGCGACAGGAAGCTTCGCGGCTCGACATCGGTCTCTACGCAACCGAATCGCCGGAGGATGCGGCGAGGCACTTGATAGAAAATGCGGCTTAGGTACCGCCGTCGCGTATGAACGCAGTCCGCGTATCCTGTTGCGGATGTCGTTGATGCGCTGTTCGTGGCGACCTCACTATCGGTTTTGGGGCATTGGCAAGGTACCAGGTCGTTCCGTTGCGATGCAGGGGCCCGGCAACGGGCATGGTAGAATCGCCGGCTTCCTGTTCGTTGCAATCCCATCATGATTCCGTCGGCGGATTCGCCCCTGGGGTTCACCCATAGCCGGTGCATCTTCACCACCTCGACGGTACCGAACGTGCGGCGCGCCTGCTTCCGGGTGCGCAAGGTTCTCGAGGAAGTCGTCTACGACACCGTCTACCTGGAGAACAATCCGTTTACGTTCCCGGAGGTGAAAACGCTGATGGACGGCATCACGGTCGGCGGACACCGGCTGAGCGATGCCAACCAGGTGCTGAACCAGGCTGCCAGTTGGCGCGAGCTCCTCAGCCAGGTGGAGGCCAGCCGGTTCGTTCTTGACGCAGCCAATGTCAAGCGCCTGCACACCCTTGTGGCCCGGGAAGAAGCACTGACGTGGGGTGAATTCCGCAACGACCGCGTAAGCGTTGCGGGGACGGACTACCAGCCCCCGGCACACGCGGAATTGGACGCTGTTTTCCAACGCGGTTTGCGCACCCTGTCATCGATTGCCGACGTGCATGAACGGAGCATTGCCACGTTTCTGTTCGGCGCCCTGAACCAGTTTTTCTTCGACGGCAACAAGCGTACCGCCCGGCTGCTGATGAACGGGCAACTGCTGCAGGCCGGCTACGACGCCATAACCATTCCCGCGCGCCGCAAGGAAGAGTTCAATCGGACCATGATCGGCTTCTACGACAGCCGGGATGGAACGGCGATGTTCGCGTTCCTGGCAGACTGCTCCACGGACCCGAATCTGAAATACCGGAGTAACCTGTAAACGGGATTGCCGTTTGCGTGGCGTCCCGGAAGCGCGCTCAATAGACGTAAGGCACCATCGCAAACCGCGCCCGCTGCCTGTAGCGTTCCCAGAGTTCGCCGTACTTGGCGCGGCAGCGGCGTTCGTCACGGTAGGACCGGTGCACCAGCAGACCCGCAAGCCATGCCGGCAACAGGAACGGCACCCAGGATGCGAACCCGGTGGTCAGGATGAATGCGATGTAAACGCAGATCTCACCGGTGTAGTTGAGGTGCCGCCCGATGCCCCAGAATCCCGAGACCAGCAGGCGCCCGTCCAGCGTTTCGGCCGGTTTCCCCCAGATCCTGATGTCGGGGTCCTGCCTGAAACGGTGCTTCTGCTGATTGGCGCCCCGGAACAGCCAGAAACCGAATACGAACAGCAGCACGATCCCGGCGGCGGCGAGGGGTGACAGCGGCGGGCCCACGGGATGCACCAGCCACCAGCCGGCGATGCAATAGAAAAACGGCACCAGCACGTAGTCGCCCCAGACGAGATTCCAGCCGAAACGCTCGCTGACGATGTCCCAGGTGTGAATCATTCCGTGTTCGAACTGAAAGTAGTTGAAGACGTATGCGAAGAAAAAGACCTGATAGAGCGCCATCGCCAGCGTCAGTTCGCCGTAGGTCTCGTATTGCACGGCGGCGAAGGACGCGTTGAACAGCGCCAGGCCGATGAGCGACGGGCGGTAGCTGAACATCTTCAGGTCCATGCCGAACCAGACCGGGTTGAGGTCCCGGCCCATCAGGAAGCCCCGCTGCGACTCCGGCGGCGCCTCCCGGTTGCGCGAACCGCCCCAGTACAGCCAGGCTGACAGACCGAATGCGAACACGTTTGTCACCACGAACAGGGCGACGAAGTGGGTGTACAGGGTTGCCAGGGAGAACCATCCGAAGAACTGGGCAAGACAGGCCACGACCGCGACGATCAGGAACAGTGCCAGCCCGTTGAGCCTGTAGGTGCGTGTCGTCCCCTCCGAATCGGTCATTTCGATCCGGCGCCCCGGAATCAGTATCGAACCCGCAAACAGGACGACCACAAACACCAGCAGCATTGCCGCCGCCTCCGGAATCATCTCGCCCGAGAGCGCTGAAAACGGATTGTGCAACTCGAGTTCTCCCATGGCCGATCTCCTCCTTTCGCTTCAGCTATCCCCCTCGTTGGCAGTTGTCAGACCGCCAACGCCATGGCGTTCCGGCGCGGGTCGCCGCAGGCGTGGGCCCTGCCGTCGGAATCCATGAAAATGCCTTCGAACGAGCCGTGGTGCCAGTTCCACGGGTTGACCACGTCCCAGGCGATACCGCGCTTCGATGCCGACCTGCGCACCTTCTCGTCGAGGTCGACCTCGACGAGCAGCTTGCCGGGGCTGGTGTAGGACCCGCCCCCGAAACGGGGCCGGTTCACCGACTCGCCGATGGGAATGCCGAAATCCAGGATGTTCGTGGTGTTTTGCAGGATGTTCTGCAACAGGCTCACGCTCGGCGAACCCGAGGCCAGCACCGGCCGTTCGCCGTCGAAGACGATGTTGGGGCACACGTAGGCCGAGATCCGGTCGCCGGGGCCTGGCATCACACGCATGTAATGGGCGCCGGCCGCGACGACGGTGACGCCGCCGGCGAACAGCCCGTTCGACCAGGGTAGCGACATGCAGGAATGCAGGATGGTCGAGACGTTGCCGTCGGCGTCCACGGCGGTTACGTGGTTGCTGCCGGCGGGCGGCGGGGCCGGCCCGGCGTCGACCGTCTGGTTCATCTGCATCAGCTCGAACCGCATGCGCGCGTAGTCCTTGCTCAGGATCAGTTCCAGGGGCAGTTCATGGGTCGCCGGGTCGTGCTGTTTGAACCCGTCCAGATAGACCTGATTGGCGATGCGGGCCATGTGGAACAGCGACTCGGCGGACTCGGTGGGCGGGCCCAGTTTCTGCAGGTCGAGCAGTTCCACCATGTTGAGGATTTCGATCAGGTGCGAGCCGCCATGGTCCGGTGGCGGCGAGCCGAGCACCCGGTAGCCGCGATAGCTGCCTTCCGCGGGCGGTTGCCAGCGCGCCTCGTACTTCTCCAGGTCCCCAAGGGTGAGCACGCCGCCGGCCGCCTGCACCACGTCGACGAGTTCTTTCGCGAAGGCGCCGCGGTAGAAATAGTCATTGCCTTCCTCGAGCAGCGCCGTCAGGGTATCCGCGGCGCGCTTCTGCACGAGCAGGTCGCCCGGCCGGGGCAGGGTGTTGTTCCGGGAGAAGATTTCCCGGCCCTCGGGGGTGCGGCCGATCCTGGCGTACTCGGTGAAAATCTCGCCCCATAGGAACGGATGGATCTCGAAGCCGTCCCGCGCATAGCCGATCGCCGCTTCCATGACGGTTTCGCGCGAGGCTTGCCCGTGGCGGGCATGGGCCGCCTCGAACCCGGCCCAGAAGCCGGGCACGGCGACACCGCGGCCGGTGGCGAGGTCGGCCGGGGAAAACCCGTCGAGTGACGCCGCCGGGCGCGCCGCGCTACCGTTCACATAGGTGGTCTTGCCCGTCGCGGCATCGAAATACAGCATCGACAGCACGCCTGTGATGCCCGTCATGTGGGGTTCCACCACGGTCTGGCAGATTGACGCGGCAAGCGCCGCGTCGGCCGCGTTGCCGCCGGCCTTGAGCACGTCCGCACCCGCTCGGGACGCGAGCGGATGGGAGCAGATCACCAGGCCCTTCCTCCCGGAGGCGGGGGCCTTGCGCCCGAAGTTGGCCAGCTCCAGCAGCCGCCGGCGCTCGTCGTCGGAGAGCGGTTCCGCCCGGTCAGCGAACACCAGCGCAGACTGCGGTGCGAACGCGCCGGCGGCGGCGCCGGCGATGGCGGACTTCAGGAATGCCCGGCGGTTGCCGAACAGGCGTTGTGGTGCGGCAAGCATGCGATCACTCCCGGGTGGCTTCCAAGATGATTGGACCAATGTTGCAGCGGCCTTGCAACCATGCTCCCCTACCTGCATGGGTGATGGCCCGGCCTGCCGCTCAGTAGTAGTTCCAGCCGATCAGGTTCCAGTAGTTCAGCACGAGCACGAACAGGACATTGACCAGCGTCACGTAGGTATAGCGCAGCCGCTTCGCCAGGTTCCAGGCGCCCCGTATCCAGAGCATTGCCGCGAATGCCAGGGTCGCGAGGGTCAGCAGGGCGCCGGCGACCGGCAGGATCAGCAGCACGCCGCTTCCGGTGGGCGGAAAGTTGAACATGACCGATACCGGGTCGCTGACCGCGTTTGCGAACAGGGCGACGAATCCCAGCACGAATAGCAGGTTGACGACGGACAGGCCGAAAAGCGTCCAGGTTGCCCGGGCCTCGGTTCCGCCGGACGACCGGATTGCCGACCGGTTGCGCACGGCGTTGATGACCACGAACAGGGCAGCAAGCAGTGCCAGGCCGATCACCAGTTGGTGATTGCCGGCGGTCTGGTACCAGGCCAGCTTGTCGAAGGCGATGATCGGCATGCTCGGCAATGCGCGAACCACGGCGCCGGATGCGTCGGTCTGGAACGCCAGCATCGAGCGGCCGTTGACCTCGCGGAACAGGTAGGGTTCCACTTCCTCGTATTCGCCGCCGACCTGCGGCAGCGGTATGACGATACGGTTGTCGTTCCCCGGAACGATCGGGATGTCGGACGCAAGACCGGCGACCGCTTCCATTTTCGTGTGCGAACGCCGGTTGACGCGATAGGCGCCGGCGATCTTCGCGACCCGTTCGGCCGTACCTTCCGGCGGCTCGGAGTCCGCGGCAGCAGCCTCCGGATAGAAGTAGTTCAGCACGGCGCGAGCAACCACGTCTCGCGCCACCCCGCCGTCCGGTGCATTGAACGATACGTAAAATCCGAAGTCCCTGTCCGGGTCAATGATGAGTTCGGTATGGAAGGCGATCGTGTCGCCGCCGTGGGACACGAACCGCTGGCCGTTGTGCCACACTTCGATGAAACCGTGCGCCATGCCGGGCAGCCCGTCGACGGGGCCGAACAGGCGCGAGTGCATCAGTTGTGCGGTTTCGGGGCGCAGCAGGCGCGGGCCGTCCTGCGGACCGCCGCTGACGTGGGCGGTGATGAACCGGGCCATGTCATCGGCAGTGGCCGCCAGCGCCCCGGCGGGCCCGAAGTTCTTGATGTATTCATAGCCCAGCACCTCGAGCCCCTTGCCGGCGTTGAAATAACCCGTGGCCATGTTTGCGTCGAGGGGCGGCGGCAAGGGCTCGTCGAAGCTCGAATCGTGCATGCCGAGCGGTTCGAAAATGTTGCGCGACACGTACTCTTCGAAGGTCATTCCCGAGACGTTGGCCACGACCAGGCCGGCCAGCGCCGTGGTCCAGTTCGAATAGGCGGCCACCGTGCCCGGCGGCCACTGCTGGGACGGCGCGTAGCGTGCCAGCGACTCCGCCAGGGGCACCAGGTCGTCGGGCGAGGCGGCGAAGAGGTAGCCCAGGCCGCCGTCCTCCAGCCCCGGGGTGTGGGTGAGCGCGTGTTCCAGGGTTATATCGCCATAGCCGCCGGGCATCGGGAACTGATCCACGTACTCGGCGATCGGCGCATCGAGCCGTACCTTGCCCTGCTCGTAGAGTTGCATGACGCCCGTCCAGGTGAAGAGCTTCGAGGCGGAGCCCGGGCGGAAGAGGTGCACGGCCGGGTCCGCCGGTGTGCGCGATGCCAGGTCGGCGTAGCCGTAGCCCTTGGAAAACGCGGGCTGCCCGTCGTAGACGAGGGAAAACACCGCTCCCGCCAGGTCGTAGTCCTCGAACAGGGCGCTCATCACCCCGTCCAGATAAGGCTCGAACGAGGTGGGCGGTGCATGTGGCCCGGGCTCCGGCTCGACCAGGGTCGGTTCGGATGGGTCGGCGGTTTCACTGGATGCCGGAAGCTGCTCGATCGAATGCGCCGGCAATCCGAAGCAAACGGCGAATACCAGGAGTAACCCGGCAAGGTTGTGGATGGAATCCCTGGAGTTCATCTCGTCTCCTCGAGGAAGGACCTGTCCTGACAGCCCGATTGTGAGCAGCGGGCGACTGGGGGTCAATCCGCTTGGGACATCCTCCCGGGACAACCGCCCGGAGCGGCGAGCGGCGCCGGCGTAGACTGAGCTATTGTGCATGCAATGCGTCCTGAAACCACAGCAGACAGGCAATCGCGCCTCAATCAACAGGGTTGAATCCATGACCGCACAACACACTTCGCGCACCGGTCGGTGGCGCTGCATCGTTCCGGCAATCTTGCTCGTGGCCGGCGGCTGGGCGCATACCTCGCCTTCCGACGAGACGCTGCAGGCACTCATGGAAGATTTCTGGGAAGCCCAGGTACGCGCCGCGCCGCTGGCCGCCACCCTGTGGGGAGAAAACCGTTACCGGGACCGGGTCGACGACCTCAGCCCGGAAGCGCTCGCGGCCCGGGTCGCCGGGCTCGACGACACCATCGCCCGGCTCGGCGAGATCGACGAGCAAGACTTGAGCCCGGCCAATCGCGAACAGTTCGAAGCCTTCGAGTGGATGCTGGCCCACGAACGGCGCAATCTGGATTTCGATACCCGCTATTTCAACATCAATTCCCTGCGCGGCTGGCACAGTGGCTTCGCCGACGTGATCCTGGCGACACCCTATTCGTCGGAGCAGGATTACCGGGACCTGCTGGAGCGCATGAAGGGGTTCGGCGCCTTCGCACAACAGAACCTCGACCTTATGCGGGCAGGGATTGAAAGCGGCTATACGCAGCCGTGCGAGTCGCTCGGAGGATATGGGGAATCCATCGCGGACTACGTATCGGAAACGCCGGAGGCCAGCGTCTTCGCGCAGCCGTTCGCGGATATGCCCGAGTCCATTGCCGCGCCGGTGCGCGAGGAGTTGCGCGCCGACGCCCTGCGGGTGATCGATGAGGTGATCAATCCCGGCTACCGGGCCTTCGCGGACTTTTTCGCCGAGAGCTATGAGCCGGCCTGCCGCAACTCGGTGGGCCTCTCCTCCCTGCCGGGCGGGCGGGAAGCCTATGACCATGCCCTGCGTTACTACACCAGCCTGGATACGGACGCCCCCGCCATCCACGCCCTCGGCCGCCGCGAAGTGGGGCGCATCCGCCGGGAGATGCAGGCGGTGATGGCCGAGGTGGATTTCGAGGGCGACCTGGCCGATTTCCTGGCCTTCCTGCGTTCCGACCCGCAGTTCTACGCCGGCGACGAAGAGTCCTATCTGCACCGCATCGCCTGGATCGCCAAGACCATCGAAGCCCGGCTGCCCCGGTTCTTCTCGCGTCTGCCGAGCAATCCGTACGGCATCAGCGTAATCCCCGAACAGATCGCGCCGCTGACCACCACCGCCTACTACCAGCCTGGCGCCGGCGACGGCACGCGCGCGGGACAGTACTTCGTGAACCTCTACGACCTGCCGAGCCGCCCGCTCTACGAACTGCCGGCGCTGAGCCTGCACGAGGCGGTTCCCGGCCACCACCTCCAGATCTCCTTCCAGGGCGAGAACCGGGATCTCCCGGACTGGCGCCGCTTCTATTACTTCCACGCCTTCGGTGAGGGCTGGGGCCTCTACAGCGAGTTTCTCGGCGAGGAAATGGGTATCTACACCACGCCCTACGAGCGCTTCGGCCGCCTGATCTACGACATGTGGCGCGCGGCGCGCCTGGTGGTGGATACCGGCCTGCACGCCAGGGGCTGGACCCGGGAGCAGGCCATCGACTTCATGCTGGCCAACACCGGGCTGACGCGCACCAACGTGATCGCCGAGGTCGATCGCTACATCACCTATCCCGGCCAAGCCACGGCCTACAAGCACGGCGAACTGAAGATCCGCGAACTGCGCCTGCGCGCGGAGAACACCCTGGGAGAGGCGTTCGACCTGCGGGACTTCCACGTGCAGGTGGTCAGCGGCGGCTCGCTGCCGCTGACGGTGCTGGACCGCCGCATCCAGCGCTGGATCGACGCCCGGGCCGAAGTGGCCCACCACGACCTCATCATCCGCGGCGGCACCCTCTACGACGGCAGCGGCAGGCCGGGGAAGAAGCTGGACCTGGCCATCACGGGCGACCGCATCACGGCGATCGGCGAGCTGGACCGGGCCACCGCGAACCGGATCGTCGATGCCACGGACATGGCGGTGTCTCCGGGGTTCATCAACATGCTGAGCTGGGCGCCCACCAGCCTGATCGACGACGGGCGGGGCTTGAGCGACCTGGTGCAGGGGGTGACCCTGGAGGTATTCGGCGAAGGCATCAGCATGGGCCCGGTGGCGGAGGCAGGCCCCCCGGACATGCTTGCCCGGTTGCTTGGTCTCGATGACGGCGAACCCTTGCCCTGGCAGACCCTGGGCGAGTATCTCCAGTGGCTGGAAAACCGCGGCGTGTCCCCCAACGTGGCTTCGTTCGTGGGCGCCACCACCCTGCGGATGCACCAGTTGGGGGCGGACAACCGCGCCCCCACGCCGGAAGAGATGCAGGCCATGCGCGACCTGGCCCGGCAGGCCATGGAAGAGGGCGCCATGGGCCTGGGCAGCTCGCTGATCTACCCGCCGGCTTTCTTCGCGAGCACCGAGGAACTCATCGAACTGGCGAGTGTCGTCGGCGAATACGGTGGCATGTACATCTCGCACATGCGCAGCGAAGGGAACAACATCGAAAAGGCGGTTTCCGAACTCATCACCATTGCCCGCGAAGCGGGGGTTCCCGCGGAGATCTACCACCTGAAATTCTCGGGCAAGCCGAACTGGGACAAGTTCGACACCGTGGTGGGCATGGTCGAAGCCGCCCGGGCGGAGGGCCTGCGCATCACCGCCGACATGTACACCTATGTCGCGGGCGCGACCGGCCTTGCCGCCGTCATCCCTCCCTGGGCCTCGGGCGGAGGCACCGAACGGCTTCTGGAACGGCTCGGCGACCCTGAAACCCGGGCCCGCATTCTGGACGAGATGCGCGATCCGGACGGCGCCTGGGAGAACCTGTTGCTGGCGGCTGGACCGGAAGGCGTGCTGCTTACGGACTTCGAGTCGCCGGAACTCAATGATTATGCGGGAAAGACGCTGGCGGAAGTCGCGGCGATGCGCGGCACGACGGCGGAGGAGGCTGCCGTCGACCTGGTTGTGGCGGACAGCGCCGGAACCGGCGCCATCTACTTCATCATGAGCGAACACAACATGAAGCGGAAGGTGGCGCTGCCCTGGCTCAGCTTCGGTTCCGACGCCGCGGCGGTGGCGCCCGAGGGCGAGTTGCTGACCCGGGGCATCCATCCGCGCACCTACGGCACCTTTGCGCGCCTGCTGGGCAAGTACGTCCGGGAAGAACAGGCGATCAGCCTCGAGGAAGCGATACGCAAATTGACGGCCCTGCCCGCGGACAACCTCGGCATCGCCGAGCGCGGGCGCCTGCGCACCGGGCACTTCGCCGACGTGGTCGTATTCGATCCGGAAACCGTGAACGACCATGCCACCTGGACCGAGCCGCACCAGCTTTCCACCGGCGTCAGGCACGTCTTCGTGAACGGGGAACAGGTAATTGAGGACGGCAGGCACACCGGCGCGACGCCGGGACGATTCATCCGGGGGCCGGGATACCGACCTCGGTAGACTTCACGTTGGCGCTTCGGGAATCAGGATCGGCTTCAGCTTTCGGTCTGACCGGTCGCCCGGGTGTAGACGTAGTGTGCGGCGGCGAGGTCCTGGGCGGTGTTGCCCAGGCTCTTGTAGACGGTTATCTCGGTTTCCCCCGTTCGTCCGGGGACCTTCCCGTCGAATGCGGCGCCGATCTCGCCGACTATGTCGGATTGGGCAAAGTGTCCCTCCTCGATGGCGAGCAGCAGGTCGCCGGCTTCGGCCAGGGCGAATTCGGTGATTTCCGTATAGACGCGGCCCCGTTCGAGAACAACGCTGTCGGCTTCCCGGGTGGCGGGGTTGTGGGCACCCACAAGGTTGACGTGCGCCCCCGGTGTCAGCCATTCGCCCTGGAGAATGGGCGTGTTGCTGCCGGTGACCGTGCAGACCAGGTGGGCATCGGCCACGGCCTCCGCGGCCTCGGCTACCGCTTGTAGGCGCGCGCCGCCCTTGTCCGCATGGCGTTCGGCGAAGGCCGTGGCCTTCTCAAGGTTCCTGCCCCATATCCGCACGTCCTGCACGGGACGAATCGCGAGCATGGCCTGGAGGTGCGTTTCCGCCAGCACGCCGCAACCGAGCATGGCAACTACCGAGGCATCTTCCCGCGCCAACAGCCGGGTGGCGGCGCCGCTCGCGGCGGCGGTGCGCAGGGCGGTAACGGAGGCTGCCTCCACCAACGCAAGAGGCGAACCGCCGGTGCTGTCGAAGAGAAGAATGTAGCCCTGCACCGTCGGTACGCCGCGGTCCGGGTTTTCCGGGAAAAGGGTGACCAGTTTGGCCCCGAGCACCTCGTTGGCGCCGATTTCACCGGGCATCACGAAGAAATAGCCGGCGCCGTCCGCAACCTCGAGCACCGAGCGCGGCGGCAATCGGATGTCGCCGCGGCTGAGGGCAGCCTGGGTGGCGGCCATCAGGTCTATGCAGGCCGACATGTCCAGGGATCGATAGACGCTTTCACTGTCGAGGACGGGTACGTTCACGGGTTGCTCCATTGATCGATCACAGTGGAACTTTGGAGTGCTTCGGCGTCATGGGATTCAGCATCGAGCGTCCCGATGCGGCCGGATCCGACTTTACGCATCCGGGGCCGGAGATCGAAGTACTTTGGATAGCCACTCGTCGATCAGCGGGACCTGGACATCGGGCGCGGCGCCGTCGAGGTGATTCTTGCCGGGAATGATTCTGACATCCCAACCCGCGTCCTCGAGCTCGGGGCGGTTGCGAATGATGAGCTGGCCCATGTGGGTGAGCGGCTTGCCGTTCAGGGTAGGCAGATCCCGGTCGCCGATCCAGTTGAGGCGTGGCATGTCGAGGGCGCCCTGGATCGAGCGGTCGTCGAAGCTCTGAAGCCCCTCGTAGTAGGTCAGGAACTGCCGGCCGTTTTCCGGTGAATCGGACTCCAGGCCATAGAGGGTCGCAGGGCCTCTGGCCATGGTGCGGGCGGTCGTGAGCATGTCTTCGTAGATGCCGTCCATCACCGGGAATCCGCCGCAGACCAGCGCCGTCATCCGGTCGGTGCGCAGGGCGAGCTGCAGGCCGGTGACGCAGCCCCAGGAGAAGCCCGCGTAAGCGAATTGCCGTGCGCCGGCCGCATCCGCGATCGCCAGGTAGTCACGCGCCACCGCCGACGGGGTCAGGGTATAGAGCTTCGGTTCGCTGCCCGGATACTCGATGAAGATCAGCCGGAACTTCGGGCCCAGGGTGTCGATATAGGCCTGTTTGATGCCGGCGAACATTTCGGCCACTTCCGCCAGCGGCGGCTGCTGCCCGGGAGCGGCAGGCATGGCCCGCGGCGCCGCGGTGCCGGGCCCGAGGAAGAGGAACTCATCCCCGCTGCCGTGGACTTCGAAGTAGATCGACGAGCCGTCGTGGGCGATGGCCTGACCCGTTTCGGCTGAGGCTGGGGATGCCGTGACGGCGAACATCAGCGCCAGGGCGGACAGGGGGATCAATCGCTTCATGTAATGAACTCCAATGCGCGTTCCGACGCATTATGAAACGCAAGTTCCGGTTTCAACCTCAATTCGAGGCCGAAATCCGTTCTGCTTCCGTGCAACAACCCCAGCACCGTGCAGCGAGTTCGCATGCGGCGCTTCCCTTTCGGCGCACGGCCACGTTGTCCAGCAGAAAGCAAGGTGTTCAGACGAGCTTAACGCGCCGAAAGGGAAGCCCCGCATACGAACTCTTTCCCGGGATTCGGCGTTGTTCCTCCCGCTTCCTCGTCGCGGCGCGCCGGGTTGGAAGCTCCCATGAAACAATCGCCGTCGGCGGACAGCGAGTTCGCATACGGCGCTTCCCTTTCGGCGCACGGCCACATCATCCAGCGGAACTTAAGGCTTTCGGACGAGCTTAACGCGCCGAAAGGGAAGCCCCGCATGCGAACTCTTTCCCGAGATTCGGCGTTGTTCCTTCCACGTCCTCGTCCCTGAGCGCCAGGTCCCCGAATTCCGGGGAACATTATTTTATTCCGGGAATCCATTGAGGTTGGCCGGTCTCGGTGCGTCACTCGTTTGATGGCGTGGTCCGCGCACAGGAGGTCCGGCGCTGCCGGCAGGTTGAGGAACAGCATTGGTGAGGGGTTATTCGTTTGCGAGTCTTCTCGGGCGGGCACTGCGCGGCCATCGCGGCTGGCCCCCTGCCTGGCGTTCCGCCGATCCGGGGAAGGCCTACGACGTGGTCGTCGTGGGCGCCGGCGGTCATGGCCTGGCCACCGCCTACTATCTTGCGAAGAATCACGGCATCACGAACGTTGCCGTCCTGGAGAAAGGCTGGCTCGGCGGCGGTAACACGGGGCGCAACACCCAGGTCACGCGCTCCAACTATTTCTGGCCGCAGAGCGCGGCGTTCTTTGAGCGCTCGCTAAAGCTTTACGAAGGCCTCAGCCGGGAACTCAACTTCAACGTCATGCTCAGCCAGCGCGGCATTCTGACGCTGGCGCACAGTCATCACGAAATGGAGGCCCTGCGGCGTTGGGCGAACGCCATCCGCATCAACGGCATCGACTCCGAGGTGTTGACGCCCGCGGAGATCGGCAGGCTGGTGCCGCTGATCAACCTGGATGCGCGCTTTCCCGTGCACGGCGGCTTCATTCAGCGCCGCGGCGGCATCTCCCGGCACGATGCGGTTGCCTGGGGCTACGCGCGCGCCGCCAGCGCCCTGGGCGTGTCGATCGTCCAGCAGTGCGAGGTGACCGATTTCAATATCGACAACCGCCGGGTGACGGGGGTGAGTACCACCCGGGGTTCCATCGCAGCGGACAAGGTCTGCATCTGTGTGGCGGGTCACACGAGCGTGCTGGCGGCCAAAGCGGGTTTTCGCGTGCCAGTCACCAGCATGGCGCTGCAGGCGATGGTCAGCGAGCCGCTCAAGCCGTGCCTGGACACCGTGGTAATCTCGCCGGTGATTCACATGTACGTCAGCCAGACGGACCGGGGCGAAATCGTCGTCGGGGGCGGCGCCGATGCCTACAACAGCTATGCGCAGCGGGGCGGAATACCGCTCCTCGAGGAAAACCTGGCGGCGCTCATCGAGCTGTTTCCCGCGTTCAGCCGTCTCAGGCTGATGCGGCAATGGGCGGGCATCGTGGACATCACACCGGACACGACGCCCATCATGGGGCATACGCCGGTTCGGAACCTGTACGTCAGCGGCGGCTGGGGCACCGGCGGGTACAAGGCGATTCCGGCCGGCGGGGAGACCATGGCGCATACGGTCGCCAACGATGCGCCGCATCCGCTGATCGCCGAATTCGGACTGGACCGGTTCGAAAGCGGGGCGCTCATCGACGAGGGCGCGGCCTCGGGAGTGGCGCACTGATGCTCAGGATTCCCTGCCCGTTCTGCGGCGACCGCGACGAGGCGGAGTTCCGTTGCGGCGGCGAACTCCCGCGGGAGATTCCGCAACCCGGAGTCGACGACGATGCCTGGTCGGACTACCTGTTCAACCGGGACAATCCGAAAGGGCTCGTCCACGAACGCTGGTGTCACAGCTTCGGCTGCAACCAGTGGTTCAACGTGGTTCGCGACACCGTCACGCACAGGATTCACGCGGTTTACCGGCCCGGCGAGCCCCGCCCCGCCCTGGACGGCCCGTGCGCAACGGCAGCGAAGTCGGGCGGATGAGCTCGCCGCAGCCCTTCCGCGGGCCAGACGGCGGCCGTATCGACCGTGGGCGTACGCTCGCGTTCACCTTCGATGGGCGCCGCTATCGCGGTCATCCGGGCGACACCCTGGCCTCGGCGCTGCTCGCCAACGGCGTAAAGGTCCTGGGCCGCAGCATGAAGCTCCATCGCCCCCGCGGCGTGCTGAGCGCGGGCATCGAGGAACCCAATGCGCTGCTCTGCGTGGATTGGGGTTCGGGACTGATCCCGACGGTACGCGCCACCGCCATGCCGCTGCTCGACGGGCTGGAAGCCCGCTCCCAGAACTGTTTTCCGTCGGTCAACTTCGATCTGGGGCGCGTGCTCGATTTCACGCGCGCACTGTGGCCCGCCGGCTTCTACTACAAGATGTTCAAGTGGCCGGACTGGCGCGCTTACGAATGGGCGGTGCGCCGCGCCGGCGGCCTCGGGCGCCTGCCGGGCGGCGCGGACCGCACCGGCTACCGGCACCTTAACGGCCATTGTGACCTGCTTGTCGTGGGGTCCGGCCCCGCCGGCCTCGGGGCCGCACTCGAAGCCGCCCGCCGGGGCGAGGACGTGCTGCTGGTCGAACAGGACATGGAAATCGGCGGTTCCCTGCTGCACGACCCGATGGAGATCGAAGGCGCCGGTTCGGATGACTGGCTGGCGGCGGCCCTTGCCGAACTTGCCGGGATGGACAACGTCCGCCTCATGGCCGACGCCACCGTCGCAGGCGCCTACGACCACAACCTGCTGACGATTCACGACAGGAGCGCGGCCTGGCGGGGCGACGGCGCGGTGGAAAGCTTCTGGAAGGTGCGCGCCCGGCGCATCGTGCTGGCTACCGGGGCGTTCGAGCAGCCGATGCTGTTCGGCAACAACGACCTGCCCGGCATCATGCTGGCGGGCGCCGTCCACAAGTACGCCACCCGTTTTGCCGTGCATTGCGGCCGGCGCGTTGCCGGGGTACTGAACAACGATTCGGGGTGGCGCTCGCTGCTGGCGGCGCACGACAACGGTACTACGGTGTGCGCGATCGTCGACACGCGCAGCGACCTGGCGCCGGCGTTGCTCGACGCGGCGGAGGAGCGGGGCATTGCGGTACACCGAGGCGCCACGCCGCTGACGGCAAGGGGATCGTTCGGAGTGCAGGCCTTGCGCTTCGCCTCCGCCACCGGCCCGGTCCGGCAGGTGGACTGCGATCTCATCGGCATGTCCGGGGGACTGAACCCGGCCACGCAACTCTATTCGCAGGCGGGCGGCAAGCTCCGTTACGACGAATCGCGCCACTGTTTCGTACCTGACCGGGATCCCGAGGGGTGGGAAGCGGTGGGGGCCGCGAGCGGCAGCTTTACTCAGGAAAGCGGTACGCCGGTCCGGCCGTGCGCGGCCGCCCCGGTGCGCACCGGCGGCCAGTGGCTGGATTTCCAGAACGATGTGACGGTTGCCGATATCGAGCTGGCCGTGCGCGAAAACTATGTGTCGGTCGAGCACCTGAAGCGCTACACCACGGCCGGCATGGCGGTGGACCAGGGCAAGACGAGCAATCTCGGCGCGTTGACCGTGCTCGGGCAACTGACCGGGAGGACGCCCGGGGAGGTGGGCACCACCACGAGCCGGCCGCAGTTCACGCCGGTGACGATCGGCGCGATCGCGGGCAATCGGCGCGGCGACTTCTACAGCCCGCCGAAGCGGTTGGCCGCGCACGACTGGCATGCGGCCGAGGGCGCCGTGTTCGATGACTACGGGAGCTGGAAACGGCCGGCCTGTTACGGGCCCGACCGGGAGGCGGCGATTGCCCGGGAAGTACTCGCCGTGCGGCAATCCGTGGGACTCTTCGACGGTTCGCCGCTCGGCAAGATCGAAGTCAAGGGTCCGGATGCGGCCGCATTCCTCGACCGCATCTACGTCAACAACGTGCTGACGCTGAAACCGGGACGGGTGCGCTACGGCCTGATGCTCAACGAGAACGGCATCGTCATCGACGATGGGGTATTCGTCCGCATCGCCGATGACCATTTCCTGGTCAACACCACGTCGGGCAACGCGGAACGCATCTGCGCCTGGCTCGAGGAATGGCATCAGTGCGAGTTTTTCGACATGCAGGTAGTACAGAGCAACGTGACGTCCCAGTGGGCGGTGGCAACCCTCGCCGGCCCGCATGCACGGGGCGTTCTGCAATCGCTGCCGGGATTGATCGACCTGTCGACCGCCGGCTTCCCGCACATGAGCTTTGCCCGGGGACGACTCGCCGACGGCATGCCGTACCGCCTGCAGCGCGTGAGCTTTTCCGGCGAGCAGAGCTATGAACTCAGCGTACCGTCGAACCGTGCGGTGCCGATCATCGAGCGGCTCCGGGCAGCGGCCGGCCCGGGAGAGTTGCTGCCGATCGGTGTCGAGGCGCTGATGGTGCTGCGCACCGAGAAGGGCTTCGTGCATGTCGGTGTCGATACCGACGGCACAACGAATCCCCTGGATATCGGGTTCGGCGCCGTGGTCGACAGGAAGCGGCGCGACTTCATCGGCGCGCGGTCGCTCGCCCGGCCCAACGACCGGCGGGCGGACCGGCGCCAACTGGTGGGCTTCGAACCACTCGATGCGAACGCGAGCGTCCCGGCGGGCGCCCACTTCGTTGCAGTGAGCAACGGCACGAGGCGGAGCGAGGGCTTCGTCACCAGCGCCTGCGACAGCCCCACCCTGGGCAGGACCATCGGCATCGGCCTCATCGAAAGGGGCTTTGGCCGCAAGGGCGAAGAGGTGCTGGTCTACGACAACGGCCGCAACACGCCGGTGCGCATCGTCGATCCCTGCTTCTACGATCCCGCCGGGGAACGGATGCGTGCCTGACCGGTTCGACATTCGCATCGAGACGGCACCGGACCGCTCGCTCGTCTCGCTCCGGGTCTCGCGGCAGGCCGCCGGCGACGCAGTCCGCCGCCTCGACCTGGCGCCGCCGCTCTGCACGGCCGGCGAAGATCCGCAAAGCCTGTGGCTCGGCCCCGATCACTGGCTGCTGGTCGGCCGTCGGCAACCGGCATCGGCGATGATCGAACGGTGCGCAACCGGGCTTGCCGGCCTGCTCCACAACGCGGTCGACCAGTCGGCGGCATACTCGGTCCTGCGCATCGAGGGCCGGCGAGCCCGCGAGGTACTGGCTGCAGGCTCCGGGCTCGACTTTCGCGAGCAGAGCTTCTCGAGGGGCGGTTGCCGCCCGACGCGCCTCGCACAAATAGCGGCCGTCATCGTGGCGGCCGGCACGGACGCCTTCGAACTCTATGTCGATCGCGGGTATGCGAAGTACCTGCACGATTGGCTTGAGGACTCCCTCGCCATTGCGAACGCCGCCGCCGAACCGATGTAACCCGCCGGACTCGCGGGAGCTGGAATCGACAATGTCCTACGCCAACTCGCGCATTGGGCGTACGGCGGAGCGCTTCCGCGGCGGCGCGCGGCCGGTATAATGGATTCCGGTGTCTGAACCGTCCAGAAATTGCAGTCGGGGGGCATGGCACGTCGACGATGGCCAGCAAGAACACACGAATCCGCCTCAGTTCCGAGTTCTGGGCGATCATCGGCTCGGCCGTCGCCATCGGCGCACTCATGCTCACGGTTTCGGGATGGCACCGAAGCGACATCCAGAGCCTTCGGGAACGGATCGTAGGCGTCGAAGAAAAGCTGCACGGGGAAATGGGGAACCTGCGCGGGAATATGGGGAGCCTTGAGTCGAACCTCCGCGCGGACATGGCGAGACTTGAGTCGAACCTGCGCGGCGAAATGGCAAATCTGGAAAACAACCTGCGTGGCGAAATGGCCAATCTCGAAACCGACCTTCGCGCCGAGATCAAGGCACTCGACGACGGCCTGAGTGCCAGGATCGGCAGGCTGCAGGAAGGGCAAACCCTGATCAGTGCACGCCTGGCCGTGGTGGAGAGCCATGTCCTCGGCGCATCGTCCGTTTCGCAACCGGGTGCGAACGCCGACGCCACGCTGTGACCTCAGGGTACCTGCAACGCGCGTTTCAGAGATTGAAGCGCAGCGTTGCCCGGATCATCCTGGGCTGCAGCATGAAATTCTCGTTGAACGTTATCCCCGGCGGAATCGAACCCAGGTTGGCGATGACGAAAGCATCGAAGAAGTTGCTCGCCACCGAGTGTTTCTTGTCCGTCAGGTTCGATGCGCGCACGTCGAGCGACCAGCTCTCCGTCCGCAGGCCCGCCCCGGCGCCGAATACGGTGAAGTCCTCCGACTCTGTCGAGGCGCCCCCGAGACCGTTGCGGTACTTGCCGGTGTGCGAGAACGTGGCATTCACGTAGAGCGTTCTGCCGGCCGCCAGGGGCCACCGTACTTCGCCGCCCCCGGTAAGCGTGAACTCGGGTGCGAAGGGCAGAGATGTGCCTTTTTCCAGGGCTTGCCCGGTGATCCGGTTGACCACCAGCTCGTCGTCGAGTTCGGCCTTGGTATAGCTGGCGCCGAGGAACAGGGACAGGTTGTCGACCGGCTCGGCGTACAGGTCGAATTCGGCGCCCTTGGAGACCGCCTTGCTCGCGTTCAGAAGCAGGCCGAAGCCCAGCGGCGGCGTGGCCACCACCACCTGCAGGTCCTTGTAGTCGGTATAGTAGGCGCTGAGATTGAACGTCACCCGGCCGTCGGCGAAGCGGGACTTGATGCCGGCCTCGAAGGTATTGGTCCGGTCGTCACCGTAGCCCGCAAGTCCCTCGCTGGAACCCGGGGCGAACAGTTCCATGCTGCCCAGGGTAGCGGTGGAGTTGATGTTGCCGTTGCGGGCGCCGGAGGCGAACTGGCCGTACAGCAGGACATCGTCGGTCATTGAGAATTCCACGGCCGCTTTGGGCAGGATGACGTCGATGTCGACGTTTTCGGATATGGCGGGCAGCAACAGCGGCGTGAAACCCAGGAAGAGCCCCGCGGACGGCGAGGCGACATCGAGTTTCTCGTTGTGACTGCGCGCACCGGCGATCAGCTTGAGCCGCTCGGCAAGCAGGTACTCGACTTCGAGAAAGGCGGAAAACTGTTCACCCTCATTGACGATCACAGGATCCGGTGTCGGAAATCCGAGTGCATCCAGGATCTCCGTCTGATTGGTGCTCGGGAAGCCCAACAGGGGGTACACGTTGCTGGTCACATCGATGCCACCCGTCGTGAATTCGAAGTCGCGATAAAAGATGCCGGCCGTGAACTGGAAGGGGCCGTTGAACTGGGAGACGAGCCGCACCTCCTGGCTGAACTGTTCATAGGTGATCTGGTCCTTGATGAACGAGTTGTCCTTGAAGCCGAAGAAGGGAATGGACGCCAGGGAGCCCACGGCCGAATAGATCTGGTCGTATACCGCGCGCTGTCGTTCCCGGTCGAAGTAGCTCGTCACCGAGGTCGCGACAAAGCGCCCTACCGACCAGTCGATCTTGAGATTGGTGACGAGCGCTTCGTCATCGATCCGGTCGTCGCTCTGGGGGAGATTGGTCTTGCGGTCTCCGGGGTCGCCGGTGTAGAGGCCCAGCGAGCCGACTTCCGAGTCGTCGAACTGGATCATGAACCGGGCGGTCACCCGATCGTTCGGTGCGGCGAGCACCACGGCACGGACCAGGGTGGCTTCAAGGTCGTTCACGTCGTGGTCGCCCTCGATGACATCGAGATACCCCGGCACCGCAAAACGCCCGCCGGAAAGCCGGATTCCCAATCTGTCCTGGACGAGGGGCACCGACACCGCCGCTCGGGCGCCGACATCGGAACCGCCCTGGCCCACGGTTGCGTGTTCGACTTCGAGGCGCCCCTCCAACTCCGTCAGGCTCGGGTTTTCGGTGAAATAGCGCACGGCGCCGGCGCTCGCACCCTCGCCGAACAGGGTGCCCTGGGGGCCGCGCAGGATCTCGATGCGCTGCAGGTCGAAATAGCGCACATCGAACTGGGCACCGCCCAGTGTGTTGACCGGCGAGTCGTCGAGGTAGATGCCCACCGGGCGGGAGGACGGCACGAGGTCCTGGGTGACCAGGAAGTTGGTCACGCCGCGAATGTTCATCTCGTTCCGGTTCGGGCCGCGCTCCTGGATGTTGAGGCTGGGCGTGAAGCGGGTCAGCCCGTTCAGGTCGGAGATGCCGAGCTGGTCGATGTCGTCCTGGCTGAAGGCTTTCACGGAAACGCCGACGTCCTGGACACCCTGTTCCCGGTACCGGGCCGTAACCAGGATCTCCTCCACCAAGCTGTCGTCAGCGGCTTCTCCGGAAAGCGACACCGCCGGTGCCAGGCACAGGCCGGGCAAGGCCAGCAGCGTGGCGGCGGGCGCGCGCAACAGGCATCGCGCCATGGACGCAGGGAAAGCGCGCGCGCCGCGGGGGCGGGCGCGCGGGTCGGTTCGTCTCGCAAGTCTCATGGGTCGTCTCCTTCATCCGGGTTTTGCCGGCTGCTCCCGCTGTCGATTCCCGTAGTGACGCAGTACCGGGCGACAGCCCTCAATGCGGGACAGGGCGTTTTGCGCCCAGTTACACTTCCAGGATGTCCTGCAGGCGGATGAGGGGGCACGCCGCGATGATCGACCTTTACACCTGGCACACGGCCAACGGCCGGGTAGCATCCATCGCCCTGGAAGAGTTCGGTTGCGACTACGACGTGCATCCGGTCAATATCGGCGAAGGCGAACAGTTCGAGCCGGACTTCCTGAAGATCAGCCCGAACAACAAGATTCCGGCCATCGTCGACCGGGATTCGGGGCGCACGCTGATGGAATCGGCCGCCATCCTCCTCTGGCTCGCGGAGCGCCATCATCGGTTCCGGGGCGACGACCGATGGGAAACCATTGAATGGCTGATGCTGCAGGCCAGCGGTGTCGCCCCCATGCTCGGCGAGGCGCATCACTACCTCCATTACCATCCCGGCAACGCCCCCTTTGCGGAGGAGCACTGCGCGGCCGAGGCGAAGCGGTTGTACACGGTGCTGGACCGGCGCGTAGCCCGGCGGGGATGCCTGTCGGGCGCCTATTCGATTGCGGATATGGCAACCTGGCCCTGGATATCGCGCTATGAGTGGCAGGGCATCGATTGGGCCGACTATCCGAACCTGCAGCGCTGGTACGTCGACATCGCCGCACGGCCCGCCGTACAGCGCGGGTACGACGTGCCGATGCACATGAACCCGATTCCCTTGCCGTGAAGGCCAGACAGGCTCCATTGCCGCGGTCGGATTGACGATTCGATGCCCCGGACCGACCGAACAGCGACCGTTGATTGCAATGTCGATTCGGCCAACATCCTTCATCCGCCAACTGGAGGAAGAAGATGACCAATCCGGTCCCGGCGGATCTGGTAACGCGAACCTGGTCGCGGCCGTTCAAGCGCCCCGATTCCATCCCCGAATCGGCGGAAGTCGTCATCATTGGTGGCGGCATCGTCGGTGTGTCCACCGCCTGGTTCCTGGCCAGGCAGGGCGTGCAGGTCGCCTTGTGCGAGAAAGGCCACATCGCGGGCGAACAATCGGGCCGCAACTGGGGTTGGGTGCGGCAGCAGGGGCGGGACGCGCGGGAGATGCCGATGATCATGGCAAGCCTGGAAATCTGGCGCGGGCTGGCGGAGGCGATCGGTGAAGACGTCGGGTTCGAGCAGACCGGTTGCCTGTATGCCGCCAGAACCGACGATGAACTCGAGGGCTATGCGGCATGGTTGCCCACCGCCCGGGAGCATGGCCTCGACACGCGCATGGTCTCCGGCGCCGAAATCGCGCGGCTCGCTCCCGGCGCCACCGCCACGTGGACCGGCGGGATCTACACGGCAAGCGACGGTCAGGCCGAACCCCACAAGGCCGCCCCGGCGATCGCTCGGGCAGCGGCGCGGAACGGTGCATCGATCCTGACCGCCTGCGCGGTGCGCGGTATCGAGACCCGGGCCGGGCGCGTATCCGCCGTCGTGACGGAACGGGGCACGATCAGGACATCGGCAGTGCTTTGCGCAGCGGGCGCCTGGACGTCGATGTTCTGCCGGTCTCTCGACATCGCGCTGCCCCAACTCACCCTGAACGGCACCGTAGTACGCACGGCCCCGGGCGCGAACGCGCTGAATACCTGCCTGTGGGACAGCAGGGCGGGCATACGGCGCCGGCAGGACGGCGGTTACAACGTGGCGCACAGCGCCTTTCTCGAACACCCCATCGTACCCGCCACGTTCCGCTTCGCGTTCAAATACCTGCCGGCCTTCCGGCGGGAGTTCGGGGGGGTGCGCCTGTCGATCGGCCGCGAGTTCATCGATGCATGGCGAACGCCCAGGCGCTGGCGGCTCGATGCGCCCTCGCCGTTCGAGAAGACCAGGGTGCTGAATCCGCAACCGCGCGCGCGGGCCGTAGCCGGTATCCGGAGCATGCTGGCGGAGCGGTTTCCCCAGCTTGCCGGTATCGGCATGGCCGAGGCCTGGTCCGGTGTGGTCGAAACAACGCCCGACGCCGTGCCGGTGATCGACGAAGCCGAGTCGCTGCCGGGTTTCTACATCGCGACCGGGTTCAGCGGCCACGGTTTCGGCATCGGCCCCGGCGCCGGCAGGGCGATCGCCGGGTTGCTGACGAGCGCCGGCGCCGGCATGGATCTGTCCGAGTTTCGGCTCGGCCGGTTTTTCGACGGCACGCCGATCCGCTTGCAGGCCTGAGGCGACGCAGCCTCCCATTGGGCCGAACCGGAGTTTCCCACCCGTCGGCGCGTCTTCATGACGCAGCATCTTTCTAACGAGCCCCTCGACAGTCAATCGTGATTGCCTCCAGGCATGTTGCGGCTGGCTATACTTCTCCATGCGCAACGAACTTCGAGTCTTCGGCGCTGTACGCGGCATGGCTGCGCAGGTTGTTGAAGCGTTTCAGGGCAGCCGAACATCCACAGGGAAAAACCGTCAGCATGCAACATTCGAACAGACCCGCAACGTATGCAATCGCCTTTCTTGCCGGCCTCACACCGGCCCTGGTCGGTGCTCAAGCTGTTGGCGCAGAGGCAGGATCGTTGTTGATTCGTGGTGGCTGGCTGTTTGACGGCATCAGCGACACTCGCCGGCGCAACAGCGGCATTCTTGTCCAGGGGGGCAAAATAGCGGGTATCGACGTTCCCGCCGATGAGCAAGGGTCAACGCCTGCCGGAATCCTGGAGCTGGCCGACTCGGAAACGATTCTGCCTGGTCTGATCGACCTGCACGCGCACTACAACCTGGATCTCATCGACAAGGGGCGTGTTGAGGAGGTTGCCTACAACGGTCTCGTCTTCCTTGCCAACGGTGTAACCGCAACCTGGTCGGCGGGCGAGTTTTATCCCGAGCGCGTCATTGCCCGGAGGGACCGAATCGAGGCAGGCGAAGCTATCGGGCCGCGCATATTTGCCTCCGGCCCTTACTTCGGTGGGTTTCGCTGCGAATATCAAGTCCAGGTAGCCGCTGACGAGTGTGTCGCCTGGCCGAATGACATCACGGAAAGCGAGATCAGGGACGAAGTCGACAAATGGGCCCGGCAAGGCGTTGTCAGCATAAAAATCAAACAGGCAACGCCGGGTGAGGCAAGAACCATCATCGAGCAGGCGCACAAGAACGGATTGACGACGACGGGGCATCTTGCCAACTACAACGTCGAATACGACGTCTCTACTCGTGATGCCATCCTGATGGGTATGGATCGCATAGAGCATCAACTTACGCTTTCGCTGGAACCCGGGGACGCCCCGAGTGCGGAATTGCATGAAATCGTGAGCCTGATGATCGAGCACCAGGTGTACTACGACGCGAACCTGCAGATGTACGGCGGCATCAATCTGCGCCGTGAACATCCTGAAGAAATGGTCTGGGTCGATGAAGCAAAGTACTTTACTCCCTATGCTCAGCGGCTCCTTGAGAGGCGTGGCCCCCCGCCGCCCGAGTCGGATGAACCGGAATTCAATCAACGCGTGGCGGAACTCATGGCACTCTATGAAGCGGGCGGCGGAAACCTCCTGGTGGTTGGCACCGACGAGCCGGTTTACACCAGCCTGCTGCCGGGCTTTGCCTATCACAGGGAACTGCTCGCCATGACCTACGCCGGACTGCCCCCGGTTGCCGTCCTGAAAGCAGCCACAATTAACGGGGCCGCGGCCCTTGGCGTTGCGGACAGGATCGGTTCCGTCGAAGTTGGCAAGTTCGCCGACCTGGTGGTGGTCAGAGGCAATCCCCTGGAGGACATCAGGAACGCGCGCAATATTCGATTTGTAGTCAAGGAAGGTGTGGTTCACGAACCGGAAACCCTGCTCCATTCGGCGGAAGGAAAAATAGGTCCGGCCAGCGCCGCCGATCATGCAGACTGGGAACTCGACATCGAACCGCTCAGGGAGGAGACCGGCAGGGGTCTCCGGAAGTAAGCTATTGCCCCAGTCGATGTGGGCGTTCTGCCATGCGGTCTGGCCTGGCTGCTGTGCCGGGATGTATGATCGCCCGCACGCTCGGACCACGGTTGATGAAGATGCAGTACACCGTCCGATCTTCCACCTCAGCGCCTGGCGCTCCCGAAAACAGACCAGGGGAAATACCCAAGGAGCCGTTCGGGCCCGTACGCGTGGAAGTGCCCATGCCGCGCCACCTGTTCGATCGTCTCACCAACCACGATCACGCGCCGAGGTGCCGCTACGATGCGGCGGAAGGCATTGCCGAATTCGTTGCCGCACCGGGCGTCGCACGCGAATCGCGCGCCTGGATCATATCCCGTCTGTTCGCTCACCTTGAGGATGAACTGGCCCGACGAGGCCGCTTCCCCGGCTTCCACGTGGCGCTCGCCTCCCGCCTGTTGAGCGTCGATGGCGCTTTCGAACCGGACACCAGCATCTTTGTCGACGCCAAACGAGCCATTCGCGCCCGCCAGGTCGAGGGCTATCTGGACACGGACAAGGGCCATCCGGTACCCGACCTGGTCGCCGAAGTCGATCGCAGCGTGGATTCGAGCCACAAGCTCGCGCCGTACTTCCGCATGGGCGTCCGCGAAGCCTGGAACTGGAGCGCCAAAGACGGCGCGTCAATCTGGATTCCCGATGCCTCCCTGCACCAGGGGTTCGTGAAAGCCGACGAGAGTTGTGTATTTCCCTCATTGGGTCGCGACGACTTGGATGAACTGCTTGCGGATTGCGGAACCGAAGAGCAATTCCGACTGTCGCACCTGCTCGCGGAGCGCATCGCGGCGGAGTTGGTCACCCATTGACCAGCCACAGGCGTTGACCAGCCACAGGCACGGGGTGCGAAGCGCGCCGCTCGGCCAGAACATCCCGAAACAGCGGCAGGTTGACGAGAACGGGCGGGGCTGGATGCGATCTGTTTCACCGGGGCTTCGCGGAGCGGCTTCGCCGGGGTGGCGGATCGGGCTCGGCGACGGACGCTTCCCACTCGATGAGTTCGCGGTGCAGGCGGTCGGCGAGACCCTGCCGTTGATGATACAGATCTCTCGATTCGCCCGGGTCGGTTTCAAGATCGTACAGGTAAACGGTCGGCCTGCTGAATGTTGCATACCGATTGACCAGCAGCTTCCAGTTATCGCGTCGAACGGCGGCCTGGCCGAAATCACCGAGCGTTATGCGCCAAAAGAAAGTCCTCTGTTCGTCGGGCGCGGGGTCATTCACGAGATCACGGCCATCGAGATTCAGCGACTCCGACGGGACGCCGGCGGCGTTGAGAACCGTTACTGCGATGTCCATGCCGATCGCAGGCCTGTGCAGCCTCTCGCCCGCCGGGAGCTTGCCGGGCCACCGCATGATCAGCGGTACGCGAATGCCGCCCTCGTTCAGCGTGGCAAAACCGCCGGAGAACGGCTCGTTTCGAACCAGGTGACGACCGTTGTGATCATACGTGAACATGACCAGCGTATGCTCGGCAAGGCCAAGGTCGTCTAGCGCGTCCAGCAGCCTGCCGATACCTGCGTCCATCGCCTCTACCATCGCCACGTAGTCATCCCGGGTGGCTGTTCCGACATCAAAGCCGACGTCCCACACCTCCGGCGGGAGATTGGGGCCCAGGTAAGGCGGCAGTGCCGTGTTATAGGCGATATACAGGAAGAACGGATCATCGCGGTTCTCTTCCATGAACCGAATGCTCTCGTCGGTCAGGATATCCGTCAGGTAACCGTCCCGCTCCACTATGCTCCGATTGTGCGTGAGTGACTCTTCGCCGTTATCGTTGCGGTGCGTGTAGTGGTTGACGGACCAGTGGTGGTACCCGAGAAACTCGTCGAAACCGCGCGCGAGCGGGTCCGTTTCCTCGGACTGCCCCAGATGCCACTTGCCGAAGTGCCCGTTCTCGTAACCCTGCCGCTTTAGCAGTGCGGGCAATGTCGGGAGTTTCGCACTCAGTCTGCTGCCGTAACCGATGTTGTCTTCGAAACCGATGCGCGCCGGATACTTCCCCGTCAGCATCGCCGCTCTCGACGGGCCGCAGATCGGCGCCGCTGCGTAGTAGTTCGTAAAGCGCGCACCCTGTGCCGCCAGAGTGTCCAGAGAAGGTGTCGCGATGTCGGTTGCACCATAGGCGCCGATGTCACTCGCGCCCATGTGGTCTGCAACTATCAGCACGACGTTGGGAGTTTCGGCCGGCGCGTCAGCCGGACAGAGCGCGCCGCATAGGGCAGCGAGAACAGCGATGAACGGCTTCATGGAGTAACGTCCACGTAACGTTTGCTCATAGTTGGACTTGCGCAGTTGTGCGTTTCGAATGGTGTCTGGTGCGACCGATTCAAGAATTGGTTGGGTTGGAGAGCTTGGTTGTCATGTCATGCCGCCAAAGCTCGAGATACCTATCCGCTATCTCGATCAGCCGTTCCCTGCCGAAGCTGTCTTCGTGCCCCCCGTGCACGACACGAACCGGCAAGGTTCTGAGCCTGTGCATCGTATCGACATATTGATCGATGTCGGCCCCGGGGAAATTCGTGAGCAGTGGACCGTCATAGATGGCATCGCCGGAAAAGAGCACCCCGGTTCGTTTTTCCCAAAGCCCGATGCTGCCCGGCGAGTGACCGGGCAAATGCAGGATCTCGAATGCGCGATCGCCAAGATCGACGACGTCCCCCTCTGAAACCGACAACGTACAGGGTGCCGGCTGCACGATGTGTTCATCGATTTCGAAGTCGGCATGGGGCAGGGCACTTATCAACTCGTCGCAATCGACTCCGTATCCCAGCGCATTCAGTTCTCTTCTATCCGCTTCGCTGAAATCCCCAAAGCGCAGCACCATTTCCGCCAGGCCTTCCGACATGATCGCCGCTTCGCTTTCATGAACGATGCGCCTGTCGAATTCGTGCATTCCGCCGATATGGTCGTAGTGTGTGTGAGTGGCCACCGCGGTTATGTGCTTGTCGAATATGTCTTTCGCAGCCGATCGCAGGCTTACGATGCCGAGCCCCGTATCAACGAGCAGATCCCCATCGCGGCCTTTCACATGCCAGATATTGCACCGAATCAGAGGATCGACATGGGGTTCCCACAATAGTGTGATCCCGTCGCCAATTCGTTGCCGTTTAAACCAGCGGTCGGCTATCTTCATTGTGGTGGTACTCCCTGTTCAATCGGCGTGTCGCGAATGTGCTCGCTGTCAAGGTCACCCGCGTTTATCTGATTGTTCATGCCAGGTCTGCAGCCACCCACTTGTGAAACTGGTGACGCATCCTGTCCCAGAAAGGAGAGAAAAAGCGCTCGCTGCAGACCGGCGAGCAAGCCGCTTTCTGGACGGCTTCAGAAATGCGATTGTCCTCGGCAGCTACTTTGCTGAAAAATCCGTATACCTCCTCACGTTTTGCGGCGTTTTCATCGGTAACTGCCGATGCGGGCAGCAGATACATGCGACGATCGACCGTCTTGTCAGCGCCGTCAGGCAGATTGATGCCTATCTCTATGTAATTCGGGGCAATCGAAAAACTCATCGCGGGGTAGAGATCAACGTAAGCCGCCTGATACGGCATTTTCCCGTCGCGCCCCAGGTGAGGTTCAGAAGGATCCAGCTCGCCATAGGTTTCAACGAAGTCGCCATAGTTGAACCCGACTCCGATCAGGTATCCATCAATAATTTCCCTATAGGTTTTCTTTCCATTGCTGGATACTCGCGGATGTAGCGATGACTTTCTGTAATCACTGTGTACGAAATGCTCGTGCAGAACGTTGGGCCCGTCAATATCGAAAAAGATCTTCCAATTGCAGTTCGTAACTGCCCTGGGCACTATCGGGCGCCCGGACGTATCGGTGGCTACGGCTACCTGATCAAAGTCGTAGTCTGAGAACTGCCGGGCTATGGGCGCCACATGGTCCCGAAAAGACGGTGGTTCACGCGACAGGCTCACGAATACCGTATGGAGAAAGGTCGCGCAGTGAACCTCAACCAGGTCGGTGTCGAACTGTGCGAGCGATTGCAGGTTGCTCTCCGGCGTTCCATCCCAATACGGAGTTGCCAACAGCTTCCCCTCGAGGTCGTAAACCCATCCATGAAAAGGCGTTTCTATTCGTTCAAGCCCATGTGCAGGCCTCAGCAGGGCAAGGCATCCGTCATAGGGCACTACGTTGTGAAACACCCTTAATCTCTCATCGAGCCCACGAATTGCCAACAGGGGCATGCCGCAGAGTTCAAAAGGCAGTGCCTGCCCCGGTTCAGCCACATCGAAGTCAAACAGTACCGACACCCAATGCCTGCTGAAGATGTTTTTGCGCTCAGCATTGTAGAATGCCTTGCCATAAAACGTCTCTGCCGGCAAAGTCCGTGCCGTTTCTATGGGGGCGTTGATTCTCGAGAGCTGTTCAGGAGAGATTAGTCTGTTGTTTCGGCTCAACTGGTTTTCCTTTCCAAGCAAGTCAGCAATTGTCTGAGCATGATTCCGGCTCAACGATCTCATTGACATCCCTTGGCATCAAGTCGCGCTGATGACTTGTGCTGCCGCCGCCATTGTCCAGTGCAGCCTGCTCTTTGACATAGCGAGCGATCTGTTCGTTGTTTGGCATTGTTAGTCCATGTCCAGCTTCTCGAGACGCGCATGCAGTGCCTGGAGATCGATGAATATTCCATCGACGATCACTTCACTGATCTCCCGCGTATTGCCAATATCCGCCAGTGGGTCTGCCGTGAGCAGCACCAGGTCCGCAATCTTGCCCGGTTCGATGGTTCCCAGGTTCTCCAAACCAAGATGTGCGGTCGCTTTCCCGGTCGCGGACGCGATCGCTTCCGCCGGCGTCAGGCCCGCTTCTACCAGCAGTTGGAGTTCGTCATGCAGACTGGAACCCGGCCAGACCCATGGCGTTCCGTCGGGAAAAGCGGCGTCCGTGCCCGCCAGTATCGGAACCCCTGCCTCGTGAAACCTCCCTACGAGGTCTGCGAACAGTGCGAAGTGCCGGGCCATCTCGGCGCGATCCGCCTCGCTGAAAGCCTGGCCGAGAACGTGCGTAGCCGCTGATTCCCGCCAGGATTCAACAATACGGTTGGGAACCAGTTGCATGGCCCGGTCAGCGAGCAGGCGACGGCCACCGACCACCGGGTCGGAGGCGCGCAGCCGGGGGTCCTGAACGATGAACGTCGGCACGACTGCGACGCCGTGTTCAAGGAACGACTGAGCGAGGTCGTCCGCCTTATCACTGTCGAATGAATCCAGCAGGCGCCTCATGAACCCCGCCCCTAGCGCTTGAGCATACAGGGCCTCGACATCGCCACTCCCGGTTGCGCTGCGCATCATCTGCAGCAACTCCGTTCGAAGCCGCTCTTCATCTTTTGCGCACGCCAGGATCAATCCGCCAAACAGGCTCCCCTCGTGCTCGACCGTGCTCAGGCCGGCTGCGGCTGCCCTGGCTGCAGGCACGGCCGTCGGAATATGTCCCGCAACCTTGAGGCCCGCCTTCGCAGCTTCGCCGGCAATCAGATCGAATTCTTCGACAGACAGAAAATCCCGCACCTTCACGAAGTCGACTTCGAGTTCCGTCAGAAGGGAAATCGCCGAGGCAACGCCGCTTGACGTTATCTGCAGGTGAGACGCATAGCCATCGTAAGGAGAGTCGCCGTCCAGCATCGGGCCGGACATCAGAAACCGGGGCCCCTTGCTCGGGTTGCCCTTGCGCGCTTCGCGGCGGGCGGAGAGCGATCGGGCGCATTGTGCGGAACAACCCATGTCACGCAAGCCGGTAACGCCGGCAGCCAGATACAGATCGAACACGGCGTCGTTTGCGAACGTGTGCGCGTGCAGGTCCCACAGCCCGGGAATCAGGAATTGGCCGTCGGCCTCGATCTCCCGGATACCATCCAGGCGCACTGCATCCGTTGGGGCCACGGTTGCGATCCAACCGTCCTGAACAACCACCGTATGGCCCCCGAGTGCCGGGCCGCCCCGACCGTCGATTACCGAGACGCCGGTGAGCGCGAACGTTCCCGGCGCGTCGCCGATTTGAGGACCATCGGGTTCGGGCATACAGCCGAACGTGCCGACAACGAGCAGGAACCGCAGATTTCGAATGAGGCAATTGCCCATCTTGAACAGCCCGTTCAGCCGATGTAGAGACCCTTGGGTGTGCCGATACCGCTGTTCCGGAAAAAGTTGTGGCAAACCTCGAGATCGCGAACCCATTCAAAGAACAGGCCCTTGGTGCTCACCAGTTCGATGCCCGCATCGCGCAGGCGCGCCAGCCCATGCTCATGCCCTGCCTGGGGCGAGGCACAGGCATCGGCAACCACCGCAACCCGATATCCCTCGCCGGCGAGCCCGAACGCCGAGTGCAGCACGCAGACATCGGTTTCCAGGCCGGCAAGCACCGCGGTTTTCCTGCCGGTTTCGTCGACCCGTTTCAGGATGTCGGCCTGGCCGGCCATGTCGAACACAACCTTGTCGAGATCTTCGCTGGACTCGGGAATACAGCCGCGAACCCGGGCATTCGTCGGGCCGACCGCCGCGATTTCCTCAGCGGTGACAAGGATTGGAACGTCGAGCCAATCCGCCACCTTGACCAGCCAGCAGATTCTCTCGGTGACCTGTTCCGAAACCTCCTTGTCCAGGCGCTTGAGGAACCTGTCCTGCACGTCGACAACGATGAAGACGCTGTCGTTCGCGTCCAGTAGTGATGGTACCGCCTGCATTCCTGCCTCTCTGTGACTAGTGTCGTGTCACACGTCTTTCTACGTATTCAGCGTGCCCCACGGGGCTTGTGGCAAGGCGCGGCCCGCAGGCAATATCCAGCATATTGCCAAGGGTCGCAACACCGCCACGGGCCCCGTGGGGCGCGCCCTCCGGGAGCTTGCGGTGGGGGGGGGGGGGCCCGGGTGGGGGGGGGGGGGTGTTTTGGTTTTTTTGGGGGGGGCCCCCCCGGGGGTTGGGGGGCCCCCCCCGGGGGAGGGTGGTT
>JAPPHD010000061.1:0-10624 GCA_028821125.1 Gammaproteobacteria bacterium
GCCCTCGAATTCCACGAAAACGCGTCCGCTTGGCGTGCCGGATACCCGTACCGCACACCTACTCTCTCCCAGCGGGTTTCTGTTCCTTCCACGTCCTCGTCCCGGTGCGCCGGGTTCCCGACTTGCATGGAACAAGTTTTAAGCCGTTGATTTTAAAGAAAAACCAGTTAAACAGAATATCGTCGGTCGCAACAGCGAGTTCGCATACGGCGCTTCCCTTTCGGCGCACGGCCACATCACTCTGCTGTATTCAAGGTGTTCGGACGAGCTTAACGCGCCGAAAGGGAAGCGCCGCATACGAACTCTTTCCCGAGCTTCGGGGTTGTTCGTTCCACGTTCTCGTCCCGGCGCGCCAGGCGGACGCTCCTTGGCAAACTACGTTTCATCCAATAGGCGTTGCAGTGCGAACTCCGCGCGTTCACGCCAGGTTGCGTCGGACGTCCAGTGCAGGGCGTTCCGCAGGTGTGCAACCGCGCGCGGGTCGCCGGCGATTCGGTAACCCTCGCCGAGATAGAAGTTGACGCTCACTTCCCAGGGGACTTTTTCGTAGGCGAGGCGCAGGTAGGGCATGGCATCCGGTGCACGGCCGGTGTGGAGGTAGGCGACGCCCAGGCCGTAGGCGGCGTCGTACCTGCCCGGATCACGCTCCAGCACGGCGAGATAGCGGTGAACGGCGCGAGCCCATTTGCCGATGCAGGCGGAGGCGCTGGAGAAGGCGCATCCGCGCACGAGCAGGTGGGCGAACTGCACATTGGCCTCCGGGTCGGCGGGCGCGAGAGCCAGGGCCCGGTCCACCAGGGCCTGTGCCCGGACGTGGTCGCTCCAAACCGCCTGGGATAGCGCGGTCAGGTGTTTCGCGTCGGGTTCCAATGACTCGAGCGCCTGGATTGCGACGGGGGCGTTCAACGGCGTGATGCCGAGGGCGAGTTCGTAGTCGCGCTCTTCTGCGGAGAGGCAGGCGCGCGGCGGCGTCAGGGTTTCGGAATCGGGTAGCCGGAGGGTCTGCCGGGGTAGCCGGCCCGTTTCGATGTACCGGTGGAGCAACTCGCCCGTTTCGACCGGGGAGTGGCCGAAAGCGGCCTCGAATTGACGTTCGGTGCCGGAGAGGTAGCGCTGCAGCGCCGGCCGCCAGTCGGCGAATCCGGCACCGTGCCCGTGGAGAATGAAGTGCGTCAGCAGCCAGGCCTTGCCGTAGAAGGCGAGAAGCTCGGTGTTGTTCAGGCCCAGAACGGACGACGCTTCGATGGTTTCCCGGTAGGAAACCAGGTCGTCCCGGGCGGCTCGCCCCAACTGCCGGTGGGGCACCTTGCCGAGTCGCACCCGGTTCCGGCCCAGCTCGGCGGCGCCCAGGTACGTGGCCAGGCCTTCCTCATACCACAGGGGATAGTTGCGTTCCGTACGGGTGCGCAGCAGGTAGTGGGCGTACTCGTGCCAGGCGTTGTCGGTGGGCGCGCCATGCGGCCCGTGGGCGGCCAGCAGCCGGTATTCGTGCATGGAGGGGAGGGTGACGCCAGCGTACCTGGAACTGCCGGAGAGCTCGACGAAATCCCGTGTTCGGCGGAATACCAGCATCGTCATGGGCAGGCTTGCGTTGCCGCGGGCATCGGGAAAAAGGGTAATGAACATCCGCCGGAAGCGGTTCAGCCCCCTTATGGTGGCGAGTGCCTGCCGGTGCGGCAGGTCGGTGAGAAGTTTGAACTCGGATGTGCGGTAGGCGCACCACTCGTCCTGGAAGGATTTCGGAAGAGAGCCCCCCGATCCCCCGGCTGCGGCCACGGATTGCGGCAAGAGCGCCAGGACCACTGAGGCGCTCGCGAGGACTTTCGCGATCTGCCGGAGGGACGGTCTCGCCATGCCTCCAAGCTTATCGGGTTGCGGCGGGGGATTGGAAGATGAGAGTCGGGCTGGCGCGCCTTGTCGGGATTCTGTCGATTCTGTCATAGTAGCCGGCCATCCGGGTTGCTTGGATACAGCCGCATGTTCCGAAATCTCGTCGGCGCCCTGGCCCTGCTTGCGGCGGCTGGCTGCGGCGGCGTGCCGCTCGATGAACAGCCGCCCGTCCGCTATGACATCGACGGTCAGTGGGTCCTGAACGCCGAGTTGAGCGACCCGCCGCCGAACACGCGGCAGATCATGGCACGGGCCGACCGGGATTTCGCCGAGGGGCGTATCGGCCTGCCGAGCGGCGGGGCACTGGCCTTCGTCACCCAGGATTTCCCGGTACTCGAGGCGAAGTCCATGGTGATCGAGCAGGACAACGACTCCATGGGCATCCGCTACGACACGGGCGTCTACCGGGACGTGTCCTGGGGAGACCGCAAGCGGGGCTTGTGGGAGGTGTCCGCCGGCTGGCTTGAAGGCGACCTGGTAATACTCTCCAGGGCGACGGATGCCACCGGCCGGGAGACTTTCCGGCTCAGTGAGAACGGGCAGACTCTTGTCGTTCTGGTCGAAGCCAACTCGGACGGCGAAAAACTCGTGGCGGAACGCATTTTCGAGCGGGTGCCGGCACGCTGAAATACAAGGAATCAACCGGACAGGACACCAGCCGCGGCCGGCAAACGGCTGACCCAGTTGCAATTGGGGCCGGTGCCGATAAACTTGCCGCCCTTGCCGCGACGGCCCCGCGGGGCCATCGCTTGAGTTATTCCGCCTTAGCTCAGTTGGTAGAGCAGCTGACTGTTAATCAGCGGGTCGCTGGTTCGAGCCCAGCAGGCGGAGCCAATCAATTCAACGGGTACTGTCGACGCCGTCCAACCCGGCATCCCGGCAACGCCGGGCCGCCTCGGCGTAGTCGATCATGGAACGGGTCATGGCGATCGTACCGTCTGCTTGACTACTCACTCGATCTGTCGCGCAATCCCCTTCATGAAACCGGAACCCTGCGTCATCGGCGATATCGGCGGCACCAATGCGCGCTTCGCGCTCGCCTGTCCGGACCGCACGGGGTTCGTGGAGGAAAAGTCCTACTCCTGTGCCGGATTCCCATCGCTGGAAGCGGCAATCGAAGCCTTTTTGCTCGACATCGGGCTACAGGGTGCGGGCACGATCTGCCTCGCGGTGGCTGGGCCGATCCTTGACGGAGCGGTTCAGTTCACCAACAGTCACTGGCAGATCGCCGAAGGGCCGCTGAAAGCGGGATTTTCCACGGATCGGGTTCGCCTCATCAATGACTTCGAAGCCGTTGCCTGGGCTGTTCCCCTGTTGTCCGACGATGCCTGCCACCGGGTCGGCAACGCGAGAGCGCCCGACCTGAACCTGGACGACTTCACCATCGGCGTCCTGGGCCCCGGAACCGGCCTCGGCGCCGCCGGACTGGTGCGGCGCGGAGGAATCACGGCAACCCTGGTTACCGAAGCGGGCCATGTGGGCTTCGCGCCGGAGTCGCCCCGACAACTCGAACTGCTCGCCCGGCTCAAGGACCGCTTCGACCGGGTCTCCGACGAGCGCCTGGCGTCCGGTGCGGGCGTGGAGAACATCTACAGCGCATACAACCCCGGCGAAGAACCGGGCCCCCGTGCCCCGGAGATATTCGATCGCGCCCGTTCCGGCGACGCCGATGCGGTCCGGTCGGTCGACCTCTTCTTCGAGGTGCTCGGCCAGATCGCCGGCAACCTGGCCCTGTCTATCGGCGCCTTCCAGGGCATCTATGTCGCCGGCGGCATCGCGCAACGACACCTTGACCTGCTGACCGACAGCCGCTTCCGGTCCGGTTTTGAAAACAAGGGCCGGCACCGCCGCATCATGGAAGCGATTCCGACGCTTGCCGTCACCCATCCCCAGCCCGGCCTGCTTGGCGCAAGCCACATCGCCCGTCAGATGCTTTCCTGAACGGCGCGGCCCGTTCAGGCGGCGTAGTGCCAAGCACTAGCTGCCTCCGGACCGTCGCCGCTCCGCGAGTTCCGCCTCTATGCGCGCAACCAGAGCGCTGTCCAGCCTGTAGAAAAGAATGGCCGCGGCACCCAGCAGGGACAGCACCGCGGGGAACAGGGTGAACATGAGCCGAATGCCGAGCAGCGCGGTTTCGGTCTGCGGCTGATTGGCGACGAAGCCGAACAGGGCCAGGATGTACCCGGCGAGCCCCGCCCCCACCGCAAGGCCCAGCTTCGCCGCAAAGCCGCCGCCGGAGTAAATGAGGCCGGTGGTACGCCTGTGGCTCCGCCATTCGCCGTAGTCGGCGCAGTCGGCGTTCATCGCGAATACCAGCGGGGCCAGGGGCCCGGCGATCAGCGAGCCCAGGCAGTTCAGTGCAAGCATGGCCAGGTATTGGTCCGGCGACAGGAAAAAGAACAGCACGGAAGTCAGCGTACTGAGCACCGTCAGGGCGATCATCAAATGCCGCTTCTCGAAGCGCCGGGTCAGCGGGCGCGTGAGCGTCACGCCCAGAATCAGCGCCAGCGTACCCAACGACATGAAAATCTCCGTCTGACCGAAGATCCAGAACAACCGGGTCCCGTCGTCACCGACGAAGTACTTGAAATAGAAGATCATGCCGCCGTTGCGCACGGCGACCTGCATCAGCGCGAAGACCCCGGAGACGAACAGCGCGATCCAGGGCAGGTTCCTGCCCAGAGCCTTAAGCTCCGCCTTCAGGTCCGGTTTCACGGGGTTCGGCTGAACGCGCTCTTTCGTGGCGGCAAAGGTCCACCAGAACAACAGGATGGAAAAAACCGCGAACAGCATCATGGTGAGGCGAAAGCCCTCTCCCTCGTCACCCGCGCCCAGGATGTTCTTCAACGGGTTGACGAAGGTGAAGATCAGCCAGCCAGCCCCGTAGGCGCAGACGAAACGATAGGCGGACACCTTCACCCGTTCGTCGGACGAGGGCGAGATCACCCCCATCAATGCCGAGTAGGGAATGTTGATCGCCGTATAGGCCAGCATCATCAGCGAGTAAGTGACGTAGGCGTAGGCCAGCTTGCCGCCGGGCGAGAGGTCCGGCCCCATGAACATGGCGTAACCCAGCAGGCCATACGGCACCGCCACGGCGAGGAGGTAGGGCCGGTACTTGCCCCAGCGGGTGTTGGTGCGGTCGGCCACCAGTCCCATGGCGGGATCGCTGAAGGCATCGATCATCTTGGTGACCAGGAACATCGTACCCACCGCCGCCGGTGCGAGGCCGAATACATCGGTGTAGTAGTACAGCAGGAACACGTTGAAAGCCTGGAAAAAAAAGTTGGAAGCGGCATCGCCCATGCCGTAGCCCAGCTTTTCCGAAAATTTCAGTTTTTCGACCGGCGGGACCGGCCCTGAACCGTTGGCGCTCATGGATGCGTTCCTGTCGTTGGTGTGGGGGAGGAGAACCCGCGAGTCAGCCGGGAGCCGCCTTGCAGTAGTGGTCGATGAAGCGCTGGTGTTCCGGGAGCTGGCTGACGAAGCTGCCCACGGAGCCGTGAATGCCGGTGAGGAATTTCGTCAGTTCCTCCTCGCTCATCATGTTGACGATGGGGTGGTACTGTTCCGGCAGGAGGCCCTGGCCGAGCATCACCTGGATCCAGGAGTTCTCGCCGAACAGTTCCGTCGGCACCTTGAACACCCGGCCCGCCTGCCGGAACAGCTCGATGCGGTGCCTGAGCGAATCCGGTATGTCCATGGACCGGCAATGGCGCCAGAACGGCGTGTCCGTGCGGTCGGTGACATGGTAGTGCAGCACGATGAAGTCCCGGACGTTGTCGATCTCGAAACGCATCTGGTTGTTGAACTCGTCGACATCCGGTTGCCGGATGCCGTCGTAGGGGAACATCTGCAACAGGCGGATGATGCTGCGCTGGATCAGGTGGATGCTGGTCGACTCCAGGGGCTCGATGAACCCGGAGGAAAGCCCCATGGCCACGCAGTTCCTGTGCCAGTGCCGGCGCCGCTGGCCTGTCTTGAACCTGATCACCCTCGGTTCCGTCAGCAACCGGCCCCGGACGTTGCCGAGCAGGCGCTCGACCGCCTCGTCATCCGACCAGTGCGCAGCGCTGAACACCACACCGTTGCCGACCCGGTGCTGCAGCGGAATGCGCCACTGCCAACCCGCCTCGCGGGCGATGGAGCGGGTGTACGGAATGGGCGGTTGCACGGACTCGGTCTGCACCGCAACCGCGCTGTCGCAGGGGAGCCAATGCCGCCAGTCCTCGTAGCCGGCATTCAGGGTCTGCTCGATCAGGAGCCCCCGGAAGCCGGTGCAGTCGATGAACAGGTCGCCCTCGACGAGTTGCCCGGACTGCAGGCGAAGGCCCGTGATGAAGCCGCTGCCGGGGTCCTGTTCCACCCGCTCGATCCGGCCTTCCCACCGCACGGCGCCGTGCTCTTCCGCCATGACGCGCAGGAACCGGGCATACAGCGATGCGTCAATATGGTAGGCGTAGTTCAAGCCCTGTTTGGGCATGACCGCGAAGCGGTTCTGCCTGGCGGCGAGCCATTCCTTGCAGTACTCGCCGAACTCCCGGCTGATGCCCATTTTCCTGCCCTTGAGCCAGAAGTGCTGGAAACCGGCCGCCCAACTGTCCTGGCCCGTCCAGCCGAAGGAGTGGATGTAGTCTTCGCCCACATCGCGCCAGCTTTCGAAGGAGATGCCGAGCTTGAAGGTGCCCTGCACCGCGCGGAGAAAATCCTGTTCCTTGATCTTGAGCAACTCGTGCAGGGTGAGGAGCGTCGGAATGGTCGCTTCGCCGACGCCGACGGTGCCGATCTCGTCGGACTCCACCAGGGTGATGTCCAGCGTTTTGCCGAGGAGCTTTGCCAGCGATGCCGCGGCCATCCAGCCGGCGGTGCCGCCGCCGGCTACCACCACCTTGTGAATCTTTCCGTGCTGCAAGGCTCGCCTCCCTGAAATGCGGTAGAGCGCGCTATTCGCGCATCAGGTTGTCAAAGGGGTCAAGTGCCCGCCCGTGAACCCGTTTTCCGTCGGTCCGTGCCATTGCCCGGTCAGCGGTTCAGCCTGTTGAGCAGTTCGGCGCGCAGGCGCCGGGCCGCCGCCTCGTCAAGCGGCGCCAGCCAGCCTCTGCCGGGCACCGGTATGTGCTCGCAGGTCGACTCGTCCGCGTCGAACACGTAGTGATTGAACAGGCTCCGGCAGGCTTCCCGTTGCCTGGGGGGAAGCTCCCTCAGGGCCAGAATCGCGTGCAGCAGGGCATTCGACGGCGAGCCCATCGTCGCCGGGGCGGTGCACCACCAGTAGTTGATCAACAGGTTGAACGGCGCCGTCGACTCGATGTGGTGCCACCACATGCTGGGAATGAACACCGCGTCGCCCGGCGCGAGCAATGCGGTTTGCCCGTGCTCGGCGGCCTCGGCGAACCTGGGGAAACGCTCCAGGTCCGGCGCGGCGAAGTCGACCAGGCTGATGGCCTGCCCCGACGGCGTGGGGTCCAGGGGGCCGACGTACAGGTTGCCGACCTGGTCCGGCGGAAACAGCGTGAAGCGCCGCTCCCCGCACACCACGCAGGCTAGGTTGTCGGGAAAGTCGTGATGGGCCGAAATCCGGGCGCGGCTGCCGAGCCAGAAACTCGCCAGGGCGTCTTCGGCGGGCAATCGCACATCGTTTTCCGCGCGAAACCCCGGCAGCCATTCATCCACCGGAGTGGAGCCCACGTAAATGGTCGCCAGGCGGTCGTCGCGGTCCGATTCGGCGAGCCTCTCGAATATCTGCGGCAGGGTCGCCTTGCCGCTCTGAAAATTGAAGCCCGTAAACTCCCGGTTGTAGAAGAACCGCCCCTCGATGGAGGCATCCCCGACATAGGCGGTCACCGGCGCGTCCGACCAGAACCGTGACAGGTAGCGAGCTGCAGATTCGGCCGACGCGCCGCATTCGGATACAGCGGGCCAGTTGCTCACCAGCCCGTTCAGACGGACGGGTACGCCGTCTTCGAACACGGACGCCGGCAGGACGCCGTCCGCGCAGTCCAGGGCCGCGATCGGCGCCAGGCCGTCGACCCAGGTCAACGCCGTGCTCCGCATCGCTTGAAGTCATCGACCCGGGTCACCGGCCGTCTCCGCATCGAGCGTTTTGTTTTTCAACGCCACCAGCCGCTGGATGTTGCCCATGGAAGCCAGCGCCATGAACATCGGCGCCAGGAAGCCCTCCCGGTTGAATTCCCCCAGCGTCCCGCCGGACAGTGCCTGCACTTTCTCCTCGTCGAGGCAGTGGTAGCCGATCAACTGGTTGCGGGAGCCGTCCTTGAGCTCGATTTCCATAGTGACCGCTTCGATCAGTTCCTGCTCGGCAAGGGCGCGGGTAAAGGCCTTGTTGTGCTCGATACCCGCATAGATGGTCTCCAGGAGGTCGGCCGCCTTTTCCAGGAACGGGGTGCGCCCGCCCAGCGGCTGGAACAGGGCCTCGCCGGCATCGGTGCTCACCCGGGGATGCTGCATGTCCAGCGACAGCACCCGGGTCCGGCCCGGATTGCCCGGGTCCCTCGAGTCCTGGAAGCCGATCAGGAACGGCTCGCGCCGCACCATCGCGGGAATGTAGCCGGCGTGCCAGCCGTCCCCGTCGAGAAAGAGGTTCTCGTTCTCCTGGAAGCCGAACAGCGCCACGGGGAAGAAGCCGCCTTCCGCGTCCTGCTGGAACAGGATCGGGTAGAACGCCTGGACGTTGCGGAACTCGAAGGGAAAGGTGAGCACCTGCATGACATCGTCGCCATAGCGGGCGGACCGTTCGGTGATGATGCGGACGTCCTGGTGATCGACGTTGTTCAGCAATGCGAATTCCGCCACGGCTACGACCTCTCGCTCTCCCGCTTCCTCTCCCGCTGAACCGCTCTTTCACCCGCCCGCTGTGCGATGGCACACACCAGTTCGCGGTTGGTCGGCAACAGGCGCTCCATCCGCCTGCCCTGCTCGCGCACGCCCTGGAGCACCTCGTCCGCCCGCTCGCGCATGCGGTTGTAGTGCGCCGTGTCAGCACCCGTGTGACAGGGCCTGAAACCCATACCGTAGAGCACGTACTGATAGCTCGCCGAGGGGAAGAGTTCGTCGACGCGGGGTGCGTCGTCATGCCAGGGCGGCTGCTGCCGCCACAGGGTCAGCTTCTCCCGCAACCCCTCCGGGCACGAGTCCGCCTGCCGGTTGTCCACCCAGTACTCGCTGTCGTCGCGCAGGCTGATCGCGTAGTGCAGTTTCAGGAACTCGACGATCCGCTCCCAGTGGTAGCCCATCTTCGCGTTGAAGCGCGTGGCGACCACGTCCATGACTTGCCGGTCCCTGGGAAGCTGCCCGGCGATGACTCCCGCCGACTGCTCGATCAGGGCCAGGGCGGAAGCTTCCAGCGGTTCCACGAAACCCGCCGACAGGCCCACGGCGACACAGTTCCTGATCCAGGGTGCCCGTCGGTAACCCGGCTCGAACGCAATGGTCCGGTAACCGAGCGAGTCCGGATCTGTTCCCGGAGACGTCCATTCGACATATCGCAGGAGCGCCAGTTGCGCCGCTTCCTCATCGATGTGCGCGCTGGAGTGCACATGACCCAGGCCCCTGCGCGCACCGAGCCCGATGTCCCAGACCCACCCGGCGGACTGCGCGGTGGCGCGCGTCACCGAAGCGATGGCCTCACCGCCGTCGGCATACGGCACCTGGACCGCGATGGCCCGGTCGTTGAACAGGAATTTTTTCACCGACTGGAATCGCTCCCCGTAGTGCCCGCCGATCAACAACGCGCGTTGCCCCGTGCAGTCCACGAACAGGTCGCCCCCGACGCGTTCACCGGTATTGAGCACCAGCGCCGCGACATCGCCGTCCGGATGCGACTCGATCTTCCGGACATTGCCCTCGATGTACTCGACGCCCAGGGAGCCGACCGCATGTGCGTGCAGCAGGGCGGCGAACTTGCCCGCATCGAGGTGGTAGCCGTAATTCACCGTGAACGCGTATTCGGGCGTTTCCACCTGTTTGGGCGCAAGGCCCTGGGCAATCACCCGGGCCTGTGGGGTGACGAAATCGGCGAAAGGCGTATTCCGGCCCTGTTCCAGCCAATATCGGGCGGGATTCAGGCTCGTGTATTCCAACGGCAGGCTGAACGGGTGGCAGTAGGTGTCCGCGTCGCCGCCGTTGCCCGCCCATCCGAAAAACCGGGTGCCCTGCTTGAAGCTCGCGCCGGTGGCCCGGATGAACTCGTTTTCCGAGAGGCCGATGCGCTGGAGGGTCGCCCGCATCGACGGCCAGGTCCCTTCCCCGACGCCGATGGTCGGTATATCCGGTGACTCCAGCAGCACCACCCGCAAGAAGCCGTTTTCGCCCGGGGGATACTCGGCCGCAACGAGGTTGGCGGTGATCCATCCCGCCGTACCGCCGCCCACGACCACGACCGTCCGGGTCGGCCGGTTCATCGCCAACAGACCTCAGTGTCGCGGGAATGGGGTTTCAATCGAATCAAGTTAGCGCCCGCTGACCGTCCCTATCGCCGGCGGTGGTACCAATTCCTGGCTGCACCGTGCGATACAACGAACCGCGCGGCGAGGATGCTCCCCCGATGATACAGAAAACGTGCCTGCGGCGACCCATGCCGCCCTTGTAGTTTTCTCCCGGGCGATCGTCACTCAGGAAAAATGCCGAATTTCGGGAAAGAGTTCGCATGCGGGGCTTGCCTGAAAATTGGATGGGTGAAAGGACAACAAACGAGGGTGTGTATGGTTGGTTAGGT
>JAPPHD010000061.1:10634-42354 GCA_028821125.1 Gammaproteobacteria bacterium
CGCTTCCATTTCGGCGCGTTAAGCTCGTCCGAAAGCCTTGGGTATCGCTGGACAATGTGGCCGTGCGCCGAAATGGAAGCGCCGCACGCGAACTCGCTGTTGAGACCCACAACGTTATGTCAAACAACTTTTTATCTAAAATCAAAGAGTTGTAACTTTTTCCCTGCAAGCCCGTGGAACATTGCCTTTCCGTACATCGGCTTTCCAGTCGCCTGGGCAAACACTGCTGGAGGTGCATAGCGCCAAGCATGGCAGGCAGGCTGCACCGGTCTGCGACTCCCTTGTCAATCCGGTCAGAACTTGTACCGGACGCCGATGTTGTAGCGCGGGCCCGCCTGGGCGGCGAAGAGCGTCTGCGCCTTGTCCCGTCCGTAGACATGGGTGGTCTCGTCGGTCAGGTTCAGTACGTCGACATAGACCTGGAAGCTGTCGGTGAACCAGTAGCTGGCGCTGACGTCGATCTGCTGGTAGGCGGCCACATAGGTGGGCGGACCGGCGCCGACGTTGGCCTGGCCGGTTCCGGACAGGAAGTCGTCCCGCCAGTTCCAGGCCACACGCACGCTGAAATCGTGCTTGTCGTAGAAGGCGATGATGTTGGCGGAATCGCTCAATCCCGTCAGCACGAACTGCTGGGCGAGGCTGAAGTTGTCGTACCCCACGTCGGCATCCACCAGGGTGGCATTGAGGATCGCCCCGAAGCCGGTGTCGCCGAAAGTGTGCTGAATGACGAACTCCCAGCCTTTCATGGTGGCTTCTTCGATGTTGACGGGCACGGTCAGGTTGAACGGCGACGCCGGATCGCGCCCGGCCACCCCGCTGATGATGCCGTTGGCCGCATCCACGCCAGGCGCGCCCGACCGGTTTTCCAGGATCCAGGAGTAAAGCGTGCCGGCATCGGTACTGCCGGTGGCCGCCCGCGCCTCGTCGGCCAGCGGGCCCAGCGCCGGGTGCGGCAGCCCGAACGTCTCTTCCACCACCGAGGACGTGCCGATGAAGTTCTTTACGTCCTTGTGGAAATAGCCCACGGCGACGTAACTGTCGATTCCGTAGTAGAACTCCAGCGACGCATCGAAGTTGGTCGACTCGAACGGCAGCAGGTTGGGGTTGCCCCGGTTGCCGGTGCCGCCGTCGATGCGCAAGAGCGAGTTGATGGTCTGGCCGCCCTGGATGTCGCCGTAGTTGGGACGGGTCATCGTCTCGCTGAAGGAAAAGCGGCCGACCAGGCTGTCCGTGAACTCGATCTTGAGGTCGGCGTTGGGCAGCCACATGTCGTAGTCACCCTCGAGTTCGGTGAAATCGGGCGCGCCCTGAACCGCCGTCAGTTCATTGCCGGCAACCCAATTGATCATGGTATAGGCGGGCGACAGGGCCTCCGAAGTGATGTCGGTCTGCTCGTAGCGCAGGCCCAGCCGCAGGTCGACGAACACCGAGCCGAGTTCCGCACCCAGGTTCACCTGGGCGTAGGCGGCCACCGATTCCTCGGTGGTGCGCCGGTCGGAGGTGAACCGGCTGGAGGTACACAGGCCCGTGCCGCAGTCGCCCATGTCCGCCAGCGCGAACGTCACCGCCTCACCGGAAGCCATCAGCGATTCGGTTCTGGCGATCACCTCCGCCATGTCGAACGTGTAGAAATCGACCTGACGGCGGGCATCGCCGCCGCCGGGCACTTCGTCGAACGCATCCTCCGCCGAGGCGGGCGTCAGCAGGTCGGCGATCGCCCCGGGCTGGGTCACCCCGCCCCAGGCATCGCGCTGCACGACGGAACCCGCGGAACGATTGTTGACCTCGGTGAGCTGGACACCGAAGTCGATGCTCTCGACGAACCCGGCATCGAACGTGAAGGTGCCGCCAAGCTCCCCCTGCTCGATGCCCATCTTCGAATAGTTGTTGGTGAAAACGCTGCCGGTGACGATCATGTCGTCGGGGGAAAGGGGGTCGCCGAGTGCCAGTTCGAGCACCGGCAGGTCTTCACCGAAGTAACCGGTCGTCTTGTTGCGGGAAAACGCCGCCGTCGACAGCAGCGCCGAGTCGCCGAAGGGGCTGTCGGGCCTGCGCTTGGCCGTGGAGTCGTGGTAATCGAATTCGAGGGTGAACCGGTCGGTCACATCCCACATCAGGTTCAGCCCCGTGGAGCCGTTGCGGGTTTTCCAGGCATCCTGGCCCGCGCCCATCGAATAGTCGCTGTTGAACGAGTTCTCGGCGTAAACGAGGGGCGAGGCCTGCGGCCCGTCGGTCCACACCGTCTCCTGGCCGCCGAAATTGAACCAGGCCGACAGGTTGCTGTAGGTGCGCTCCAGCTCCAGTTCCGAGTAGGTGTAGTCCAGCGTGGCTACCAGGGTCTCGGCCGGCTGCCACTGCAGGGTGAGCTGGCCGTTGGTGCGCACCCGGTCGTATTCGGCCAGTTCGTACCCGATGCTCTGGGGCACGGAGTACAGGTCGCCGGGCACCGGGCGATTCTGCTGGTTGGGGTCGCCCTCGGGCGGAATGCCGCCCCACTCCGAACGGCCGACGCCGCACCAGCAGTTGTTCACCTCGCCGTCGAAGGTGCGCCAGCCGCCGACGCTGGCGGTGTTGGCGCCGTTGTTGCGCTCCTGGCGCACGGCGCTGAGCGCGATGCCCACCGTGTCTTCCGCAAAGGTGTTGGAAAACAGCGCCGACACCTCGGGCGTGATGTCGCTGCCTTCTTCCGTCGACGTGTCGTGCAGGCCGCTGGCTGCGGCCGTGAATTTCATTCCGGGGGATTCAAGGGGACGCGTGGTGCGGATGTTGATGGTGGAGCCGATGCCGCCGGTGGGCACGTTGGCCTGGCCGCTCTTGTAGACCTCGACAGCGGCGATGCCCTCGGAGGCGAGGTCGCCGAAATCGAAGGAGCGACCGAGGCCGCTGGTGGTGGGCATCTGCCGGCCGTTCAGCAGCACGAGATTGAAGTCGGGGCCGAAGCCGCGCACGGTGACCCGGGCGCCCTCGCCGCGTTCGCGGTCGATGGAGACGCCGGTGATGCGCTGCAGGGATTCCGCCAGGTTGCTGTCGGGGAAGTCGCCGATGTCTTCCGCGGTGATGGCGTCGACCACGCCGTCGCGGGTGCGCTTGACGTCCATGGACCGCCTGAGGCTCTGGCGGATGCCGACGACAACCACCTCCTCGATCGTCCCGGACTGTGCAGCGGCGGCGCCCGCAGCCTCTTCTCCGTACGCGGTACCGCCGGCCAGGGCCAGCGACACGGCTGCGGCGAGCGGAGACTTCCTGAATACATCGATAGGCATGCTGCGGCTCTCCTCGACTACCTGTTGGCGAATCCCGGCTCCCTGTGTGCAGCGTTGTTGGACCTGCTGCCTCGCAGCCGAATTGATAACGCTGTCATCCCGCCTTATAGTTCAAGCCGACAACGTTGTCAAACGCCGCGGGCGAGTAGCTTAATCCGAACCCCCCGGGGAACTGCATTTCACCGCCGGCCGGGTCGCCGTCGCCCGGCCAGGGCAGCGGCAAGCGGCCCTGGAAGTCGCCCATGCCCAGCAGCACTTCGGCAACGCCCCGACCTTCGCTTCCGGGCAGCCAGGCAGCAACGAAAGCCGCGGACGCGGCCAATTCCCGGCCGACTGCCAGTGGCCTGCCGGAAACCAGGACAACAACGACCGGCACTCCCTTTTCGGAAATTCGTCGGATGCAGGCCAGGTCTTCCGGATGGGTTTCGGCAAGCTCCAGCGACCGCGCGTAGGGCTCCAGCGGATTCATCAGGCCATTGACCATGGAACCACCTTCGACAACGAGGTCGTCGCCGGAGCGGATGTCGCCGAATCCCTCCGCGTATGGCCGCTCGCCGATCACGACCAGCGCAACGTCGTGCTCGTTCGGGTCGGCGTCGCCGCCGTCGCCGCCCGCACTGAGCCGCGCGTTCGGCGCCAGTTCGCGCATGCCCTCCCAGATGGAGGTTCCCGCTATGGTGTCGTTGCCGGTCTCGCCCTGCCAGCTCCGGGTCCAGCCCCCGCACTGGTGACCGAGGTTGTGGGCGTTCTTTCCGGCCACCAGTATCCGTTGCTCCGGCTTGAGCGGCAGCAGGTTCCGTTCGTTCTTCAGCAGCACCAGCGACTCGCGAACCGCACGCCGCGCGACGGTGCGGTGCTCGGCGCAGCCGGTGCACCCCGAACCCGTGCCGAGACGCCGGGACGGCCTGGGCCTGTCGAACAGCCCGCAGCGCAGTTTGGTGCGCAGGATGCGCCGCACCGCATTGTCGATGCGTGCCGTACTCACGTGCCCGAGGCGCACCTGCGCCTCCAGGGCGTCGATGAATTCCCGCCAGCGCTCCGGCACCATGAACATGTCCAGCCCGGCATTCACCGACAGGCGAATGGCCGTTCCGTAGTCTTCGTCCAGGTAGTTCACGCCGTCCCAGTCGGACAGGACCATGCCGTCGAACCCGAGCCGTTCCTTGAGCAGTTCGGTAACCAGGAAGCGGTGCCCATGGCACTTCTCGCCGTTCCAACTGTTGAAGGACACCATCACCGTCATGACGCCCGCCTCGAGGGCCGGGTAGTAGGGCGCAATGTGCGTTCTTTCGAGCTCTTCCCACGGCAGCGTCGTCTCGCCCTGGTCCATCCCGTTGCGGGTCCCCCCGTCGCCCGCCCAGTGCTTCACGCAGCCGACGATGCCCTCTCCCTGCAGGGCTTCGACGTAGTGCCGCCCGAACGAGGCGACCCGTTGCGGGTCGTTCCCGAAGCTCTCGTAGGTACGGCCCCAGCGGCAGTCCTGCACGACCGCGAGCGTGGGAGCGAAGTTCCAGTCCAGGCCGCTGTCCAGCATTTCCCTGGCGGTGATGCGCGCGGCCTCGGCGACCAGCCCGGCGTCTCCGGCGGCTCCGAGCCCGATGTTGTGGGGGAAAACCGTGGCCCCCTGCACGTTGTTGTTGCCGTGCACGGCATCGCAGCCGTAGAGGATCGGGATGCCCGGGCCATCGCCGTCGCCCATGGCCGCCTGCCAGAACTCGTCGTTCATGCGCACCCAATCGTCCGGCGCATTGTCGCCCGGGTGGGACCCTCCGCCGGACAGAACGGCGCCGAGCCCGTAGCGCCTGACGTCGTCCGGCTCCGCGGAGAGGCGCTCCGCCATGGTCATCTGGCCGATCTTCTGCCGGAGATTCATCCTCTCCAGCAATTTCGTCGCGATGGCTTCGTGCTCCGCGTTCACCTTCGGGCGCTTGGGGGGCACGATCAGGTTCCGGCGACCAGAAACGGCACGTTGGCGTGCGCCGCCCCGCCCTGGCCATCCCCCACGTAGACGTAGAGGCGATAGGCGCCCGGTTCCTTCGGTGCGCGCCAGGTGATCTCACCGGACCGGCCGTTCGCGTTCGGCAGGCGGAACTCCTCGGGGACGTATTCGGGATCGCCGCCGGATTGCGTGGCCCGGCTTTCCCGCATTATTCGCCAGTCGTAATCGAGCCTGTCCCGATCCGGATCGACGGCCCGCACCGACGCGACATAGGTTCTGCCCGGCGCCAGGCGCACCTGGTCCGCCGCCCGTTTTCCGTCGAGCTTCAGGCCGTGCACCTGGGGAACCCGGTTCGCCGGCCAGCGGCCCGTCCAGATATGCTGCAACACATCCGCCGCCTCGGTGCGCCGGCCGTCCGCGGTGAAAACTCCGTACCAGGTGGGCGTGCGTTCCTGTTTCTGACCCCACAGGAACGCATAGTTGCCGATCAGCCGGCCGGCCATGGGCGCCAGCACCCGCTCGTATCCCTCCCGGTAACGGCGCGCCTTTTCGGTGCTGGTGGGTTCGAACGGCGCCCCCCAGGACGTCTCCCGCACTTCCCAGTGACCGACAGTGCCCCACTCGGTAACCATCAGCGGCATGTCCAGGCGGACCTCCACCAGGGCTTCCGGCAGGTCGAAAAGCCCTCCATAGACCTGGACGCTCAGGAAGTCCAGGTCCGGCGCCCGCGCCTCGATGACCCGCGCGAGCGAGGCGTCGATTCCGGCGGTTGTGGTGGTGGTCGGATGGTTGCCGTCGAGTGCGTGAATCATCATCGAGAGGTCGTTCACGGCGTCATAGACGGCGGGATTCCGATAGTCGTGGTTCAGTTCGTTGCCGATGATCCAGGCCAGCAGTGCCGGGTGGTTGCGGTGCGCCAGAACCTGGGCGCGCAGGCGTTCGAACTGTTCATCGACCGCTGCCTTGTCGTCGTAGTCGAAACCGTGCCGTTCCCGTGCCACATCCAGGCACAGGGCCACCGTGAGGCCGAGTTCCTGCGCCCTGTCCAGAAAGCTGCCGTCATCGACCGCCCAGTTGCGCACCGAGTTGGCGCCGTGGCGGGCGAGGGAGGTGAGATCTTCCACGGATTGCGTGCCGGCCCCCCGGACTTCGTAGGGCTCACCGGCCCGGTACAGCCTGTAGTATCCGGGTTCTCCCCTGATTTCGACCGGTACGGCGGCAGATTGCGCAATCGCGGTGGCGCTGTTCATCGACATGCCGGCCAGACACAGGAGCGCCCGGAGGACGGATACTCGCGCGCCCATCGCCTCCCTTCAATCTCAGGAATTACGAAGCGAGGTCTTTTACCAGCACGCTGACAGCGCTGTCAACATCCCGCCGGGACGATCCCCGTCAACGGAACGGCGGACTCCCGGATGACCACCTCGCAATCGAACGGCTCCTGCGGCGCATCCGTCGCCTCGCCGTTCAGCCTGTCGATCAGGAGCCTTGCCGCGGTCTCCGCCATTTGCAGGATGGGCTGACGCACCGTGGTCAGCGGTGGCCACAGGCGCGAGGCAATGCGGGTATCGTCGAATCCGACAACCGACAACCGGCCCGGCAGCGGCAACCCGCGCTCGCGCGCTTCGAAGAGCACGCCCGCGGCCATGTCGTCGTTGCCGGCGACGATGGCGGTCGGCGGTTCCGGCAGGTCGAGCAGTTCGGCAGCGCAGGTCTTGCCGGAATCGAAATCAAAATAGCCTTGCCGGACCAGTCCCGGCGCAATCGCCAGGCCGTGTTTTTCCAAGGCCCGCCGATAGCCGGAAAATCGCTTGGCGCTCGCGCCGTGTTCCGGATGGCCCTTGATGTAGCCGATGGACCGGTGTCCCTGCCCGATCAGGTACTCTGTGAGCGAGAAGGTCGCCTGCTCGTCCTTGCAGCCGATGTTGATCTCCGCCGGCAGCGGGTCCCTGGGCGCAATGGCGGCGAACGGAATACGCATGTCCTTGAGCGCTCCCGTGACCTCAACAACATCGCCCACCGGCGCCGGCAGTACGATGCCTTCGACCCTGGCCTGGGTGGCGAAGCCCCTGACGCGCTCCCCGATGTCGGGGTTGGGCAAATTGAGCGGACAGAGCAGCAGCGAATAGCCGCGCGCCTCGCAGGCGCCGAGCGCGCCGTTCAGCACGGCATTGGTGTAGTTGAACTCCTCGGCATTCTCGTAGACGAGGCCGATGGTGCGTGAGCGCCTGCCGGAAAGCTCCCGCGCCGCCGCATTGGGCTTGTATTGCAGTTCACGAACGACGCCGAGTACCTTCTCGCGGGTCTTCTCCCGCACGTTGGCTTCGTTGTTGACGACGCGCGAAACGGTCTTGATCGACACGCCCGCGCGTTCGGCGACATCGAAGATCGTTACTTTCCTGCGCGACGTTTCCGGTCCTGGCGCCAATTTCGTTCCGGGCTTCTGCGGTGCGGGCATGGCGCCCATTCTACGCGACCCCGCTCCGGCTTCGGCAATGGCACCGGGCGTCGCCGGCGCCGCCTGGACCATCTCGCAGTACCCCGCCGGCGGGCGGGCGGAAAAAGCCGGGGAACGGGCCTATAATGACTGCGGGATGCACGCATCCCCCCAGCGATGGTGAGCGTAGTGTCACACCAGAGTAGATCGATCGAACCAGAGTGAACCTGTCAGGTTCCCCTGTACGCATGAACAGAATCCGAATCGGCATGATGGGCTTCGGCCGGGTGGGCCGGCAGGTTTTTCGCCTGGCGCTCGACGACGACCGCTACGAAGTGGTCGCGGTATCCGATATCGGCCGCCCGGAAATTCTGCATCACCTGCTTGTGAAATCGATGGGCTCCCGGTTGCCGGTGCGGCTCGAGAGCAATTACCTCGTCAGCCGGCACGGGATGCCCGGCGACGGGGCGCTGCGCAAGACCCGCCTGCTGCCCGCCGACAAGCCCGCCGAGATACCCTGGGATGTCTTCGGCGCCGACCTCGTCATTGATACCACGGCCCGCTTCCGTTCGGCCGACGCCCTCGTCCCCCATCTGGATAACGGTGCCCGGCGCGTCATTCTCTCGACCCTGCCCGAAGGGGAGATCGACCGGGTGGTGCTCTACGGTGTCAACCAGGAGCGTATCGATCGCGAAGATCGCATCGTCTCGGCCGGTTCCGCTTCCACCACGGCAACGGCGCTTGCCCTCAAGGTCCTCACCGGCGCGGGCGCCATCGAGCACGCCACCATGACCTCGGTGCACGCTTACACCAGCGACCAGATCCTGCAGGACTACGCCGGTCCCGATTACCGGCGCAGCCGCTCGGGTGCCACGAACATCATTCCCAACGACACGCCGGCCCCGCACTGGGTAGAGCGGCTGATGCCCGGGGTCGCCGGCAAGCTGAGCGGGTTCGCGCTCAATGTGCCCGTTCAGGCCGGCTCGCTCCTGGACCTGACCGTGGCGTTCGCCGATGCGGACATCACCGTTGAGACAGTCAACGGCCTGTTTCTCGCCGCGGCGGCGGCGGAACCCGAACTGATAGCGGCCACCGGGGACCCGATCGTGTCGTCGGATGTGAAGGGCTGTTCACAGTCCATCCTCGTCGACCTCAAGGGAACGCTGAAGGCCGGATCGAAGCTCGTCAAGGTCCTCGCCTGGCACGAGTCCCTCGGCCATGCCCGGCGGATTCTGGACCTGGCCGCGCTGTACGCGGGCCTCGACGCGGGGCCTGCCCGGGAGGCCGCCTGATGCGTGTGGCCATCAACGGGTTCGGGCGCATCGGCCGGGCCGTCTTCCGCATTGCCGAGCGCAGCGACGAGATCGACATCGTCGCCATCAACGACCTGTTCGATCACGATGCCCTGGCGTATCTGTTGACCTACGACACGGTGATGGGCCGCTTCGAAGGCGGCGTTTCAATCGAGAACGGTGAACTGGTCACGCCGCACACCCGGGCACGCATGGTCCGGCAGCGGGACCCGCGCCGGTTGCCATGGGCGGAACTGGAGGTAGACGCGGTGGTGGAATCCACCGGCGTGTTCCGCGCCCGGGAACAGGTGGCGATGCACCTGGAGGCCGGCGCCAAGCGTGCGCTATTGACCGTTCCCGCCAAGGACGCCATCGATTACACCGTGGTGCTCGGCGTCAACGAGGACGGGCTTAAGGCCCAACACCGCATCGTCTCCAACGCAAGCTGCACCACCAACTGCCTGGCGCCGGTGGCCAAGGTTCTGAACGACAGCTTCGGCATCGTCGAAGGCGTGATCAACACCGTGCATGCCTACACCAACGACCAGAGCCTGGCGGATGTGCCCCACTCCGACTGGCGCCGCAGCCGCGCGGCGGCGGAGAACATCATCCCCACCTCCACCGGCGCGGCCAGGGCGGTGGGGGAGGTGTTGCCGGAACTGAACGGGCGGCTGGACGGCATCGCCTCGCGGGTGCCGGTGCCGGACGGTTCGGTGGTGGACCTGTTCGTGGAACTGGAGCGGCTGGCCAGCGTCGACGTCGTGCACGAGGCGGTTCAGGCGGCGGCCGACTCTCCGCGGATGAACAACGTGCTGGAGTTTACCCGCGAGCCCGTGGTGTCCTCGGACATCATCGGCAATCCGCATTCCTCCATCTACGACGCCTCGTTCACCCAGGTCAGTAGCGGCCGTTTCCTCAAGGCGCTGTGCTGGTACGACAACGAGTGGGGCTATTCGAACCGGGTCTGCGACCTGCTCGCCACCATGGCGGAACTGGAGTAGAGCACATCGTCCGGCTGAATCGGGCGCGGCCGTTGCGGTTGTCGTTGGCTGCATCGCGCTCTGCCTGACCGGCAGCGCCGCCTGTCAGCCCACGACCGATGCCGGTATCCAATTGCCGTGGAACCCGTTGGGAATGCGGGGCAGTTCGACCGATGCCACGGGCTCATCGTCCATTGTGCCCGCGTCCATGATCACGAAGCGGCTGCTGTCCGAGGTGGCGTCGTACACGTAGGTCATCAGGTAGCCGTCGTCTTCGCTTTCGGGGTTCTCGGACGGCACGAATACCGCTTCGCCGCACTGGGTGCCCCGGCCGAACTCGACCGAGGTGCGCTCGCCCGTTTCCCGGTCGTACTTCAGGATGGACGCGGAGGCCCGCTTGGGGTTCTCCGGGCTCGTGAAATCGGACAGGGTCATCATGTATCCGTAACGGTGCTTCAGCCCGACCACGCTGTCGGCCACCCGCGGGAATTCGGCCGGCCGGTCGTCGACCTGCTCCTCGCGCACCTGGCCGGTTTTGGTGTCGATGGTCCAGCGCCAGAGTTCGGGGGGTGGGAAGTCCATGGCCGAGTCGCGCCACATGTGGTTGAAGCGGCCGACGTCGAGCACGATCGTCTCGCCGTCTTCGTAGGAATTCATCGGGTGGAAGACGTAGCAGGGGTTGATGTCGTACCACTTTACCTGTGCGTCGGTGCCGTCGCGCGGCATCACGCCCAGGCGCGCGGGGTAGTTGTCGTCCCAGCGAATGGGCATTTCGCCGCTCATGGCCAGCTCCATTTTGAAGACGGCGGGCAGGTCCATGAAAATGACGTGGTTACGCGTGACGTTGAAGTCGTGCATCATCGTCGGCCCGCCCACGGTGATGGCTTCCGTCTGCACCAGTTCGCCGCCGGCGGATACGCGCAGGTAACGCAGGTAGGGTTCGAACGCCGAGTAGCCGAACGCGAGCAATTCACCAGTGACCGGGCAGACCTTCGGGTGGGCGGTGAACGAGCCGTTGAGTACGCCGCCGAAATCGGTGGCCTCCACGGTGTTCAGGTCGGCGTCGAGCACATAGGGGAAATGGCCTTCCTCGAGGACGAGAATCTTGCCGGCGTGGCCGAACACGTGGGTGTTCGCCTTCGATGATTTCATGTCCATCAGCACCGAGGGGTCGAGTATGTCGAGCGAGGGGTTGTCGACGAAGGGCGTCTGGACGTATCGGTTGCGATACCACTCCGCCTTGCCGTCGCGCAGCCGCACCCCGTGCACCATGCCGTCGCCGAAGAACGGATGTGGGCTCCAGCCGGTGACGGGGTTGGCGCCGTTGCGGACATAACGGCCGTCGAGTTCCGCGGGGATGGTGCCGGTGGCCTTCAGTTCGGTGAGTGTCCGTTCCTCGGTAAGGGGTCGGCCGTTGCCGAGAAGGTGTGCCGGGGTGCTTTCTGGGGCGGCTGCCATTGTTTGAATCTCCACGTATCGTTTGAATGCAGGCTTTGCGGGCGCGCCGTGCGGGCTAACAGGATCGTCGTTTGCCGTCCTGCAAGCCGGGTTGATGCGTCCCGCGATCAGGAGGGCAATGGTATTGCATCGGGCGGCAGAGTTCATGCCGGCCGCAGCCGGGACTCTCACCGTTTCAAGCCTTGCCGGTGCGATTTCGCACGCCAAGTGCAGGAGTTTTCTCACTGTATCGGGTTGCCGTTCTGATATGCTTGATCCAGGTCGAAGTGAGTGGTCTCGATCGGGTTGGATTCGCATGAGCGCGATTGTCAAGGAAGTCTACGATGCCTTTCTGAGTGCGGGCGTATCCGACGAGCAGGCGACGGCGGCGGCGCAATCGATCCCGATTGCGACAAGCCTGGCAACGAAAGCCGACATCAGCGACATTCATGTCGAAATCGGCGAGGTGCGTGCGGAAATTGATGCTGTACGCGCGGAACTCGGCGCTGAAATCGGCTCTGTGCGCACGGAACTCAGCGCGGAAATCGGCGCCGTGCGCGCTGAAATGAAACACTTGGAATTGCGCATGACCATCAAGCTGTACAGCGCGCTCGGGGTGGCCGTCGCCGGGGTCAAGGCGCTCGATTTCCTCATCGGTTGACCCGGCTCGTCGCACGGTTGGAAACGGCATGCATTTCGCGTCCTACTGCATCTGCGTACCGGTGACCACGCAGGCCTTGGAAAGCGTCCGTTCGAGTGGGCGCGCGGGCGCCTACAAGGATGCACATCCCTGGTACCTGGCGCAGGAACTGCTGTCCCGGGCACGGGAAGAAGGCGAGTTGCTGGCCATCCTGTTCGTCTCGGGAAAGCCGGAGGAGTTTCACTGGTGGGCGCGGATCGAAGACATCGACGTGGAGGCCTTTCACCGCGGTACCTGGGAGACCCACTGCACCTTCTCCAACCTCAAGCCCGTGGCGGCGATCTTCCGCCCGCTGGACAGTGTGGCGCTCTATCCCGGCGAGGAACAACTGAGGCGCGAGGCGATCGAACCCGTCAGGCAGCACCGGCAATACCTGAACGGTAACCTGCTGAGGCCGTACGCCATCGCGGAGACGCCGGCGTACGTCGGTTTCGAGCCTGCGGTGCCGGCGGACCCTTCATTTGGGGAGGGCGTGGAAGAACCCCCCGCGTAAACGCGGCCAGGGCTTCGAACGCTGGCCAGCTGTTCGGCCGCTACCCCTGATGCACGCCCCTACCGGCAATCGCGGCCGGTGATCAGTTCCCAGAAACGGGTGCGGTGCTCCAGGCGCGCCGTGGGGTCCGAGATGTAGCGGACATGCTCATCCGGCGCTGCCAGCGGATCGAGATCGATGCCCCACAACGCCTCGATGGTGTTGGGAACCACCGAGTAGCGCATGTCGACTATGCGATTCTCAATGCCCGGATCGACGGACACCCAGCCGTCGGAGAACCAGCGGAAGCGTTCGACGTCGCGCGCCTGCTGGCTGCCGGGATCGAGCCATGGAAAGTCGCGGTCCACGTCGAGCCGCTCGATACTGGCGCCGGGGCATGCGGTCGTCTTCAGGCCGGCCCTGATGCTGTCGACATAGAAGCGCCCGTCGTGTTCGTACATCAGCTTCCAGACCAGCAGATTGGTAAAACCGGCCTTCGCGGTAAGGCGGTGCGGCACGTGGCCCCTTTCCGCGGCCAGCAGTGCGCCGGCCGCTTCAGCCCGCTGGAGCTGAAAGACCCCAAGCGCCAGGTAGGCGAGCGCCCAGATCAATCCCCCGACGGCGAATGCGCGGCGCCGCAGGACCGCCGCCAGAATCACCAGGCACAGCAGTGGCAGGGTGAACAGGGGGTCGACCACGGAGACGTTGTTCCAGGCCACCCGGTAGTCGGAGAATGGCCACAGGAGCTGGGTACCGTACGAAGTGCAGGCGTCCAGCAGGCCATGCGTCGCGTAGCCGAGCAGGCACGCAAGGTAGGATTCCCGGGGCCGCAACGAACGCCGAACCACCGGATGCAGGAGCAGCGCCACGACGGCTGCCCCAACGGGTGCGAACACCAGCGCGTGCGTGAACTGGCGATGGTACTCCAGGAGCATCAACGGATCCGTTGAGGAATTGATGAAGATGTCGAGATCCGGCGCCAGGCCCGCCGCACAGCCGAGCAGGGCGACGGCGCGGAGTTTCTCGGGTTTCAGCACGACTTGCGGCGCGACCGCGCCGACCGCGCCCTGACTGATAGGGTCCATTTTTTTGCTGAATGGTTTCGGGCTTGCGCGCAGTCTACCCGACGATCCCCGCCCATTCCCAAGCCGCGCCGGCCGGCATGTTACGCCAGGAGTTGCGCGGGGCGCGCGGCGAGCCGCCAACTTCCGGTTGACGTTCGTGCCTGTCCGGCAACTAGTGCTCCTTCCAACTGATAATTCGGGATCAGCGCGTTCGCAAGCGTGCAGATGCAAGGCGCGGTTCCGAAAGCGTATCTGGATACGGTGAGGGACCGCAACGAAGCAGATGTGCGCTTGCGAGCGCGCCCTTCGGGTGGCCGCGGGCACGCCCCTGGCCGCGTTGCGACCCTTGGCAAGGGCTGGGCCATTCCCGGCGGGCCGCGCCTTGCCAGGAACGTGCCCGCGGCCACTGATCCCGAATTATCAGTTGGAAGGAGCACTAGTGCGGGGTGTTTTCCGGCGATCCCCCGTCGGGAAGCCTGGAATGCTCTCCGTCGACGGGCAAGGCGAAGACGAAAATCGCGTTGATGCCGCGGCTCGGCTTCATTTCCGGGTGAATGGAGAGCACGCGCCGCTCCGGCTCTGCCGTGCCGCCGCCGACGGGAACGGCGATGTACTGGCGGCCGCCTGCCCGGTAACTGATCGGGTGCCCGGTGACGGGGCCGCTCAGTATCCTTTCCCAGAGCACCCGCCCGGTTCGGTCGTCGAAGGCCTTGAAGCGGCGGTTGGCGTCGCCGCCGAAGACCAGCCCACCGGCGGTGGCCACCAGGCCGCTGATCATTCCCGCGCGCTGCTGGTGGGTCCAGGCGACCCGGCCGGTCTCGATGGATACCGCATCGACGCGCCCGACCGGATAGGGGTCTTCGCCGATGGTCGGATCTTCGATGAACACCACGGACGAGGCGTACACCTCCTCCGGTGTCGGGGACGCCGCGTTGCCCGTATGGAGCATGCACAGGTTCTGTTGCGGCTGGTACATGAGGCCGGTATGCGGGTTGTAGGCCCCCGGCGGCCAGTTCTTGCCCCCCGCCCGGCCCGGACAGACCAGAATCTCCTCAAAGGCATCCACCACCAGGTTTTCGTCGATCTGCACTTCGCCCGTCGCCGCATCGATCTGCGTGACCAGATTCTGGTTCAGCGTGGGGGTGGCCCACAGGAAGCTGCCCGTTTCGCGGTTCAGGGTATAGACGATGCCGGTCTTGCCCGGAATGCCGGTCACCACCTTTTGCGCCGCCCCCTTTTCGATCGCCGGATTGATCCACCGCACCGCCGCCGGGTCCGGCCGCACCCGCGTGTCCACGAGCAGGCGTTCGAAGACGTGGTCCATGTCCCAGTTGTCCCGGGGCAGGTGCTGGTAGTACCAGGCGATCTCGCCGGTATTCTCGTCGAGGGCCAGGGTCGAGTTGGAATACAGCACCTCTCCGCCGGGCGTTCCCCGGACCCGCTCAAGGGACGGGGCCGGCACCGAAGTGCCCCAGTAGATCAGGCCCAGCGCAGGGTCGTAGCTGCCGCTTCCCCAGGCGCCGACGTGCCGGCGTTCCTCCCAGGCAAGGTCGCCCCAACTGTCGCCGCCGGGCTCCCCGGGACGGACGATGGTGTTCCTGCGCCAGATCTCCGCGCCGGTGCCGGGATCGTAAGCGGCGATGTGGCAGGCATCGGGCCCGTCGGCCGGTGCACAGGAGCGCCCGCCGACCACCTTGCCGCCCATGACCACGGGCCCGGAGGAAAAGTCTCCATCGACGGGCACCTTCCAGAGAAGGCTGCCGTCGCGGGCATCCAGGGCGATCAGGTGCGGTTCGTTCTTGGTGAAATGGAATATCCGGCCCTGGTAGATCGCGATGTTGCGCATCCGCGTCTTGCCGGCGGTGACGGGTTCGCCGCGGTATTCCCAGATGAGGTCTCCGGTTCGTGCATCGAGCGCCTGTATGACGTCCCCCGGGTGAGCCAGGAACATGGTGCCGTCGTAGACCAGCGGCGTGGTCTCCTGTTCGCCCGGCTCCATGGCCCGCGACCAGGCGAGGGTCAGCCGGGATACGTTCTCCCGGGTGACCTGATCGAGCGGGCTGAATCCCCAGGCGTTGTAGGTGCGCCGGACCATCAGCCAGTCGCCGGGGTCCGGGTCGCCCAGCGCCGCGAGTGAGACTGGCACGAATTCGTCCAGAGCGCCTCCGGTGAGGGGGTGCAGCTCGATTTCCTGCAGGTCCGGGTAGCTGAGCGAGCGCACGAAGGCGACCAGCGCCACGAGTTCGGCCGGTTGCATTCCCGGCAGCGGCGGCATTTCGAAACCTCCGTAGCGGACAATGCGTGCAACGTCCATATCCGAAAGGCGGCCCATAACGGCCGGCTCGCGCAGATCGCCTGGTTTCGCCGTGAGTTCGGACCAGAGGGCGCCGCCGCCGGCGCCGTCGGCGCCGTGGCAGGCACTGCAGTTGAACCGATAGCTCTCCGCCCCGCGGCTCAGCATCGACGTATCGACGGTGAGGGTCGCAACCGCCGGCGCGATCCCTTTGCGTGGCGGCGGATAGGTCTCGGGCGCGGCGTGCAACGAGAGGGTCGCCCCGAGCAATCCCGCGAGAATGCCGCCTTCGATGGCGGTGCAGGCCAGACCGCGTGACCGGTGCGTTGTCACCGGGCTGGAATCCGCCGCCCGTATGCCGGCGCCAGGGCGGCCGTTGACTTCATGCAGGCCGCGAACCAAGCGTCAGGCCGCGGCGTGCTGCCGTTTCAGGGAGAACCGCGCTTCCATCTCCCGTCGTGCGGACACCGCCTCGAGCGTCGATTCGTACTCGACATCGTTCCAGCAGACGATTCTGCCGGCCCGGATACCGCGCTTCAGCGTTACGCCATGGGCAAGGCCGATGGGCAGCGCACCTTGATCGAGCGAAGCGGTTGCGGGCAGAAGCTTCCCGTAGACGGTGTATCCTCCCTCGCCGTCGAGGGTCTCGCCTGCCGCGAGGTCCCGCTTCGCCGTGGCAACCGCATCGCCCGTGAAACTGCGGGTGGCGCCGGTAGGCCGTCCGAGCAGGGCGGCCGACAGGATCGAGGCGTTCAGCTCGAGCCCGATCAGGTGGAACGGCTTGTACATCGCCGAGTACCGGCCGGATGCGTCGGTGTTCATGCCGTACTGGCGGAAACAGGCCGCGGAGTAGTCGTTGGGAGCTTCGATGACGACGTAGACTCCCCAGCGCAGATCGTTGGGAACCGGGCGTCCGTCGCGCTCGACCGATGAGATCACCTCGACCTGCCCCTTGTGATGCAGCTGTCCGCCTTCGGCTGCCGGGCGCAGCAGATCGGCGAGGTCGTCCCGGCTGCAGGGCGGGAACGAGAGCCCGTCCGGCGGCGCTGTGAGGCTGGTGGCGTTGGCGATGGCCGCCATCTCGATGGCGGACTTGGTGCCGTCCAGGAAGGAGTTAAACATCCGGCTGTTCATTCCGGCGGCCCGCGCCTCGTCGGCGGTGAGCCCGTAGTGTTCCCAGACCGTATCGGGCGTCGAGGCGTGGTATGACGGCAGATACTTGGTGCCCTTGCCCGCGGCGACCACATCGAAGCCGCTGATACGCGCCCAATCCACCATCTCGCAGGTCAGCGCGGGCTGGTCGCCGTAGGCCATGCTGTAGACAACGCCGGCATCGCGCGCTTCCTCCGCCAGGAGCGGGCCGGCCAGCACGTCGGCCTCGACGTTGACCATCACGATATGGCGGCCAGCGGCGAAGGCGGCACGGGCGTGCGCAATGCCGGCGATGGGGTCGCCGGTGGCTTCCACCACCACGTCGACATCGCCGGAACGCACCTCCCGGTTTGCATCGTCGGTAAAACGCGTCCGGGCGACGAGGGCCTCGCTCCAGCCCACGGTGCGGCAAGCGGCCCGGGCGCGGTCAGGTTCGAGGTCTGCGATCACGCTTACTTCCAGCGCCCGAGTGGTGGGTACCTGGCTCAGGAACATGGAGCCGAACTTGCCGGCGCCGATCAGGGCGACCCGCACGGGCCGGGCGGAATCGGCCCGCTCGAGGAGTTGGTCGTGGATGTACACGGCGTGTTCAGGCCGCCGCTTCGGAGAGCGCGAGTTCGGCGATGCAGTCGTCGGCGAGCGGCTCGATCGGGCGGAAATCGCGGTGAGCGACCCACTCGGGGCGCTTGAAACGGCGGATGTGATTGTCCACGTGGCAGAGCGAAAGATAGACGATGCAGCGATTCAACGGGCTGATGTTCGGCGCGCTGGCGTGCACCAGCGTGGAGGCGAAGACGATCACGCTGCCCGCCGGCCCGGTCGGAGCCACGCATCCGCCCTCTTCGGCGAGCCGGGTTACGGTGGCCCGGTCCAGGGTCCACAGCGGGTAGCTCGTCGTCTCCAGGTCGTGTCCCGCCTCGAAGACGCCGTGCCCGTGGCTGCCGGGGAGAAAGATCAGGGGCCCGTTGGCGGCGGTCACCTCGTCGAGGAACACCGCGATGTTCATCGCCCGGGGCTCGGGCATCTCGTCGTCGCGGGCCCAGGTGCCGTAGTCCTGGTGCCACTGCCAGATTTCGCCGTCGAAGGCGGCCTTGGCGTTGACCTTGTACTGGTGCATGTACACCGGCCCGTCCACGAGCTGCATCACCGGCTCGATGAGGCGGGGATGGCGCCCCAGGCGACGGAACGCTTCATGGTAGGTGTGGGCGGCGAACGCGGTGCGCGCCACCCCGCTCGACTCGCGCCATACTTCCTCGCGGTCCATGGCATAGACCTCGTCCGCGGCCCGGCGCAGCACCGCCACCTCGGCGGCCGTGAAACACGACGGCCAGAACAGGTATCCCTGGTCGTCGAACCGGTCGAGTTCCTGGCGAGTCAGCTTCATGTCAACTCCTCCCCCAGCGCTCCCGCAACCCCCGGGAATTGTACCGCGAAGGGCGCAACGGCAGAGGCGGGACGGTTCGGCGCCCCATGACGCGTCGCCGCGTCACGGGCGTCAACCCTGTTTGAAACCGACGCTCCGGTAGCCGCTGTCGACAGGTATCACGGCGCCGGTCATCCAGGCGGCCCGGTCGGAAACGAGATAGGCAGCCAGCTCCGCGACGTCCTCGGGTTCGCCGACCCGGCCGAGCAGGTACCTGGAGCCGAAATCCGCCATCATCTGCTCGTAGCCCGCTTCGTCCATGCCGTCGGCGTAGTAGATTTCGCTGCGCACCAAAGCGGGGGCGATGCAGTTCACGCGCACGCCGGACGGGCCGAGTTCCAGGGCGATGGCCCGGTTGAACGATTCCAGGGCGCCCTTGGTGGCCGAGTAGACGGAGGCCCCCAGGATGGGGAGCTTGGCCAGGGTGGAGCTGATGTTGACGATGGAGCCCTTCGCTGCCTTGAGCGCGGGCAGGCAGGCCCTGGTCATGTTGATGGTGCCCAGCACGTTGACCCCCACCTGGTAGGCGACCGCCTCTTCGGGCATGTCTTCGAGATTGGCGTTCTTGATCACGGCGGCGTTGTTGACCAGCACATCCAGCCGGCCCAGGTCGGAGAGCACTTTGGCGACGGTCGCCTCGATCGCCCGCGGATCCGCGATGTCGCAGGGATAGCCGCGGAAGCCCTCGGGGGATTCGAGCCGCTCGGGCCGCCGGCCGAGGATGGCAACGGTGAACCCGTCGCGCTGCAAGGCAGTTGCGATGGCGCGCCCGATGCCGGTGCCGCCGCCGGTGACCAGCGCTACCCTGGATGCGGATGAATCGGTGTTCATTGGGGACTCCTAAGCGGGCGCCAGCCAGAATTGGCGCAGTTCGTTCTCCGGCAGGGATACCGGTGGCTTGCCAAGGGGCGCGTAGAACTCGATGCCGTGCCCGTCCGGGTCGCGCAACAGGACAGCCTTCTTGGCGGGATGGTCGAGGCGGGATTCGATGGCGATTCCCGATCGCTCCAGACGGCGGATGTCCCCGTCGAAATCGGCCGGGGACACCTCGAACGCCATGTGGTGATAACCCGGCTCCTGGTCTCCGAGCGCCTGAAACAGCACGATGGAGTAGTCTGCGGCGGTGCCCCTGAGCACGGCGATTCGGCAGCTCTCCGAATGCACCGCCGTTTCCAGCCCGCCCACCTCCCGGTAGAAGGCAAGCTGCCTTTCCAGGTCGCGGCAGCCGAGCACGGCGTGAGTGGTTCGCCGGGAGTGCACGGCCGCGTCCTCGATGCGGCGGATTTCCGGGTCGGGGGAATAGTACCGTTCGGTTTCCGGCCTCCGTTCGCCGGGGGTCCAGGGACCGGTCACGAGCTTGCCCTCGAATTCCCGGTAGGTCGCCCGCCAGTCGTGGACGGAATCCGAGGTGAACTCGAGCATGTTCCGCTCGGCGTCCAGCAGATAGACGCTCTTTGCGAAACTGTGGTCAACCGTCATGATGATGGTCACGCCGTACTCCACGGCGCGCGCATGGGCGGCGACCAGTTCCGCTTCGTTCTCCATCTCGAAGGCAATGTGGAAGAGGTCGGGCCGGCGGCCGAATTCCTCGGGCACGAGCACCTGGCCCTCCCGGCCGATCAGCGACTCATCGGAGACCTGGGTGACGCTGACATCGTGATGCGTGTTGCCGTTCCCCAGGAAGCCCGCGCTGATGTCGGGCTCCTGGAACACCTCCTCGAGGCCCACGATGCGCCCGTAGAATTCCGTCGATCGGAGTACGTCGGTTATGAACAGGTTGGAGTGCGCGAATCGCCGCGGGCGAAAACGGGGTTCTGCTGCCATGGCAACTCTCCTGCACAGCTTCGGGCTGCGGGCAGGGCCGACGGCGGACTGGCTGGCCCGCCCGCCATGTTACCGCATGTGGGGGTGTTTTGGCGTTTGCCGGAAGCTCGCATGGAACAATTTTCAACTCATTGATTTCAATAGATAATCTATTTTACATAATGCCAGTGACTCGATACCGAGAGCAGGTATGCGGTACGGGCATCGCTCCTGCGTGCGGCCGGTTCTTGGCGGTGGGGGAGTCGAAGACCGGGTACGCACGTCGCTGCTACCTGCTACCGGCTCTTGGCAGCATCGGGACGGGTCCGGTATTTCTCGAACCAGGCAAGGATCGTCAGCACCTTCTCCATGTGATGGCTCGGGTAGATGCGAACCCCGTGGGGCTCATCCGGAAAGTGCGCGAGCAGCGTGTCTACGCCTCTCAGCTTGAGAGCGGTGTAGAACTGCTCGGCCTCGCTCGGAGGCGTAATCACGTCTTCCATCGGCGCCAGCATCAGCGTCGGCGTCGTGACATTGCCGACCAGTGACAGCGGCGAGCGTTCCCAGTACTGCTCGGGATACTCCCAGGGCGGGCCGGGAAACCAGTACTTGTTGAAAACGAGCGGGTCGTCGGTCACCAGTGCGAAACTGAGCATGTTGATCACGGGGTACTGCGAGACGGCCGCGGCAAATCGGTCGGTTCTGCCGATCACCCAGCAGGTGAGGATGCCTCCGCCGCTGCCCCCGGTAATGAAGAGATTGTCTTCGTCGATATAGCCCCGTTCGATCAGGGCGTCTACACCGGAGACCAGGTCGAAGTAATCATCGCCCGGATAGCTGTGATAGATCAGGTTTCCGAATTTCTCGCCGTAGCTTGTGCTCCCCCTCGGATTCATGAAAAGCACCACATAGCCATTGGCGGCATAGAGCTGCTTCTCGACATCGAAACGGTCGCCGCCGATATCCACCGTGGGGCCACCGTGAATTTCCAGCACCAGCGGGTATTTCCTGCCAGGGTCGAAGTCCGGCGGTTTCAGTATCCAGGACTGGATCTCCTGGCCATCGAGGGACGACTCGAACCACATTTCCTCAACTGAACCGAGTCGCTTCCCGGCGAACAGGTCATCGTTCAGCTTCAGGACAATCTCAGCGCGGTCCTCGCCCGCACGGAGCACACCGATCCCACCGGGAGTGTGGCGATCCGTGTAGGTGAAGGCGATCGAACCGTCCCGTGCCACCGAGTAGGAGCCCCCGAAACCGTAGTTCATGTAACCCGGCCCGACGTTGGACGCCTTGTCCTGCATCCCGCCCTCCAGGTCTACATGGGCGAGCCGCGTATTGCCGTGGTGGTTGTACAGGAAGTAAATGCCTTTGCTGTCAGCGGCCCAGCGCGGGCCCTTGATGGACCGGTCGAATTCCTGCAGCAGCACACGCCCGTTTTCCCCGTCCCGGTCCATCACGTGCAGGCGGTCCAACTGATAGTTCTGTTTTCTGTCGTCGAAGCCGATGTAGGCGATGTGCTTGCCATCGGGGGAAACCGCAGGCGAGGTATCCGGGCCGCGGCGGTCGGTGAGCGCCCTAATGGACCCATCGGCAAGCGAAACTTCGTAAACCTCCGAGTCAAAGGGTTCGAGTTCGTGATCGGGCCTGCGATTGGCGGCAACGATCAAGGAACTGCCGTCCGCGCTCCACTCTATGGCCGGAGCGCCTTCGAACACCGGGCCTCCGACCTTTCCGTGATTGAACGGGCCATGGGTAACCTGACGGGGCGTGCCTCCTTCAGCCGGCACCACAAAGGCATGGGTGTCCCCTTCGACATAGCCGAGCTGCTCGCGGCGGTACACGAGCCTGTCGTAGAGGCGCGACCGTTCCTCGTGCCACTTCGCTCCGGGCGGTGGCGACGGCAAGTCCACGATTCTCAGCGGAGGGTCCGCCACGACCGACACATAGGCGATGGAATCTCCATCGGGCGACCAGGCGAGGAACCCGGGAGGCCTCGGCAGGTTCGTGATGCGTGCGTGGGTGCCCTGCTTCAGGTGATGCACATGGATCTGAGCGCTGCCGTCGCGATCGGAAACGTAGGCGATGCGCCCACCGTCCGGCGACCAGCGCGCGCCGCTGTCTCTGTGACGGCCGCTGGTGAGCGCTCGATGATGGTTTCCGTCCACGTCGAGAATCCACAGGTTCGAGTACCGCGCATCCGTCATGACGTCGGCGTACTGGCGCGTATAGACGATCTGCTTCGCATCGGGGGAGATCTGCGGGTCGAAAGCGAACTCCAGTTCGAATATGTCCATGACGGAAAATCGATCGGACGGCCATGCCCATGCACTCGCAACGAGTCCGGCCATCAGCAAAAGAGCATTGCAGGAAACCTCTCCGAGTCCGCGTTCACGCCATCTCATGACTCACTCCGGTTGTGCGCCGAAACCGGCGGTAGCGTGGGCGGTCAGTCCAAGGGTGGACAACCACGCCACGCCGCGACAGGCGTACCCTCAGGTTCAAGTTTGCCCGCTATTGCCAACTGTAATCCAGACGGACGCCGATGGTCCTCGGCGCGCCCACATGGTTCAGGATAAGCGCGGGGTCGCTGCCATCGCTGCCGACAAAGGATGCATTGTGCCGATTGAGGATGACGAATTCGTCGAACAGGTTCGTCCCGTAGACCGAAGCCCGGACGTTGGCTATCTCAACCCCCATATGCAGGTCGACAATGTGGTAGCCCGGCAATTTCGTGTTGGGGTCTCCGGGCAGTTGCTGATTCCCGATCGAACGGAAACGGTCGTCGATATAGCGCCATCGAAGTAGCGCGAAAAAATCGGTGTCCGGCCTGTCGAGCGGCATGCGGAAGTCGGCGGTCATGCCCGCCATCAACTCGGGCACCCCTGGGAAGGGCTGCCCGCGACGGTCGACCCCGGCCGCATCCACGTACTCGTCGAACTCGGTGTCGGTGTATCCGAGGTTGCCGCTCAGGGAAAGGTATTCGTTGATTCGTGCCGAGAAGTCCACTTCAAATCCCCTTGACTGGCTCGCACCGGCATTGTCGATCACCACCTGGGGAATGTTCATCACGTCCACAATGGCCATGAGCTGCATGTCGTCTATGTCGATGTGGAACGCGGCCAGGCTGTACTGAAGCCGCGAATCGAAAGCCGAGCCCTTCATGCCGAGCTCGAAGTTGAGGGATTTCTCGCTCTCGACGGAGGAAAACTCCACGAATGTGGTCGGCACTTTCTCGAATCCGCCCGCCTTGTAGCCTTGCGCCACGGTGGCATAGATCGACAGGTCGTCGTTCACGTTGTAGGACAGGGAGGCCATGGGCGAAACGTCCTCATAGGTCTCCTCCTTGTCGGATTCATTGGTAAAGAGCGCTCCCAGAATCGGGATGTTCAACTGGTTCAGCCTTGTCGCGTCGATCTCCTCCTGCGAGACCCGCACACCCGCGCTCAGTTCCCAGTGCTCGGACAGCCGGTAGGAGCCCTGCGCGAACAGGGCGCCGCCCCAGCGTTCGTGCGACACAAAGTTGTCGGCGGTGGTACCGGCGAGGATGCCCGCCACGCTGGGCAGACCGAGCTGGAAATTCATGTCGTGAGTTTCCTTGAACAGGTACAGGCCCACCAGCCAGTTCAGCGGCCCCTCCCCCTCGGATGCCAGGCGCAACTCCTGGGACAATATCGACTGGTCGAGATCCAGGTACTGGAAATTCCCTTCCGGTGGCGACATGGCATCCTGGTCGTAGAGTTGGATGGAGTCGTTTTCCCGTCCGCCGGTCAGCGAGGTGACCGACATGCCGCGCCACGAGCCCTCGATGCGCATGGAAAACCCCTGGCTGTCCAACTCGGCATCGCTCACGATGTCATCCCGGGTCGTGTGGTCTTCTCCCCGGGCGGCCACCACACCATGGCCCTGTACGCCGCCGCGATACGTATCGACATCGCCGCTGAAATTGATTTCCCAATCGTCGTTCAGCACGTACCGCAGGCTCGCCCGCACGGCAGCCGCATCGTGGTCGTCCTGGGGCTGGTCGAGCACTTCGTTGTCGAGAAAACCGTCGCTGGTGCGCGCGGTCGCCGCAAATCCCGCATAGAGACTATCGCCGATCGCGGGCCCCGAGACAGCAAGGTCGAGCGCCCTGGTTTCGTTGTCGTCGATTCTGATGCCTGCCCGGGCATGGAAGGTGTCCGAGGGTTTGCGGGTGACGAGGTTCACCGCGCCGGCCTGGGTATTTCTGCCGAAAAGCGTTCCCTGCGGCCCGCGCAGCACTTCCACGCGCTCCAGATCGAGGAAGCTGATGTCGAACCTGAGCCCGGTCTGATAGATCCCATCGATGAAAACGCCGGCCGAGGGCTCGAGCAGCGGGATGGCGCCCACGCCCCGGATCATGATCTCCCGGGAATCCGACTGGGAACTCAAGGTGTTGTTCTGTGCGAAATAGAGATTGGGCACATCGCCGTACAGGTATTCGACGTTGAGCACGCCCGTCTCCTCGATTCGCTCCCCGGTCATGACACTGACCGACATGGGCACTTCTCGAAGCGGTTCCTCGCGTTTTCGTGCCGTGACGATGACTTCTTCGATTACCCCCGCGTCTTCCGCAACCGCCGTCGCTGGAACCACCAAACCGGAAAGTGGAAAAAGTACAAAGAAAACAAGTGGATACAGAATTGCTTGCAAGTGTTTCATGGCTACCCTCCAAAGTGTGATCCGCAAAGCGATTGAATTCCGCAATCGAGCGATATAGCCTTTCGAATGTTTCAGTAAATGAACGTTCATTATCATAGTCTACCGGCCGTGCTTTTGAACAGCGCCATGACTACGTTCACCCCAATTCTCCGGCGGTCAGGAAGCAACAGAACATGACGGACAAGATACTCACGCGACGCGACGGAAAGGTAGCCATCGTCACGCTCAATCGCCCTGAAGTGCACAACTGCATCGATGACGACACGGCTGCACGATTGAACGCCACGTTCGATGAACTCGAGCGCGACGACGCGGTAAACGTCGTTATCCTCACCGGGTCGGGCCGCAAGTCGTTCTGCAGTGGTCTCGATCTCAAACTGCTCGCGCAGCAAGGCCCTGAACTCATTCCCAAGGTGATTTTCGAGGACACCGGATGGGCGGGAATCGGCAAGCGCTTTTTCCCCAAGCCCCTGATCGCGGCGGTGAACGGCTACACGTTGGCAGGCGGCCTGGAACTCGCGCTTTCCTGTGACTTCGTCGTGGCCTCCGAAAACGCCCAGTTGGGCTTCAATGAGGCGACCCTCGGACCCATTGCGGATGCCGGCGGTTGCTTTCGCCTGCCACGATGGGTGCCCCTCCCCCTCGCAAGGGAAATGATCATGCGAGGCAAGCCGATCAGCGCCCGGCGCGCCCTGGAAGCCGGGCTTGTCAATCATGTGGTCCCGCCGGACGAACTGATGACGACCACCCTGGAAATCGCGAACGACATCGCGGCCAACTCGGCGGTATCCATGCGGATCATGAAGCACCTCATGGCCGAGACAGCCAATCTGCCGGAGTCGGAGGCCTGGGTGATCAACGACCGCTACATGCGCGAGTCGATGCGGACGGAGGCTTTTCTGGAAGGGCCGCGGGCCTACGTCGAAAAGCGCCGGCCCGAGTTCTCGGGACGCTGAACCGACGCTATGTGCGCACCATGCGCAGGGCGTGGTCGGCGAACCTGTCACCGATTTCTGCGCTGGTGAGCCTGCCCCGTGTCTTCACCCAGTTCAGCACATGCTCGCACATGCCGATTATGGCGAAAGCGGTCAGGGAGGCATCTTCCACTTCAAACGCGCCTGTCTGCGCGCCGTCGATCAGAATCCGCTTCAGGTTGCGATAGTGAACCACTTCCAGGGAGCGCAGCATGTGCCGTTCCTGATCTCCCAGTTTTCGGCTTTCGCTCTTGCCGGCGTACATCCAGCGCGTGTACACCGTTGTTACGTCCGAGATTTCTTCCAACTGGTAGGCGATATGTGTTTTCACGTAGGCGCGAAGCCGAGCCTCCGGCGTCGCGTGCCGTTCAACTTCCCGCTGGCAGGCGCCCGTGAGGCCGATGATGGCAAGCCGGAGGCATTCGCACAGGAGTGCCTGCTTGTTCTCGAAATGGTAGTAAATGCCCGCGGGCGTGATATTGGCACGCTCCGCAATCGACTTGAGGCTGCTTGACTCGTAACCCCGCTCGCTGAAAACAGTCGATGCCGCCGCGATGATCTGATCTCGAACGGGCGCTTCCTCGGGTTTGCGGACAGGTCGGGTCATGGCGCAACGACGATCGCGGAGACAGGTTGGTCGGAAAGCAAAAAGGCGCGCAGAATATCACGAAGATGGATCGGGTTCTCCGCCATTGAACCGAGACGGAAATCCAGGCCGACTCATGCCTGAAAGCCTCCTTTCCCTGCTGGGACGCGACTCCGCCAGCATTCCCGAGGTCTTTGCGCGACGCGCCGAGCGAAGCCCGGACGCCACGTTCCTGATTTGGGAGGGATCTGCCTGGTCATATCGGCGAAGCCTGGAAGTCATCACGGGATTCGCCGGATTCCTCATGCGATCTGCTGAACGTGCGGGCCGGCTCCGTGTCGCAACTTTTCTCCGCAACTGCCCTGAAGCGATGTGGGCCTGGCTCGGAACCTGCTTCGCGGGCGGTGTCGCCGTACCGCTCAATCGCAATCACAGGGGGGCACTGCTCACGGACATGGTCAGGCGATCGGGAGCGACGGTGCTGGTTACCGATGCAAGGGCGCTGTCGGAATTGCCGAGTCCCGAATCGCTCGGCATTGATCTGGTCGTGCTCGCCGACACGGTTCCGGAAAAATCGGCGATTCCAATGCTGAGATTCGCCGACGCTCAGGACCCTCGGGCTTACAACGCCGTGCGCCTGACACCCTCGGCCCCGGCCTGCCTGCTTTACACTTCCGGAACCACGGGTCGGTCCAAGGCGGTGCTGGTACCCCACAACCAGTATTGCCGGGGGGCGGGTCACCTGGTGGACAGCTTCGGCCTGCGGGCGGATGACGTGTTTCACAATTGGCTGCCGCTCTATCACCTGGGCGGACAACTGCACATGACCATGACCTCGGTCATCTGCGGTGGCGCGGTGGCGCTCTTTCCGACGTTCTCCAGATCGCAGTTCCGGGCTCAGGTGCGTGGCACCGGGGCGAGCGTCCTGTGCGGATTCGAACCCATTCTGCGCTTCATATGGTCACTGCCCCGACGCGCCTCCGATGCCCGTTCCTCGTTGCGGGTAGGCATCTTCGCCGGCATTCCCCCGGACCTGAAGCGGAAATTCGAAAGCCGGTTCGGCATCCGGATCGCCGAAAATTACGGCATGACCGAAGCCGATCCGATCACCCATCCATATCCCGACGTTGAACCTCCCGACGGGTCTTGCGGGCTTGCCGGAAGGGACTTTGATATCTCGATTCTAGGCCCTGACGACCGGCCCCTTGCGCCAGGCAATCTGGGTGAGATCGCCGTACGCCCGCTGGTGCCCGACGTAATGGCACTGGGTTATGAGAGTGACCGCGATGCCTTTCGGCATGCGTTTCGGTCAAACTGGTTCCACACGGGTGACCTGGGAACCCTGGACGAAGCCGGTTTTCTCTATTTCAAGGGACGGCTCGGCAACTATATTCGGCGTCGCGGAGAAAACGTCTCCGTGGCGGAGCTTGAAGAGATCGTTTCCGGTCACGACTCGGTATTGGAATGCGCGGCCGTAGCAGTTCCCAGTGAAGTGGGAGAAGACGACATCAAACTGGTCGTTGTTCCGACGCGCGATTCAGCGATCACTCCTTCGCAGATGCATGCGTTCGCGCAATCGCGAATGGCCGCGTTCATGGTGCCGCGCTACATAGAAGTCGTGGATGCCTTGCCGCGTGGCGAACTCGGCAAGGTGAAACTCGCTGAACTGAAGAACGTTGGCCTGCATGTTTGGGACGTCCTCGGACAGTAACGGATTTCGATCGCGATCCGGTTTCAATCGTTTGAATTCGATGGTTTGAGAATCTGCTCTGCCGAGTCACCAGGTGGGCCCGGTCCGTCGAACAACCCGGGCCATGGTTGGGTGCCGAGCCCCAGGGTGGTCTTTTCGGGGCCGCGGGGTCAACTCCCGTATTCGGGAATGCCGGCGATGGCCTCCACTTCGACGAGGAGCCCGGGTATGGCGAGTTTCGCCACTTCCACGAGTGAACTGGCCGGGCGGGCATCGCCGAAGAACTCCTGGCGAACCGGATTGATCCTGGCGCGGTCTTCGATGTTCTGCAGGAACACGGTCACCTTCAGGACGTCGGCGAAGCTCGCGCCCTCGGCCTCGAGGATGCGCTTCAGGCTGCCGAATATCGCCCTGGCCTGAACGACGGCGTCACCCTCGCCGATCACCCGCTGATCCTTGTCCACGGCCATCATGCCGGAGATGAACAGCAGGTTGCCGAAGCGCACGGCGTCGGTGTAGTGGCTGATCGGCTCGGCAAGATCCGGGAGGCGGATCTCCTTTCGCTTCCAGTCGGTCATGGTTCGACTCCGCTCCGGGTTTCGGGCGCCGGACCGTCACCAGGCCCGGTGGCCCGGGGGCGGCGGGTCCTCGGGCGGTCCCGCGAAGCACTGGGCGACGGCCATCCAGGCGTTCGCGACGGGCCCGGTGACCGCCAGGCCGCAGTCCGCGATATTGCGGCCCTGGGTGACGACGTGGGCGAACTCGACTGCGGACCCCGCCACGCACTCCTCTTCGCAAGGCGCGTTCCACTCCCAGACCGCGCCGGAAGGGGCGTCCAGCCGTACGTAGGGAATCTGTTCCGGAACCGGCAGCTTGCGGTTCACGAAGGTCCAGCCGAACGTGCGCACGCCGATGTGGCAGATGTTGCGGATGCGGTCGGTGGCTTCACGCTTTACCTGCAGAAGGTCGTAGATGTCCTGGCCGTGAGCCCAGGTCTCCATCTGGCGGGCTGTCGCCATCATGCGGATGCCCATGTCCGGCCCGAACCAGGGCGCCCGCAGGTCGGGGTCGGCGGCTTCGAGCGCATCGCACAACCGCACGAAGTAGGATCGCCAGAGTTCCAGCAACGCCCGGCCCTGCACGGGTGCCGGATCGTCGAGAGGGACGCTGGTGACCCGGTCCCGCCACGCCCGGAATCCGTCCGGGTCGGTTACCGAGTGGACGGCCCAGCGGTCTGCATCGTGAAGGTGCTTGACCACCCAGTTGACGGTGCGGCTCTTGAACGGCGTCTCTCGATCCCACTGGTCATGGGCGATGGTTTCGAGAAAGGCGTGTAGTTCTTCGCCTTCCGCCCGGAGGTCGGCTACCTGCTGCAATGTCATCGAATCCTCGGCTGGAGCTTGATCGTTGGGGGACCGCCATAGCCTGTACCAGGGGTGGGGTCGGAGTAAAGTGCCCGACTCAACCGAGTTCCCGCACGGCGCGGTGGGCCTGGACGATGGCTGCATCGACGGTGGCTTGCGCGCCGGCATCGGAATTGGCGACGGTGATTCGTCCGAAGGACTGCCGGCCCTTGACGTACCAGTAGCGCGGGTCGTCCTCATCGTCGTAGTAATCGTCCTCCAGCCAGTCCCGCGTGGCGTATCCGTGGGGCCAGCGGTTCACCGTGATGGCCTCGATGTCGCGCGCGGGGTCGAACCCGGCGCCCGAGAACATGGCTGCAAGCTGCGCACGGGTATTCCGCTCGATTGCTTCGAACGGTGTCGCCAGCATTTCGTGGCGGCCGAGGGGCGCCTGCTCGCGCTTCGAAAGGCCTGCGTTCGGCCGGTGCGGGAAGCGCTCCATGTGCACGATGACCGGGTCGTCCGGCCCGTCGGCGAACTCGTAGCCACCCAGGTCGACCGGGAAATCGAGCATGGCGTTGACGTGATAGCAGCCCGGCGCCGAGACCGCGCCGACGCCGGATGCCTTCCAGGGGCGCCAGTTGTTCAGTGCGACGTTTGTGTACAGCATGGGTGTCTTGAGGTTGTTCGACAGCGCCTGTCTCTGACTGGAGGGCATGTCCTGGCAGAGAAAGGGAATGATCGCGTTGTAACACGCCAGTACGCAGTGGCGCGCGCGCACCTGCCCGTGACGTCCCTGATGCACGTAGTCGACTTTCACCCGTTTTGCCGACTTGGGGTCTCCGTCGTGACGGACGTTCACCGCCGTGCTGTTCAGCCGCAGCCGGACCGGTGCGCCGGTAACGTCGAGCTTCGCGTAGTCGAAGTTTGCAAGAACGATGTCCTGCATGGTCGACCCCGGCGCGGCGTTTGGGATCATCCGGCGCACCAGCAGGCGCGCGATGGCGGCGTTGCCGTCCGGAAAATGGTGAATGTAGGGCTCTTCGTCGTCCCAGTCCGGAAGGCCGGAGGCTCCGTAGCCGGGCAGGCCGACGTAGTAGAGCGCATCGATTGCCGGCACGGCCGCGATGTCGGCCCCGAGGTCGGTGGTGAGTGGCTGCAGCGCCGCGAACACCTGGGGTTCGCTGATGCCGAGGTATTCGCTTAAATAGCTGCGATAGCTGATGCCGCCGAGCACGTGCAGGCGTTCGCCAACGTTGAGGCCGGGAAGAGCGTCGTCGGTGGAGGTCAATAGGGCGAGCAACTGATCGCGGGCCGGCCGCGTCATCGGCATGGCTTCCACCGCTGCCTTCACCGAGCCGCGGCGCCGTGCCAGGGGCAGGGTGTAGCCCAGGCCGCCCAGGTCGTAGTGGACCATCCGGTCGACGCCCCAACCGGCCTTGTCGAAGAAAACCGCCCCACCGAGACCGTGCCGGCGAAAAAAGCCCTGGTCGTAAGCCTTGTAGAACCGGTCGAGGTCGATTCCCAGATCGGCCAGCAGCGTTTTCGAGGCTCGGGCATAGGATGCGGGCGCTTCCAGTGTCTGGGAGCCGCCGTAGCCGATCAGCTTGCGTCCCCGGGTGAGAAACTCGTTGCGTTTCGCGTGACCGCCGAAGTCGTCGTGATTGTCCAGTATCAGCAGGCGGGCGTTCGGATGCTCCTTCAGATAGAAGTGCGCGGCGGCCAGGCCGCTGATGCCGGCGCCGACGACGACCAGGTCGTAGTCCGTGGCGTCGTTCTCGACTACGGGGCCCCAGTCGCGCCTGCCTTGCCAGGCCAGCTCGTGGGCGACCTCGAAGGAGCCGGGATGGCTGCCTCGCAGGCCGGTCAGGGCTGGCGGGTAGAGAGGCGATGCGTTGCCTGCCATCGGTGCGGCGGACAACGTTGCGGGCAGCAGTCCCGCGGCTGCCAGGGCGCCGGCGCCGTGAAGGATGTCCCGGCGCGTGATGGCGCGGTCCATTCCGAGATTGCGGTCACCTGGTTTCATGGGCTCGCATGGAAAAAATCTCAACTAATTGTTTTTATTAGGTTTATTATAATCTATCGGATTGCGGAACAGGCGCTTCGATCCGGCTCCGAGAGTGGGCATGCGGTACGGACATCCGGCACGCCAAGCGGACGCGTTGTGGTGGAATTCCAGGGCGCAGGGG
>JAPPHD010000172.1 GCA_028821125.1 Gammaproteobacteria bacterium
GGAAACCGTTACCAGCCCCAAAAGCTATCCGTCACGGGACGACCGAACGCTTACGGGCCGCAAGTTTGGAAACTTCCATGGAACAAGCGTCGGGGCTTCTTGGAACGAATTGACGCAAAAAGGTGAATGCGCGGACACAGGCTTGAGGTATTCGGAATAAGCCTCGCTCGCTCAATAGGCGCATCGGGGTCTGCCTCCTCAGATGGCAAGCTGCGCGTGAGTGCCGATGCGGATCAACTCCAGGACGTCGGTATTCCACTTGCGGTAAACGAGGACGAGATCGGGCCGCAGATGGCAGAGGCGGGCAAACAGCGAACTCGCGAAACCCGGCACGGATTCTCAAGGCATCAGCAGTGGAATGACGCGCCTGTTTGCCTGGCGATAGATCCGGAAATCGGAGTCGAGCGTCAGGACCGAGCCGTTTTCGGTGCCGTTCACGAGGGATACCAGGCAGGCATCGGCAAACGACATGGGAACGTTGCGGTAACGGCGCATGAGGCTTCGCATGGATGCGGCATCGTCCCGGGAAGACAATGGGGAAGCGACCTCTATCACGCCCCGTGCCATCAACTCAATCGGGAGGCTCGAATCCAGGCCTGCCCGGTGCAGCAGGAACGAAGCTTCCGAAAGAACGGCGTCGCAGGTGAGCAACGGTGGGGCAAGCGTACCGAACAGTCCGGCGGCCCACTGGTGGTGGGCTTCGTCGCGGTCAAGAAAGGCGACCAGAGGCCCGGTGTCAAGCAGTACCGTCGGGCCTGCCACGAAAACTGTCACCCAGCATGGCCTGTTCCAGGAGTTCCTTGTTCGTTGCGAGGTCTGAACGTCCGCTTGCGACGCTCCCTGCGAGATCGCCGGCCAGGTCTGCGCAGGTAGTCGCATCCGCTGTCGGACCTTCGCTGAGCGATCGATTAAGAATCTCACGCACGAGGGTCGACCGGTCGATGTTCCGCCGGCGCGCTTCGTTCGCCAGCCTCAGGAACAGTTCACTCGGCAGCTTGACGGACAGTGCGTTCATGCCGGAATCGTATTTCAATCTGGTGCAGATCGCAATACGAAGCTGTTTCAGCACGAATTCCGCCCGCAAGACCGAGGAAGTACCGGGAGTCCAGGGCATGCACCTGTTCGGCATGACCGGGGACACTAACTGGTGAACTGGCTCTCGGATCCAGACACCGGCCGATCGCGACTCCCACCGATGTGTAGTCGATGTGCTGGAATTCAGAATAGCGTCGTTTGTTGGTCCGTCACTCTGCTGGCGGTGAGCGGTTTTGTGGATCCTGTGGCTGATCCAGGCCCAAGGGTCAACACCCTGATCTGACCAACTTCAGACGTCTGGCATTGCGGTCTTGATGGTTGCCGCCTGACGCGCCGCCGTCGGCTTCGGCTTCGCGAACCGCAGGTGGCAGCAGCACACTGTCGGTATATGCGATGTGCGTGGCGCCTGTTGTCCCCACCCGGAAGATATCGGGATTGCTTCCCATGGTGGCCAGCGGTTCATAAACGAATTCGGAATGCGGATACGGTGGAGTTCCCAATCCCGCCAGAGCCGGATCGTTGTGCATGACGAGCACCGGAATGCCGATCTCCGTATCCACGAGGCGTGAATCGAATACCCCGCCGTCCAGATTGACTGCTGCGCGAATCCGGTCGTCCTGGTGCGCGGTGGCCGAGCCAGACGCCCCAAACGACATGCCGAAGGTGCCGAGGCGACTCATGTCCACCAACGGCAGAAGCTTGCGTGCATTGTCCGGCAGATCGCCGGCCTCAAGCCGATCGATCACGTGCATGAAGTCCTTCTGCCAGATCTTGAAGTGAGGCGCGAGAGCGAAGCTCTCGTTGTTGCGCAGCGTTTCTTCCAACCGGGAAGAGACATTCGGGCTGATGTAAGCGTCCAGGTATTTGGAGTCGGGCGCCGAAACCGCGGTATTCATGCCGTCCAGCAGGCTTTGCTGGAATGGAACGACATCGCCGTTTTCATGAATGGTTGCGCTGGAGAGGTGGGGGTGCGAAATGGACAGCACCAGGTATCCGTGACTGGCGAGGTGTTCCATCAACGAGGTATTGCTGCCCAGGTAGCCGAAACCGCCATGCGAGAAAACCACCGTCGGCCGCGGACCCAGATCGACCGGCACGGCCTGCTCATAAGAATGCGTCGGAAGATCCGCGCGCGAAGCGACGACCGCCTCACTCTGGGGGATCACGTTGTTGAATCCCCGGATGACGTGTTCGACTTCCTCAGCGGTGGCGAACAGCCGCGGCTCTCCGCTGACTGATGAGGCCGGGTACCAGGCACGCACCGGAATCCGGCGCGGAGTGCCGGGCGCGAAGGTCTCTTCCCGGGCGTTGTCCGTCAGCTCGAAGTCCACGACGCCAAGGGCGTGCGGACCCGATGGCACGGGGAGCATGAGCTTGGTCGGATCGGCAAATTCGGCTGGCGGCCCGGTGCAGGCAGCAAGCAGGAGCACAAAGGACAAAAGGATGATGCGTAACATGTGGGTGATCCCGTCAGCAGGTTTACTTGAGTATGAAACGCATTAGAGCCGCTGCCACCGCAGCCTGACTGCCGCTCAGCCGGCCAATTGGAGCCGCGCGGTGTTCGACGACATGCGCCGCGGAGGCGTGACGGCCGCGAACTGCACCTTCGACCGTCGACGACTACGTCGAAGCCATCGACTACGTGATCAACGTCGCCGGCGAGGACTGCGTCGGCATCGGTACCGACTTCACGCAGGGATACGGGCGGGAGTTCTTCGAGTGGATCACCCACGACAAGGGCTACGCCCGGCAGCTGGCGGAGTTCGGCGACATCGTCAATCCGCAAGGCGTGCGGACCATCGGCGAGCTTCCGAACCTGACCGCCGCGATGGCCCGCGCGGGCTGGCCGGAGGCCAGGATCCGCAAGGTCATGGGCGAGAACTGGATGGGACTGCTGGCGCGGGTATGGGGAGAGTAGGGCGTTCGGATTCCGGACGACCGGGATCCCGCCCGAACCGGTGCCGCCACTCCGGCCGTCTTCGTATACTAGCGAGGCTGCGCATCAGGCCGATGGCAATATGTGCTCCGCCACACTGTTTCGCTCGAACCCCTGGCGCGCAGTGCCTGCGGCAGCCTCGTGCCCTTCGTCCACGAAAGCGCTTCGAGAATCCGGCTCGACACACTTCCGTCGATCGTTGCCCTGAGGCCCTGTCCAGCCACGACGAGATCGGGGTTGCGCTCGCAGCCCGGAAGGACCTGCGCTCGCTCTTCACAAAGTCGCTGCGCGTCATCCAAGGATCATTCGAGAACAACTCTCCTCGGCCGCCTGACGTCTTGGGCTTTCGCCCGCCGTCGGACTCAACACCTTATTTCTGCTGGCGAGGTGTTCGAAGGATGGGGTCCACTTCGCGGGGATGGTATGTCCCGCGACGCTGGGTTTGTTGCATTTGATCGAGGTGAAGTTGACGAACAGACCCATCAACGCATCATGGATTTAGTGACGGGGACTAACCACAACCTTGAAGCGGACAATCTCGCTGCCGAACCAGACCGGATTCTCAAGCTGTTGACAGCCTTGGCGTAGCTGAGGGAGATTTCATTCGTGTAATCACAGAACCCACCCGCATGAAGTTCACTTTTGCAGAGACCTTTTGCGACCCAAGACAATTTGCGACGCTTGCGCCCGCAGCGGAAAACGCGGGGTTCGATTGCTTTGCAGTGCCTGAGAGCATCGTCTACCCAAAGCATAGCGATGCCAGGTATCCCTACACCGCGAGCGGAGATCGGTCGTTCGTCGATCAGCCAATGATTGATCCCTTTGTACTTGCAACGCACATGGCGGCACTAACCGGGAAGATCCAGTTTCTGACCTTCGTGGTGAAGCTCGCTGTTCGCAATCCGATTCTGGCGGCCAAATCGGCCGCCTCGGTCGCGGTGATCTCGGACAATCGCTTTCTGTTCGGGGTAGGCCTCAGCCCCTGGCCGCACGACTTTGCCTTGTGCGGCCAGCCGTTTGAGCAACGCGGAAAACGCATGAACGAGATGATTGAAATCGTGCGGGGGTTGTGCGGTGGAGGATGGTTCGAGTATCACGGCGAATTCTACGATTTCGGTGAGATCAGCATTAACCCGGTGCCGACACAGCCCATGCCCATTCTCCTTGGAGGGCATTCAGATGCCGCGCTGCGTCGCGCCGCATTGCATGGCGATGGTTGGGTGCATGCCGGTGGTGACAAGGACCAGTTACAACCTTTGTTGGCGCGGCTGCAGGAAATCCGCAAAGCGGAAGGCGTGCGCGACAAACCGTTTGAAATTCACGTCATTTCCATGGATGCCTTTGGCCTGGACGGCATTCGCCGACTTGAGGATCAGGGTGTCACCGGCGTATTCGTCGGATTTCGCAACCCCTATGATCCCTCAACCGCAGCCATGCCGGTCGAAGACAAGGTGGCTGCGATGAACACCTACGCGGAGACGGTGATCAGCAAGCTGTAGGCAACGCGCCCTCTACGACGGCCTCCGGTTCAACCGTATCGGATCGAACCTGCGTCCGGAGCGGGACCGCATCCCGTTCGGGTGGATGCCCAGGTGGCTCGTTCGCCTGCAGTTCGGGCTTGTCGGAGGTTGCGTGCCGGGCGTGGATTCGCCAGCGCATTGAACACCTGCAGGGAGCGCTCGATCTCCTCGCGGTCGAGACCGTTCGAGATGACGACCAGGCGGGATGCCCGATCATCGTCCGGCCATCGATCCAGATGTGCCGGAGGGTGAACGAGGTGCTGGACGCCGTTCACGAGCACCGGACCGGGAACCCCGGCCACGTTCAGCAGGCCCTTCAAACGCAGTACGCGATCGCCGTGGCGGTGCAGCAGCATCGACATCCACACTCCGAACGCGGTCCAGTCGAGTACCGCGTCGAAGGTAAAGCAGGTGGCGGTGATTGCCGCGGGATGCGGGTCGCGGCCCGCATTCGCGCCTGCGGCATCCCCGGCCGCATGCATCCAGCGCGCCACCTCGCGGCTCTTCGACTGCCGGTCGTGGATGTCGGTGATCAGGAGGTCGACCGGATCGAGATCGGGCGAATCGGCGGCGAGCAGCGGCGCATCCGGGTTGAGCGCGGCGAGCCGTTGACTGAGCGCCTGCAGGGCGCCCGGGCCGGCGATGTCCAGCTTGCTTACCACCAGCCGATCCGCCAGCGCCACCTGCCTGACCGGCTCCGGGAACCGGTCGAGCTGTACCGGCGCATTGATCGCATCAACGACGGTCACGACGTTGCCGAGGCGGTAGTGATGCTGCAGCACCGGCTCGGCCAGCAGGGTGTAGGCGATGGGGACCGGGTCGGCGATCCCTGTAGTCTCGACCACGACACGCTCGTAGTGTGGGATTTCACCCTGGTCGCGGCGGGCGTGCAGCTCCTTGAGCGCGCTCTTCAGGTCGTCGCGCATCGCGCAGCACAGGCACCCGTTCTCCAGCAACAGGGTGCTCTCTGAGGCGTGCTCGACCAGATGGTGGTCGATTCCGACCTCGCCGAGCTCGTTGACGAGCACCATCGTGCCGGCGAGGCGCGGCGCGCGCAGCAACGCCTTGAGAAGCGTGGTCTTTCCGCTTCCGAGCGCGCCGGTCAGAACGTTGACGGGAATGAGGTCGGCGTAGGCGCTCACGAGCGTCTACTCCAGCTCGGCAGGCGGCCGGGAGCCAGGCGGCGTGAGCACTGACAACAACGCAGGATCGAGTGGGTCGACGGGACGTCCGGCCAATCGTTCAGCGGCCGGCCACAGCTCGCCGACGTTCTCCACGATCGCGGTGCGCCCGGTCGCGCTCCGAAGCACCGACCTGCCGGCCGTCCAGTCGGAGACGGACAGCCCGTAGTGGCCGAGGACGACGTTCAGGATGCGGGTGCGGTGCTGGCGCTCGCGGCCCGCCGTATGGGCCTCGGCGCGCCCGGCGAAGACCTCCGGACTCGACGCGCTCTCGGTCCAGTGCCCGCGTCCGGCGAGAATTCCGCACAGGCTGCACATGCGCCTGTCCGCGGGGGCCTATCGCTCCCCGGCGGAAGACGCAAGCACCTCACCGCCCGATCCGATGCTCGACCCGGGCGGACACCGCCGCCGGAAGTCGTCGGCGATCTCGTCGAAGGTGCAGAACCGCACCCCCGCGTGGGAGGCGACGTGCTCGTAGAGCCGTTCCAGCATCAGCAGCACCTGGGGCCGCCCGGAGACGTCGGGATGGATGGTGAAGGTGATGACCGCGTAGTCGTACTCCCGGTATACCCAATCGAACTGGTCGCGCCACAGCTCCTCGATGTCGCGGGGATTGACGAAGCCGAAACTGTTGGGCGCCGCCTTGATGAACATCATCGGCGGCAGGTCGTCGAGATACCAGTTGGCGGGAATCTCGATGAGCTCGCTCTCCTTTCCGCGAACGAGCGGCTTCATCCAATCCTCGGCGTCCCTGCCGTAGTCGATTTTGGTCCACGAGTCCCCCACCCGCACGTAGAAGGGGTGGAAGTCGTTGTTCATCAGGCTGTGGTCGTACTTGATGCCACGCTCGAGCAGCAGCTCGTTGGTGACGGGGCTGAACTCCCACCAGGGCGCGACGTACCCGGTCGGGCGGCGCCCGCTCAGCCGCTCGATGAGATCGATGCACTTGTCGAGCACCGCGGTTTCCTGCTCGCGGGTCATGGCGACGGGGTTTTCGTGCGAGTACCCGTGCATCCCGATCTCGTGGCCGGCATCGGCAACGAGGCGGCACTGGTCGGGGAAGGTCTCCACCGAATGGCCGGGGATGAACCAGGTGGTCGGAATGTCGAAGCGGCGGAACAGCTCCACCAGCCTCGGCACCCCCACCTCGCCCGAGAACAGCCCTCGGGAGATGTCGCAGGGCGAGTCCTCGCCGCCGTAGGAGCCGAGCCAGCCCGCTACCGCGTCGACGTCAATACCGAAGGCGCAGAGGATCTCCTTGGGTCCGCCTGCGGTGCGTCCGCGGGGGTCGTGTGGCTGCTGTTGTGGTTCCGCGAGCGAATCAACGGCTGGGGATCGTGGCGGAGTCGGTGTGGATTCGGACATCGTTGTCTCCCGGAAGCGCCCGTGAAATTGAAAGACTACTATGTACGATACAAATATGACACGAATCGCGGACAGGGCGAACAAGTTGTGAATCGGCGTCGAATGTGTTTTGCGGCTAGAGTCAAACCGATTTTTCCTGTTCTCCTTGCGGCCGCGCCGTAGCATTACCCGTCAATGGCGGCATAATTCGCCGCTACGGTTCACCGAATCCAAGCAGGAAACGTTTCACAATGGTCGGAATCACAGGATACAGTGCGTACATTCCCAGGCTTCGCCTGCAAAGAAGCGCCATTGCCGCGGCCCACGCCTGGTACGACCCTTCCTATGCACGCAAGGGACGCGGCGAACGGTCGATCTGCGGCTGGGACGAAGACGCCATCACCATGGGCGTGGAAGCGGCGCGAGGCCTGGTCACCAACGGCCGGCCGGATACGCTGATGTTTGCAAGTACGACAGGGCCCTTCGTGGACCGGCAGCAGGCCGGAATCATCGCCACCGCGCTCTCACTGGAAGGCGAGATTCGAACCCTGGACGTGACTTCCTCACAGCGTGCCGCCCTGGGTGCCCTGTCCGAGGCCTGCTCTTCGGTGCGGGGTGGCGCTAGAGAGGTGTTGCTCGTCGCTTCCGAGAATCGTCGGGCGATGGCGAGGAGTCCGGGCGAACTCGCCTGGGGCGATGGTGCGGCATGTGTAGCCGTTGGCGCCGACAATGAGTTGCTGCAGCTCGTGGGCAGCACCGTCGAGTCGGTGGATTTTCTCGACCACTATCGCGGCGCGGGCCAGGAGTTCGACTACGACTGGGAGGAACGCTGGATTCGTGACGAGGGCCTGGCCAAGATCGTGCCGGCAGCCATTGCCCGGCTCCTTGAGCAGACGGGCGTATCCGCGGATGCCGTCGAGCACTTCGTGCTGCCGGCCACCATTCGTCGCGCGGCCGCGAACGTTGCGCGCCGGTCGGGCCTTGCGGGCGAATCGGTGGTGGACAATCTCGCCGGGCAGCTTGGCGAGACCGGCACGGCGCATCCGCTGTTGATGGCATTGCATGCGCTGGAAACCCGCATCAAGCCGGGCGACCATCTGCTGGTGTGCAGCTTTGCAAACGGCTGCGAAGCCCTGCTGTTCAGGGCGACCGAAGCGATTTCGGGCTACTCCGCACCGCAAACCGTAGCGGCTGCGCTGGCCGCCCGCCAGCCGGAAGACAACTACTTGAAGTATCTGGCGTTCAACGACCTGATTCGCGTCGATGAAGGCAAGCGCGGCGAAGCGGCCGAGTATCAGACATCGCTTTCCACGGCCTATCGCAATCGGGACATGCTGCTCGGCCTCGTGGGCGGGCGTTGCACCCGATGCGGCACCCTGCAGTTCCCGCGCACAAGGGTCTGCGTGAATCCCCAATGCCGCGCGACCGACACCCAGGAGCCCTATTCGTTCCGGGACGAACCGGCAAAGGTTGCAAGCTGGTCCGCGGATTACCTGGCGTTCACTCCCAATCCGCCATCGCACTATGGCATGATTGACTTTGAGAACGGAGGGCGTCTCATGACTGACTTCACCGACGTGGAGGTCGGGGAAATCGACGTCGGGATGCAGGTGGAAATGCGTTTTCGTATCAAGTCGGTCGATCGGGCGCGCGGTTTACCGAGGTATTTCTGGAAAGCGGTCCCCCTCCGCTCCGCTTGAATCAGCATCGAAAAGGACATTTGAAATGGCACAGGGCATCAAGGACAAGGTCGCGATTCTCGGCATGGGTTGCTCGAAATTCGGCGAGCGCTGGGATGCGGGCGCGGAAGAACTCATTGTCGAGGCCTTCGATGAAGCGCTTGGCGATGCGGGCATAGACCGCAACGAGATCGAGGCGGCATGGCTTTCAACGGCGATGGACTTTGTCAATGTGGGGCGTAGCGGGCTGCCGCTCAGCGTTTCCCTTCGCCTGCCGAACATTGCCGTTACCCGTGTCGAAAATTTCTGCGCATCCGGTTCGGAAGCCTTCCGCGGCGCGGTCTACGCGGTAGCCTCCGGTGCAGCGGACATCGCGCTTGCGCTTGGCGTCGAGAAGCTCAAGGACACCGGCTACGGCGGGCTTCCGGGCGGCAACTCCGGCACCCTGTCACCTCTCTGGACGGCCACCGGTTCGGCGCCTGGCAGTTTTGCGCAACTGGCCAGTGCCTACAGGGCGAAGCATGGCGTCGGCAAGGATGACCTGAAGCGCGCCATTGCCCACGTTTCAGTGAAGAGCCACGCCAATGGCACCAAGAACCCCAAGGCACACCTTCGCCGGGCCATAACCGAAGAAACCGCCATCAATGCGCCCATGATTGCCGAACCGCTTGGCCTGTTCGACTGCTGTGGGGTCAGCGACGGTGCGGCAGCCGCCATCGTCACCACCCCGGAGATCGCGCGCCGCCTCGGCAAGGAGAACATCGTCACCATCAAGGCCCTGCAGCTCTCGCTCTCCAACGGCTCCGAAGCCGGCCACAGTTCCTGGGACGGCAGCTATTTCCACACCACCCGCATCGCCGCCACCAAGGCCTATGCGGAAGCCGGCATCCGCAATCCGCGGGAAGAAGTCAGCATGTTCGAGTGCCACGACTGCTTTTCCATTACGGAATTCGTCACCACGGAAGACCTGCAACTTTCGCCCGAGGGCGGGGCCCTGAAAGACGTCATGGACGGCTTCTACGATTCGGACGGCGCGATTCCCTGCCAGATCGACGGCGGCCTCAAGTGCTTCGGGCACCCCATCGGCGCCTCCGGCATCCGCATGCTCTACGAGATGTACCTGCAGCTCCAGGGCCGCGCGGAAGAGCGCCAGCTCCCCAATCCGAGCATCGGCCTGACGCACAATCTCGGCGGAGCCCCGAACCAGAACGTCGCGGCGGTCTGTATCGTCGGCGCGGCCTGATTGCCCCAAAGATGCCGGATTGACCACCCGGGACGAGGACGCGCAAGGAACGACACCGAATCTCGGGAAAGAGTTCGCATGCGGGGCTTCCCTTTCGGCGCGTTAAGCTCGTCCGAAAGCCTTCCTTTATTGCAGGATGATGTGGCCGTGCGCCGAAAGGGAAGCCCCGCGTGCGAACTCGCTGCCTGGCGTCGCGTTTGTTTCATGGAACCAGTGGCTTGAATTAGCGTTTCCTGCGAATCGGCAACCCGGCACCCGTTCCCCGAATGCGCGGCAGGTACAATCCGCACCATGAACGATCCGGAATCGCCATCAGCCCCGCCCCGACCGGATGCTCACGCGCCGTTCGGCGGCTGGCGCGGCTATGTCCCCATAATCGGTGTGCTGGCGCGCTATCGCCCCGCCGATCTCAATCACGACCTGGTGGCCGGCCTGGTGGTGGCGGTGATCTCCGTACCCAAGTCGATGGCCTACGCCTTTCTGGCCGGGTTGCCGCCCCAGGCCGGCCTGTACGCCTGCCTGCTGCCCATGCTGGCCTACACCGTGCTCGGGTCGTCACGCCACCTGGTGGTGGGGCCGGTAGCCGTGGCCGCGCTGATGGTGGCGGCCGCCATCGGCCAGCATGCACCCGGTTTCGAAGGCGGCCACATGGCGGTGACCACCGTGATCTGCATCGAAGCGGGCGTTTTCCTGCTCGTGCTGCGATTGACCCAGATGGGCGGCATCGTGCACCTCCTGAGCTATCCGGTGATCACCGGCTTCATCAACGCCGCGGCGGTGCTCATCATTCTGAGCCAGTTGAACGGTTTTACCGGCATTCACAAGGAAGAGGGCGTCATTCCCATCGCCGCGCTCTGGGGCCTGATCACCAACATCGGGTCACTCAACCCGGCAACCCTGACGCTTGCCGTGGGCAGCCTGGCGCTGATCTGGGGCGCACGCCGCTACGGCGACCGGCTCGGCGGACGAATCTGGCCGGCGCTCAGGGGCTCGGCGGCGGTATCCAGGGCCGGGCCCCTGGTCGTGCTGCTGCTCACCACCCTGGTGGTGGCGCTGTTCGATCTCGACCTCAATTTCGGCGTGGCCACCGCCGGCCATGTGCCGGGCGGCCTGCCGGAATTCACGCTGCCGCCGCTGGATCCGCTGCTGTGGCTGCAAGTGATGCCCTCCGCAGCCATGATCGCGGCCGTGGTGTATGTAGAGAGCTACACCATCGGCTCTTCGCTGGCCGTGCGCGAGCGCACCCGGCTCGATAACCCCCAGGAACTGCTGGCCCTCGGCGTGGCCAACCTCACCGCCGGATTTTCCGGAGCCACACCCGTGGCCGGGAGCTTCTCGGGCAGCAGCGTCAACTACCAGTCGGGAGCCAGGACGCCGGTCAGTTCGCTCACCTGCGTTCTGGTGATACTGGCGGTTCTGATGGTGGCCACACCGCTCTTCAAGGACCTGCCACAGGCCACCCTTGCGGCGATCGTCATCATCTCCGTGGTCGGCCTGATCGACCTCGGTTCGGTGTATCGCCACTGGCGCTTCTACCGGGAAGACGGCGTGACGGAACTGGTAACGTTCGTGACCGTGCTCGCCTTCGGCGTGGAAGGCGGGCTGATCGCCGGCGTGCTGCTTTCCATCGCGTTTTTCGTGCGCCGCTCCAGCCGCGCCCAGGTCACGCTGGTGGGGCGGGTCGGTGAATCCGGCAGCTTTCGCGCCGTGCGCCGGCACGATGCCGAGACCCGCGAGCACATCGCCGCCATCCGGGTGGACGAGAACATCTTTTTCGCCAACGCCAACAACATCGAGACGCGGATGCTGCGGATCATCGGCGGCCGGCCGGCCACCGACCAGGTGGTGCTGGTGTGCAGCGCCATCAACGTCATCGACGTGAGCGGCGTCGAGATGCTGGCCCGGCTGAACGACACCCTGAACCAGCAGGGCATCCGGCTGCACCTGTCCGACGTCAAGCACTCGGTGCTCGATCAACTCGAGCGTTCCAGGCTGATGGCCGAATTGACCGGTCGGCTGTTCTTCAGCACTGCCGAAGCCATGTCCACGCTGGAGGGCGAGGCGGCTGTCGGGGAAGCGGAGCAGGGCCCTGGGGAGCCGGCACATCCGATCCGACCTGCTTAGCGCGAACCTGGCCGTACTCACCGCCGCGCAGGCTGTTGCCGTGACGGGCGGCGCAGCCCTGATCACGCTGGGCGGCATCGTCGGTCGCGAGTTTGCCCCGGCACCCGCACTTGCCACGCTGCCGCTGTCGCTACTGGTGGTGGGTGTCGCCATGGCCGCGGTGTTCGCGGCCTGGACAATGGCGCGCATCGGCCGCGCCCGCGGCTTTGCATGCGGGGCGGCCATCGGCTGCGCCGGGGCCCTCTGCGCGGTGGTGGCGCTGTACGCCGAGAGCTTCATTCTGTTCTGTGGCGCGGCAGTGCTCATCGGAGCCGCCAATGCCTTTGCGCAGCAATACCGCTTCGCGGCGGTGGAGAGCGTGAGCGCCGCATCCGCCGGATTGGCGGTGTCGATCACGCTGGCCGGCTCCCTGGTGGGTGCGGTCCTGGGCCCGGAACTTGCCGCGCGGGGCGAATACTGGCTGGAGGGGGCGCGTTTTTCGGGAACCTTCCTGGCAGTGGCGGGCTGTTACCTGTTTGCGGGCGTACTGTTGCTGAGGCTGCGCATTCCGTTGACGCCGGAGCCGGCGGCGGCGGCGCAGGGCGCGCGGCCGTTGCGGGAAATCGCGCGCAACCGGGTATTCGTCGTGGCCGTGCTCGGCGCCGCGGCCGGCTACGGCGTCATGACCTTCGTCATGACGGCCGCGCCGCTGGCCATGCACGTCGTCGACGGCTATTCGCTGGCGCACACGGCGGCGGTGATTCAGGCTCATGTGCTGGGCATGTTTGCGCCGTCGCTGGTGACCGGGCTCCTGCTCGCCCGGTTTGGCTGCAGGCCGGTCATGCTGGCCGGCGCGGTGTTCCTGGGCGTGTCGCTGGCGGCGGGCTTTGCGGGCCGTGAGGTGTCGCACTACGGGTTGTCGATGATTGCACTGGGCGTCGGCTGGAATTTCCTGTTCGTCGGCGGGACTACGCTGCTCGGCGGCACCCACGGGCCGCAGGAACGGTTTCGCGTACAGGCGTTCAATGACTTCACGGTGTTCGGCATCTCCGCCCTGGGCTCGCTTGGCGCGGGCGCCGTGATGCAACTCCTGGGCTGGAACGCGGTTCTCTGGGCTTCGGTACCGGCGATCGTGCTAGCCATCGGTGTGCTCGCCTGGGGTCGACGGAAGTAGCGCACCGTTGATTTTGCCGCCTCGATGCGGTTCCATCCGCCGCTTGGCCCGGAGAGAGGAGGAATCGCCGGTCACTTGCGAAGTTCACTTGTGGAGTAAGAATGCGATGGGTGACGTACAACTGTTCGACATTGAAACGCTGAAGTCGCCCCACGCGGCCCACAAGCGGCTGCGCGACGAAGCGCCGGTGTATTTCGCACAGGAACTCGGGTTGCACGTGGTTACCCGCTACGACCTGTTGCGCGAGGCGTTGCGCGACCCGGAAACCTACTCCAACCGGTTTGGAGACTTCCTGCAGGAACCCCAGCGAAGGCGCTTTGAGGCCGCCTCGCCGGAAACCAGGGAGGCGATACTGGCCATCGCGGACCAGCTCGTCTTCGAGCCGCCCACCATGCTGACGCTCGATCGCCCGGAGCACACCCACTTCCGCACGCTGGTCAACGAACTCTTCACCGGGTCCCGCATCAAGCGGGCCGAATCGGCCGTGCAGCAGGTGATCGACGACACCGTAAACGCCTTTGCCGGTGCCACGGCCATCGAGTTCATCGCCCGGTTCGCGATGCCCGTTCCCCTCAAGATCATCGGCGACAGGCTCGGCGTGCCGGAAGCGGACCGCGAACGCTTCGATCGATGCGCGAGCAACGCCGCCGACAGCCTGCGCCTGAACGTCTACGACGACCGGGAAATGGTGCGCCGCATGCAGCTCGAACTGGACCTGCAGCGGTTGATGCTGCGGATCTACGACGAGCGGTGCGAGGCGCCCCGTGACGACATGATTTCCGTGCTGGCGGGCTCCCGGCTGCAGCCCGAAGGCCGCCCGCTCACCCACGGCGAAGTGTCGAGCATCCTGCGCCAGTTCCTGGTGGCGGGCCACGAAACCACCAGCAGTGCCTTCGGATGGGGAATGCTCGCGCTCTGCGAGCGGCCCGAACTGCAGGAGGAACTCCGTGCCCGCCCGGAAAAGGTGCGCACCTTCGTGGAAGAGGCGCTGCGCAGGGAATCACCCGTTCAGGGATTGCCCAGGGTGGTCACCCGCGATACGGAACTGGGCGGCTATTCCCTGAAGCAAGGCGATCTCCTGATGCTTCGCTACGGGGCCGCCAACCGCGACGAGCGCGCCTTCGACAATCCCGACGAGATCGACCTCGACCGGCGCAAGGCCGGCACCCAGATGGCCTTCGGCTCGGGCGTGCATCATTGCATCGGCGCGCCGCTGGCGCGACAGGAACTGAACCTCGGGTTCCATACGCTGCTCCGGCGTGCCGGCAATTTCCGACTCGACCCGGACAAGCCGGCGCCGGAGGCGGAGCCGAGCTTCGTGCTGCGCAATCTTGCGCACCTGCACATCCGGCTCGACTGGTTGTAGCGCAACGCTTGTGGAGTTCGCCTTCCGCGTCGCGGGTCGAACGACGTTGGAGCCTGGCGTTGATGCTCGAAGATGCTCTATGCTGATGGCAACAGAAAAACGACGAGGCACGGAGGTCCGATGCCGGTGATTGTCAAGAGACTCTGCCTGATCTGGATATTTGCGGCGCTGCCAGGCGCCGCTCTCGCGGGCGACTACGCCCAGTCCTGGGGGCCGCCCGTCGGCGCCGCCGCGCCCGCCATCCTGGCCGAAGACCAGGACGGCGTGACTCGCGACCTCACCTCGCTTGCCGGGGAAAACGGCCTGCTGCTGGTGCTGAGCCGCTCCGCGGACTGGTGACCCTTCTGCCAGGCCCAGTTGGTCCAACTGGAAAAGTGGAGACGGGAATTTGAAGAACTTGGCGTCAACATCGCCGCCATGACCTATGACAGCGTCGAGAGCCTCAAGGAGTTCCATGACAGCGAGGCACTCGGCTACCCGCTGCTGCGCGATGAGGATGCGCGGCATGTGAACGGATTCGGGGTTCCCGACGAAGACCTGGGCGAGGGCATTCCGCGCCCCGGCATGTTCTGGCTCGCGCCGGACGGCAGCATCAGCGCGAAGTTCGCGGTGCCGGGCTATCGGACGCGGCCGCCGCTTGCGGAGGTGCTGGCTTCCATCCGTGCGGCGGGGGGCTCCTGACCGGACATCATGTTCGCGCTGATTGCCGGTTCCTTTGCCGCCTATGCCGCCGTTCTGATCGCCGTTGGAGTCTACATCGCGGTCCGGGCGAAGAGCGGCCGCGACTACTTTGCCACCAATGGGACGAGACTCGCGGCGGTGATCGCCTTCGCGCTCCTGAGCGCGATACCGACCGATATCCTCACCATCATGTTGCTGGGGGTGGTGCGCAATTACATCGATGTCACCGCCAATCTCAATCTCTTCCTGGTGGCGGTCGCGCCGGTTGTCACGGCTATCGTCGCCATACAGGCGCTGCTGCTGTCACGGGCCTATCGGTCGCGGCCGCTGCTGCACGGGGGGATCTACCTCGGCGTGTACGCGGCCGCCCACGCCTTCTGGATGAACCTGCTGTTCAATCCACCTGAAGACATCGTCCGCTACGCGGCCACCATCCTGATCTTCGGGTTCCTGGTAATGGTGATCATCGGCAGGTTCGTCTGGCTCCGCCCCGTTCCGGTGGCGGGCTCAGCTTAACCTGCCGACGCAGACCGCCTCCAGGTCCGGCTGTTGACGCCGGGACGGGAACGTTCGCTGCGCATTCAGCCTTTCGCGTACTCCGCGACCAGTTCCTTTGCTTCCACGTGCTGCCCGGGAGCGGCGTGGAGCGCGGCGATGGTTCCCTCACGCTCGGCGTGGAGCGCGGTTTCCATTTTCATCGCCTCGATGGTCATCAGCAGGTCGCCGACGGTGACATGGCGTCCTTCGGCTACCGCCACCGACGCGATCACGCCCGGCATCGGCGCCGCCACATGGCACGGATCCGTCTCGTTCGCCATCGGGCGGCGCTTGACCGTTGCCGACACGGCAAGGTTCTCGACCTTGATGCTGCGGGGCTGGCCGTTGAGTTCGTAGAAGACACGCACCGCGCCCTCGTCGTCGGTCTCACCGATCGCCACGCAGCGGATCACGAGACTCAGGCCGCGCTCCAATTCCACCGTCACTTCCGAACCTGGCGACAGCCCGTAAAAGTAGACATCCGTCGGCAATACGGAGACCGGCCCGAATTTCATGCGGCGCTCGGCATGGTCGACGAACACCTTGGGGTAGAGCAGGTACGAGTAAAGTTCGGCCTCAGACAGCTTCCAGCCGGTGGCGGCCTCGGCCCGGGTGCGCTCGGCGGCAAGGTCCGCCGGGGGCAGCGAGGCGCCGGGGCGCCCCTCGATGGGCGTCTTGCCCTTGAGCACCTTCGCCGCCAGTGCGGGCGGGAACCCGCCGGGCATCTCGCCGAGTTCGCCGCGGAACAGCCCGACGACGGAATCGGGAAAGGCCACCTCCCGGTCCGGGTCTTCCACATCGGCGCGGGAAAGGCCGCTCGAGACCATCACCAGTGCCAGGTCGCCGACCACCTTCGAGGTGGGCGTGACCTTGACGATGTCGCCGAACATGCGGTTGACCTCCGAGTAGGTGCCCGCCACCTCGTGCCAGCGTTCCGAGAGGCCAAGCGCCCGGGCCTGCTCGCGCAGATTGGAGAACTGGCCGCCCGGCATCTCGTGCAGGTAGACCTCCGAGGCGGGGGAGCGGAGATCGGGCTCGAAGGCCGTGTACCGGGCGCGGACCGCCTCCCAGTAATCCGAGATTTCCCGGATCCTGTCCGGGTCGAGCCCGGTGTCCCGTGGTTGCCGCTGCAGGGCTTCCACCACGGAGCCGAGACAGGGCTGGGAGGTGAATCCCGACATGCTGTCCATGGCGAGGTCGATGGCGTCCACGCCTGCATCGACGGCGGTCAGCAGGCTTGCCGCGGCGATGCCCGACGTGTCGTGGGTGTGCAGGTGTATGGGAAGCCCGGTATCGGACTTCAGCACTTCCACCATCTCGCGGGCGGCCGCGGGCTTGAGCAGGCCCGCCATGTCCTTGATTCCGAGTGCGTGGGTGCCGGCATCGCACAGCGCACCGGCCATGTTGCGGTAGTAGTCCAGGTCGTAGCGTCCGCGCCCCGGATCGTGGATGTCGGCGGTGTAGCACATGGCCGTCTCGCAGATTGCCCCGTTGATTCGAACCTCATCGATGGCGACGCTCATGTTGTCGACCGAGTTCAGCGGATCGAAGATGCGGAACAGGTCAATCCCGTTCTCCACGGCCTGCGCGACGAATCCCCGCACCACGTTGTCCGGATAGTTGGTGTATCCCACCGCGTTCGACGAGCGCAGCAGCATCTGCAGCAGGATGTTGGGAATGGCGGCCCTGAGCATGCGCAGCCGCTCCCAGGGGCATTCGCCCAGGAACCTGAGCGCCACGTCGAAGGTGGCTCCGCCCCAGCATTCCAGCGAAAAGAGCCCCGGCAGGTTGCGCGCATAGGCCGGGGCCGCGCGCGTCAGGTCGTAGGTTCGCATGCGCGTTGCGAGCAGCGACTGGTGTGCATCGCGCATGGTGGTGTCGGTAACCAGGACGCGTTCCTGTTCCAGCATCCAGTCGGCCACGGCATCGGGGCCCTTTGCATCCAGTATCGCCTTCGCACCGTCGGCGCGCGCGACGGTGCGTAGTGCCGGCACTCGCGGAATCCGGGCGTGCGCCGGCGGGGCGGGGCGGCCGGTCACGTCGCGATGGCCGTTGACGGTGATTTCTGCGAGATAGCGCAGCAGGCGGCTGGCCCGGTCGCGGGGCCTCGGGAAATCCAGCAATTCGGGATGTTCGTCGATAAACCGGGTGGTGACCGTGCCGTTGCGGAAGGCGTCGTGACCGATCAGCCGGTCGAGAAACGCGATGTTGGTGGCGACGCCCCGCACCCGGAATTCTCGCAATGCCCGCTGCATGCGATCGATGGCGGACGACCGGCCTGGCCCCCAGGCCGTAACCTTCTCCAGCAGGGAGTCGTAGTGGCGGGTGATGACCGCTCCGGAATAGGCCGTGCCGCCGTCCAGGCGAATCCCGAACCCGGTTGGCGCCCGATAGGCGGTTAGCCGTCCGTAGTCCGGAATGAACCGGTCCAACGGGTCTTCGGTGGTGATGCGGCACTGCAGCGCGTGGCCGCGCACCACGATGTCTTCCTGGGGCGGGCAGGCGGCGCCCGCATGGGCGCCGATGGTTGCGCCTTCGGCAACGCGGATTTGAGCCTGAACGAGGTCGATGCCCGTCACCTGTTCGGTGACCGTGTGTTCAACCTGAATGCGCGGATTCACTTCGATGAAGTGGAATCCGCCGGTGTCGAGGTCCTGGAGGAACTCGACGGTGCCGGCGTTGACATAGCCGGCGTGCCGGCCGATCTGCAGCGCGAAAGCGGCGAGCTGTGCCTGTTCGCCGGCGTTCAGCCCGGGCGCCGGCGCGCACTCCACGATTTTCTGGTTGCGGCGCTGCACGGAGCAGTCCCGCTCGAAGAGATGCACCACGTTGCCCTCGGTGTCCCCGAGAATCTGCACCTCCAGATGGCGCGCCCGTCCGATGAAACGCTCGAAAAAGATGGCGTCCTTGCCGAATGCAACCGCCGCTTCCCGCCGCGCAGCCAGGCAGGCATCGGCAAACGCGTCCGCATGGTCGACCCGCCGCATGCCCCGGCCGCCACCGCCCCAACTGGCCTTGATGATCCCGGGAAAACCGACTTCGGCTGCCAGTTCCAGGGCCGCGTCGATGTCCGCGGGGAGCATGTCGGTGGCGGGAACGGTCGGTACGCCGGCGCAGGCCGCCGCTTCCCGGGCGGACACCTTGTCGCCGAGCAGCCGCAGCGTATCCGGCCGCGGCCCGATGAAGGCGATGCCCGCCCCGGCACAGGCTTCGGCGAACTCCGGCGACTCCGACAGGAAGCCGTAGCCGGGATGGATGGCGTCGCTGCCCGTCTCGCGGGCAACGCGGATGATCTCGTCGATGGAGAGGTAGGCGGTGACCGGTCCCAGCCCCTGGCCGATGCAGTAGGATTCATCGGCCTTCGAGCGATGCAGCGCGAGCCGGTCTTCTTCCGCGAACACGGTGACCGTCGCCTTGTTCATCTCGTTCGCGGCGCGCAGCACCCGGATGGCGATCTCGCCGCGATTGGCGACCAGGATCCTCGAAAATCGGCTCATCAGTTGCGGTACCCGTTCCCACCCCGGTTTCGCTCCATTGAACCAGATTCCATGGAACTCGGTTAGAACAATAGTGTCTGAGAGGAGGCGAATTGGTGATGGTGGGGCCGGCATGGCGCGACCCCGGATCGAGGGCGCATTGCAAGCGTTGAAAACACCGGGCCGGGTGCCTGACAATTCGGGGATCGAATCGGGCCTCGGCTCGATGGTCTGCAAAGGAGTCGGTGATGCCTTGGTGGGGCTGGGTCACGTTGGGAATTCTGTTGCTGGGCGCGGAACTCGTCGGGGTGGACGCGGCGTTCTACCTCGTGTTCGTCGGTGCGGCTGCCGTCTGTATCGGCATGCTCGGGCTCGGCGGCATGGACATGCCCATCTGGGGGCAGTACCTGGCCTTCGCGGCCTTGGCCATCACATCGATGGTGCTGTTCCGGGAAAAGCTGTACGTCAGGCTGCGCGGCAGCGTGCCCGGTTTCCGGGACAGCCGGGCCGGGCGGGTCGTGAAGGTCACCGAAGACGTAGCTGAGGATGGCCGGACGCGGGTGAGCCTGCGCGGAACCCAGTGGACTGCGGTGAATCGCGGTCCTGGGCCGATCGCCGCGGGGTCCGCCGCCCGCATCGTGGAGACGGACGGCGTGGAACTGGTCATTGAGGGCCTGCCGCCGGAGCGGCCGGCCGCGAGTTGAATGTCATAGGAGACCAAGACAGTGATTGACCTGGATATGGGTTTTGTCGTAGCGGCCTTTGTCGCGATTGTCGCCATCATCGTAATCGTCAAGACGGCCGTGGTGGTACCGCAGCAGAGTGCCTACATCGTGGAAAATCTGGGCAAGTACTCCAGAACGCTGAATGCGGGATTTCACATTCTCATACCGTTTCTCGAAAACGTCGCCTACCGCCACAATCTCAAGGAACAGGCCATCGATGTGGAGGAGCAGGTCTGCATCACCTCCGATAACGTCCAGGTTGGGGTGGACGGCGTGCTCTACCTCCAGGTAATGGATGCGCAGAAGGCTTCCTACGGCATTGCCGACTACCTGTTCGGCATCGCGCAACTCGCCCAGACCACGCTCAGAAGCGAAATCGGCAAGATCGAGCTCGACAAGACCTTCGAGGAACGCAGCCAGATCAACCAGCGGGTGGTGGAGGAACTCGACAAGGCATCGAATCCCTGGGGCGTGAAGGTGCTCCGCTACGAGATCCGGAACATCAACCCGCCGCGCGACGTGCTCACCGCCATGGAAAAGCAGATGCGCGCCGAACGGGAGAAGCGGGCCGTGATCCTGCAGTCAGAAGGCGAGCGGGACGCCAAGATCAACGAGGCGGAGGGCGAGAAGCAGCGGGTCATCAAGGAATCGGAGGCCGTCCGGCAGCAGCAGGTGAACGAGGCCGAGGGCGAGGCGGCGGCCATTCTGGCGGTGGCCCAGGCGACCGCCGAAGGTTTGAAGAAGGTGGCGGTAGCCCTGGATTCCGAGGGTGGCGACAAGGCCATGCAACTCCGGGTCGCGGAAGATTACCTGGAACGGTTCGGCAGCCTGGCGAAGGAAGGCAACACACTCATCGTGCCGGCAAACCTGAGCGATGTGTCGTCAATGATCAGCGCTGCGACGTCGGTGCTGAAGCACGCAACCGGCAGCGGACGGCAAGCGTCCTGACGCTTCGGGTTCGGCGGCGCCCTTTCGCCTGCTCGCCTGGCTCGCCCAGGACGCCGCGTTCGCCCCTGATTTAATCGTCGTCGAACCTGTCATGTGCGCGGTGTTTCTCTTTGCTCGTCACCGATTGGCTGCTGCAGGTGGGTGATCCGCGCAAACCGGGTTGCCGAATGGCTGTTCGAGTACACCGCTGGCGTACACGGCCAGGTCGCATACGTTGTCTTTTCTGACGGATGTATCCATTGCGTGACGGGCGTTGACCTATAAGATGCGCGCCCGCGCCAGGCAGTGGCTGCGCGGCTGCTGACGGCGGATACCGTACAGGATCAGAAAACTCATAACGCCCCGGCCCGTCTGTTGGGGCGTTTCTCGTTACAGGGAGCAGACATGCCGTTCCGAGCCATCGCGCGACAATGTGTTTCGTTGGGATGCCGGCCGTCATGCCGCTGAGTCACTCGCTACGTTCGGTCTCGTCGCTGCTCCTGGGCACGGCCCTGCTCATGATGGGCGGCGGCGCCCTGTCGACGGTGCTCGCCTTCCGCATGGGCGCGGCGGAGCAGCCCCCCTGGGCGGTGGGCATGGTGATGTCCATGTACTACGCCGGCATCGTGCTCGGCACGGGTTACGGCCAGAAGCTGATTGCCGGCGTCGGCCACATCCGCGCCTTCGTGGCGCTTGGGTCCATGATGTCCGCGGCCACCCTGGCCCACGCCTTCCTGGTCGACCCGTGGCTCTGGGGCGCACTCCGCCTGCTGGTCGGCATGTGCGCCGTCGGCATGTTCATGTGTACGGAGAGCTGGGTGAACGAGCGCTCGCAGAACAGCACTCGCGGGCAAATCTTCGCTCTCTATCAGGTTACCGTCTACCTGGCCCAGGGAGTGGGGCAGTTCCTGATCAACGTGCCCGATGAGTCGGGGTTTGCCGTCTATCTGCTGATGTCCATCCTGATGTCGCTGGCCATCGTGCCGGTTGCGGTCACCAAGTTCCAGGCACCGCCGCTGCGGCCCCAGGTGCGCTTCCAATTCCTCAAGCTGTGGGAAATCTCGCCCACGGGCATGACCATCGCCTTCGGCTGCGGGGTGATACTCGGGGCTTTCTACGGGGTGGGCCCGCTATTCGCCCAACTGAGCGGTCTTGATGCCGAGCGAACCGCCCGATTCATGGGAGCCGTCATCGTCGGCGGACTGCTTTTGCAATGGCCCGTGGGCAAGCTCTCCGACCGGATCGACCGGCGCAAGGTCATCCTGTTCGTTGCAGCCGGCACCGCGGCCGCCTGTGCGTGGCTCATGGGCCTTGCCGCGAATTCCGGAGCGGCCCTGCTGCTGGTCGGCGCGCTGTTCGGGGGGCTGAGCTTCACCCTCTACCCCCTCGCGGTGGCCTATACCTTCGATTACGTACGTCTCGAAGACCTCGTGCCCATGTCGGGAGGCCTGATCATGGCCTACGGTCTCGGCGCGGCGGCGGGACCGGCGGCGGCGTCGCTGACGGTCTTCTTCGGTGGCGCCGGCGGCCTGTTCGCCTTTTGCGGCTTCATTGCGTTCGCCACGGCGGGTTTCGTCATCTGGCGCATGACCATTCGCGATGCGCTGCCCATCGACGACCAGAGCGACTTCCTGGCCGTGCCGCGCACCTCCCAGGTCATCTACGAGATCGACCCGCGCCTGGACGGGGCGCAGGGTCCCTTGTCCGGGTGACGTTGCTTGACAAAAGGCCGTGGAGCAACATGATTGCGAGGTATTCGGGATGACGGGGAACCGGAAGGACAGGACATCGGATGCGCTGGCCCGCTGCCCTCATCCCGGTCATCCTGATCGCGGCCGCCGTGCTGGGAGGCTGTGCATCGAACTTTCCGCTGACCGCTTTTGTCGAGGAAAGCACACGCTGCTACGACCGCGACCGCCAGCCACAGACCGCGGTGGTGGACGCGCACCTGCATTTCCGCCCCTTCGGTGGGCCGGCGCTGCCGTTCGAGGAAGTGGTGTCGTACCTGGAGCGCAGTGGTGTGCGATTCGTCACGGCGATGGGGATCGGGCAGACGCTGCCGGCGGACTCCTCGTGCACCTACTACCTGCGCTGTCCGGGCACACCGGTGCAGCCGACGCTCAGGAACGACATCGCCAATGCCGACGCCTTTGTCTCGAGGTCGCGCCCGGGCGTTCACATCGTGCTGTCGATGACGTTTCCGGACCTGGCGCGGCCCGAGTCGGTGCTCAGGGGCATGCGGCTCCTGGACCGGGAGTATCCCGGAGCTTTCGGATGGATGGGTGAGGTGAATCTGGTCAAGCAGGCGCTGTTCGGCAACGGGCACGAACCCGTGGCCGAGTCGACGCTTGCCGGCTGGGGCGCCTTCATGGAGGTGCTGCGGGCAAGGAACATCCCACTGGCGGTGCACGCTGACCTCGGCAACGACGAGGAACCCACCGCCTACCTGCACTTGATCGAGCAGATGTTGGCCGCTTATCCCGGCAATGCAATCATCTGGATGCATATGGGCCTGTCGAGGGAACTGGTGAGCATCGACCCGCAGCAGCACATCGAGGTGCTGAAGTCGTTGCTCGACCGCCACCCGCGGCTGATGATCGATCTTTCCTGGCGGGTGATCGACGAGCACTATTTCGCCGAACCGGACATCCGGGCGCACTATGTGCCGTTCCTGAACGAGTACTCGGAGCGTGTTCTGCCGGGCACGGACTTCGTCGCTTCGCACCGCCAGACCTACGAGAAGTACCGGGACGACCTGCGGGTCACCAGCCGCATCTATGGGTACCTGGACGACACGGCGTTCCGCAACATTGCCCTCGGCCAGAACTATTTCGATCTGCTCGGTCTGGATTACCGGGCGCCGCCCGTGTGTAATCGCCGCTCCTGAGCGAAGGGCAGCCGGGTGACCGATCCCGTTTTCATTGTCGACTACGATGCGGGCAACCTGAAGAGCGTGCAGCGCGCCTGCGCGGAAGTGGGCATGCGCGCGGTTGTCAGCAGCGACCCGGAGCGGCTGCTCGATGCCGGGCGGGTGATCTTTCCCGGCGTGGGTGCGGCGGGCAGCGCCATGCGCAGCCTCTCCAGGGCGGGCCTGGACGCCGCCCTGAAATCCGCCATCCGTGGGGGCAAACCGGTACTCGGCATCTGTCTTGGCCTGCAGATCTCGATGGACCATTCCGAGGAGCAGGACACCCGGACGCTGGGCATCGTGCCCGGTACCGTGAAGCGGTTCCGGTTCGACCGGCCGGAACTCAAGATCCCGCACATGGGCTGGAACGAGGTGCGGCCGGTGAGGGCGCACCCGTTGCTGGAAGGCATCGAGCCGGGCGACGAGTTCTATTTCGTGCATGGCTACTACCCGGTGCCGAGGCGCAACGAAGACGTGTGCGCGCTGACCCACTACGAAACGCGGTTCGCCTCGGCCGTCGGCTGGGGCAGCTATTTCGCCACCCAGTTCCACCCGGAGAAGAGTGGCCGGGTGGGCCTGCGCCTGCTGGAGAAATTCTCGCGCTGGAGCGGGGCGCCGGCGTCATGACACCCATGACCGGGGAGAGGATCGGCCCGGGGCGCGGAGCCGGAAGGGGCGCCCGATCGCGGCGGCGTTCGCGAGGGAGCGCAGCGTGCTGAGCAAGCGCCTGATCGCCTGCCTGGACGTGCGAGACGGCAAGCTCGCCAAGAGCATCCGATTCGTGAACACGAAGGATATTGGCGACCCGGTGGAAAAGGCCCGGGAATACTATGCCGACGGGCTCGATGAACTGGTTTTCTACGACATCACGGCTTCCAGCGACAACCGGTCGATCATGCTGGACGTGGTTGAAGCGGTTGCCCGGGAAGTGTTCATTCCGCTTTCCGTGGGAGGCGGTGTCCGAACGGTCGCGGATGCAACAGACCTGCGGTTGGCCGGTGCCGAGAAGATCAACGTCAACACCGCGGCCGTAAAGCGGCCGGCGCTCATCGCGGAGTGCGCGGAGGCGATCGGCGATCAGAACGTGGTGCTCTCCATGGACATTCGCCGTGTGGACCGCAGCGATCGTTTCCCGTCGGGATACGAGATCGTCATCAACGGTGGCCGCACGCCGATGGGCATCGACGGCCTGGCATGGGCGCTTGAGGGCGAGCGGCTCGGAGCCGGCGAGCTGGTGGTCAACTCGATCGACGCCGACGGCACCCGGGACGGCTACGAACTGCGGCTCACCGCCATGATCGCCGACGCCGTACGCATCCCGGTCATCGCATCGGGCGGCGCCGGTGAACCCCGTCACCTCCGAGAAGTGCTGACCGAGGGCGGTGCGGATGCCGCCCTGGTGGCATCCATGGTGCACTACGGCGACTATGCGGTAAGCGAACTCAAGAATTACCTGCATGATCAGGGCGTAAAGATGCGCATGTCTTGGTAGCTCGACACCGAATCTCGGGAAAGAGTTCGTATGCGGCGCTTCCGTTTCGGCGCGTTAAGCTCGTCGGAAAGCCTTGCACGAGGCAGGATGGCGGGGCCGTGCGCCGAAATGGAAGCGCCGCATGCGAACTCGTTGTTGAGATTTCCGATATTATGTCAAATGGATTTTTCTTTAAAATCAAAAGGTTGAACATTGTTCCATGAAAGTTCCCAACCCGGCCGGCCGGGACGCTGACGCGCAAGGAACAGAAACCCGCTGGGAGAGAGTAGGTGTGCGGTGCGGGTATCCGGCACCTTTAAAGCACCCCTGCGCCCTCGAATTCCACGAAAACGCGTCCGCTTGGTGTGCCGGATACCCGTACCGCATAACTGCTCTCGGTGCCGAGTCATCGATAGTATGTCAAATTGAATATCTATTGAAATCAACGAGTTGAAAACTGTTCCATGCAAGCCATCCTAATCGAAGATCGAAAGTTGGTCTGGCGCGAAGCGCCGGAACCCGAAGTGACCCCCGGTACCGTAAAAATCGCGGTCAAGGCCAGTGCCGTCAACCGCGCCGACCTCATGCAGGCGCTCGGACAGTACCCGCCGCCGCCGGGAGCGAGCGATGTTCCGGGCCTCGAATGCTCCGGCGAGGTCGTGGCAGTGGGAGAGGGGGTCATGCGCGTCGCGCCGGGCGATTCCGTCTGCGCCCTGCTTGCCGGTGGCGGCTACGCGGAAACCGTCGTGGCCCCGGCCGGCCAGGTGCTGCGTATTCCGGAGGGACTCGGCCTGCTGGAGTCGGCGGCCCTGCCCGAAGTGTTCGCCACCGCCTATCTCAATCTCTACGGCGAGGCCGGCCTCGCGACCGGGGAACGGGTGTTGTTGCACGCGGGTGCAAGCGGCGTGGGCACCGCCGCGATACAGCTTTGCCGCGAGAGCCACAATCCCTGTTACGTCACGGTGGGCAGCCAGGCCAAGCTGGAACGATGTATTGCCCTGGGCGCCTCGGGCGGCTCGAACCGCCATGACGGGTCCTTTGCCGACAACGTTGCCGAGTGGACCCACGGCGAGGGTTTCGATGTCGTTCTCGACCCGGTGGGCGCGCCTTATCTCGCCGACAACCTGGCAAGCCTGCGCCTGGACGGCCGCCTGATCTCCATCGGGTTGATGGGCGGTGCCCAGTGCGAGCTGAATCTGGCGCTACTGCTCATGAAACGATTGCGCATCGTCGGCTCTACCCTGCGCCCGCGCGGCATTGCGGCCAAGTCGGCTGTAATGGACGGCCTGAAGCGGGATGTCTGGCCGAAAATCGAGAAAGGCAGAATCAAACCCATCATCGAAACCGTTATTTCCATGCCCGAGGCGCAACGCGCCCACGAACTGGTCGCGGGGAACGAGACCGTCGGAAAGGTATTGCTGGAACTGTAGTGATCGGAGCGGTTCCGGGTTCCGTACCGGTATGAACGAAACAGCGACCGGCGCCGCCCTACGGCTTGACGTGGCCCGAGAACCCTTTGAACAGACCTTCCAGTCGCGCCATGCGTTCGCGCAGGTCGACCACGTCACGGCGGAGCATGGCAAGGCTCGGCACGATCAGCCCGCCGAGCGCGAGCCCGACGCCCACGATAGTGCACATTATTGCAACCAGATCTGTACTCATTCCCAAGGCTCCTTGTCGTTACTGCTTGCGGACGCAGCCTGATTCAGGAAAACACTCTTCTGAGGTTCGAGATAACCACCGTCATCACGGCATTATAGGCCGATCGGGGAGACTGAATGTAAGGGATTTGCCCTGATCGGCGTGCGAGTTCGCCGCTAGGCCAGCGAGTCCAGTTGCTGTTTCAGCGTCGTCAGCGCGCTTTGCACATCGGCTGCCTTGTTCCTTTCCTTTTCGACAATGGCCGGCGGTGCGTTCCGCACGAATTTCTCGTTGCCGAGTTTCCCCCCGATGCGTTGCAGTTCCTTTTGTTTGCGCTCGATTTGCTTGTTGATGCGCGCGCGCTCGGCGTCGATATCGATCACTCCCGCGAGGGGCACCATGACCTTGAGTTCGCCCACCAGGGCCAGCGCGTTGGCCGGGGGTCGTTCCCCCCGGGGCAGCCAGTCGATGGAACTCACCTTTGCCAGCCGTTGCAGCAGGTAGCCGGAGGATGCGGCCAGGTCCCGGTCCCGGGCATCGCCGCCCTGCAGCAGCACGTCGATTTCCCTGCCGGGCTTGATGCCCGCTTCGCCGCGGATGTTGCGCAAGGCCGTGACCACGCCTTTCAACCAGTCGATGGAGGCTTCCGCCTCCGGGTCGGCGGCAAGATCGCCGCTTTGCGGGAAGGGTTCCAGCATGATGCTCGGCCCCGCCTTGGCCAGCAGGGGCGCCACGTCGCGCCAGATCGTCTCCGTGATGAAGGGCAGGATGGGATGGGCGGCCCTGAGCAGCAGTTCGAGCACGGTCACCAGGGTGCGGCGCGCGCCGGTCTGGTGTGCGAGTGGCGCGTTCTCGTCCCAGAGCAGGGGCTTGGCGAGTTCCAGGTACCAGTCGCAGTATTCGTGCCAGGCGAACTCATAAATTGCGTTCGCGTACAGGTCGAACCGGTAGGTCTCCAGGGCCAGGTGGCAGTCTTCCACGAGCCGCCTTGCCCGCGACTGTATCCAGCGGCCGGCGAGGCCGGGTTCTGCGGGACCGTCCAGGGGGTGCTCCCGGGCGTTCATCAGCACGAACCGTGCGGCGTTCCACAGCTTGTTGCAGAAGTTGCGGTAGCCCTCGGTGCGGCTCAGGTCAAAGCGCACGTCGCGGCCGGTGGAAGCAAGCGCGCAGAACGTGAAGCGCAGGGCATCCGTGCCGAACGACGGGATGCCTTTCGGGAAATCCTTTCGGGTATCTTTCTCGATGCGCGGCGCCATCCGCGGCTGGGTGAGGTTCTCCGTGCGTTTCCTGACCAAGTCCTCCAGGACGATGCCGTCGATGAGGTCCAGCGGGTCGAGCCCGTTGCCCTTGGTCTTTGACATCTTGCGGCCTTCGGCATCGCGTACCAGCCCGTGGATGTAGACCTTGCGGAACGGCACCTCCCCCATGAACTTCAGGGTCATCATGATCATGCGGGTGACCCAGAAGAAGATTATGTCGTGCCCGGTGACCAGCACGTCGGTGGGATGGAACCGTTTCAGTTCGTTCGTCTCGGCGGGCCAGCCGAGGGTGGCGAAGGTCCACAGCGCGGAGGAAAACCAGGTGTCCAGCACGTCTTCATCCCGGGTAAGCACAACCTCGCCGCTCAAGTTGCCCTTGAGGCGCGCCTCCGCTTCCGTGCGGCCGACGTGAATGTTGCCGTCGGCGTCGTACCAGGCCGGAATTCGATGCCCCCACCAGAGCTGCCGGCTGATGCACCAGTCCTGAATCTCGCGCATCCAGGCGAAATAGACGTTGGCGTACTGGTTCGGCACGAACTCGATGTCGCCGTTCTCCACCGCGGCCACGGCGGCTTCGGCGAGGGGCGCGATCTTCACGAACCACTGATCGGTCAGCCAGGGCTCCACAACCGCCTCCGAGCGGTCCCCCCGGGGCACGGTCAGCCGGTGCGGCTCCACACCGTCCAGCAGGCCGAGCGCGTCGAGGTCGGCGACGATGCGCTTGCGCGCCTCGAGGCGGTCGAGACCCCGGTAGGCCTCGGGCGCGTTTTCGTTGATCGCCGCCCGGGCGGTGAATATGTTCTCCAGCGGCAGGCCATGCCGGGCCCCGACCTGGTTGTCGTTGAAGTCGTGGGCCGGGGTGATCTTGACGCATCCGGTGCCGAATTCCGGGTCCACGTACTCGTCGGCGACGATGGGCAGCGCCCGGCCGACCAGCGGCAGGGTCGCCACCTTGCCGACCAGGTGCCGGTAGCGTTCGTCGCCGGGATGCACCGCCACCCCGGTGTCGCCGAGCATGGTTTCAGGCCGAGTGGTGGCGACGACCAGGTAGTCCTTGCCGTCGACGGTTGTGGCGCCGTCTTTCAAGGGGTAGCGGAAATGCCAGAGATGGCCGTCTTCCTCGCGGTTCTCGATTTCGAGATCGGAAATGGCGGTTGCCAGTTGCGGGTCCCAGTTCACCAGGCGCTTGCCTCGATAGATGAGCCCTTCCTCGTACAGGCGCACGAACACGTCCATCACCGCGCCGGCGAATCCGTCGTCCAGCGTGAACCGGTCCCGGGACCAGTCGACCGACGAGCCCATGCGCCGCAGTTGCCGCGAGATGTTGCCGCCCGAGCGTTCCTTCCATTCCCAGACCCGCTCGATGAAGGCATCGCGCCCGACCTCCCGGCGTGTCTTGCCTTCGCCGTTCAGTTGGCGTTCCACCAGCATCTGGGTGGAAATGCCCGCGTGGTCCGTGCCCATCTGCCAGAGCGTGCGGCGGCCGTTCATGCGGTGGTAGCGGATGAGCGCGTCCATCAGCGTATGCTGAAAGGCGTGCCCCATGTGCAGGCTGCCGGTCACGTTGGGGGGCGGGATGGCGATGCAGTATTCGCTACCCTCGCCGGACGGCGCGAAGTACCCGGCGGCTTCCCACTCTTCGTAAAGTTCGCGCTCTATGGCATGGGGGTCGAAGCTGCGCTCCACGTCAGCGCGCTTCCCAGTCGTCCAGTTCGTGGTGGAACAGCGGATAGCCGCGGTCGCGGTAGAACTTGTACCGGGTACGGCCGCTTGCGCGTTTCTCGCCCACGACGATTTCCGCGATGCGGTCGAAGCGGCCGGGGCCGTCCGGCACGTCGTCGGCCAGATTGATCAGCAGCCCGTCGGTGGGCAGCCGGTCGGCGGAATCCGTCCGCTGCCCCACAACCACGGGAGCGTCCTCCGCCTCCGGCGTACCGAGCCGCCCGTGGGGTATCAGCCGGTTCGGGGGGTAGGCCCAGAGCAGGTCGTCGACTTCCCGGGCCTGGGCATCGGATGCGGTGTGCAGGTACGTGCGCTGGCCGTTGCGCATGGCCTTGGCCGCAAGCCGGCAGGCAAAACGGTGCATGGCTGTCTGCTCCACATCCTGGAGGATGTAGAAATCCACCCGCGTCACGCGGCGGCGTCCAGAAGATACTTGAACAGAAGCGCCACCGGGCGCCCCGTGGCGCCGCTCTTGGAGCCGCCCCCGAAAGCGCTGCCCGCCACATCGAGGTGCGCCCAGGAGTAGTTCTCCGCAAATCTCGAAAGAAAGCAGGCGGCGACGATGCTGCCCCCGCCGGAGCCGCCGACGTTGGCCATGTCGGCGAACCTGCTGTCGAGGGCGGACTGGTATTCCGGCCAGAGCGGCATGCGCCAGGCCCGGTCGCCCGTCCACTCGCCGGCGCTCACCAGGGCCTCGGCCAGGGCGTCGTCGTTGGCGTAGACCGCGCTTGCATGATGGCCGAGCGCGGTAATGCAGGCGCCGGTGAGGGTGGCCACATCGATGACCGTCTTCGGCTTGTAGCGGCCGGCGTAGGACAGCGCATCGCACAATACGAGGCGGCCCTCGGCGTCGGTGTTGAGAATCTCCACGGTCTTGCCGGAATGGGTCTTTACGATATCGCCGGGGCGGGTCGCGTTGCCGTTGGGCATGTTCTCCGCCGCTGCGAGTATGGTGACGACATTGAGCGGCAGTTCCGCCTCGATGGCAGCCCGTGTCGCACCCAGCACGGATGCGGCGCCGCACATGTCGAACTTCATCTCGATCATGGCTTTCGGGGTTTTCAGGCTGATGCCGCCGGTGTCGAACGTGATGCCCTTGCCGATCAGGGCGATTGGCGGTTCCTTGGCCCCGCCGCCGCGATAGTTGACGATGATCATTCGCCCGGGCCTGGCGCTGCCCGTGGTCACGGCCATGAACGCCCCCATGCCCAGTTCCGTCATGCGGCGTTCGTCGAGCGCGCTGACCGAGACGTTTGCGGCCCGGCCGAACTTGCGGGCTTCCTTGAGCAGGTAGTTCGGGTCGCAGACGTTGGGCGGCTGGTTGCCCAGGTTGCGGGAGAGCTCCAGGCCCTGCTGCAGTGCCTGCCCCTCATTGACGGCCCTCGCCACACTGGCCCGGGTGCGCGCATCGGCATGGACCCGTACGCGCCCAAGGCGGGCACGGCCAGCCTCGGACTTGTGTTCCTCGAACCGGTAGAGGGCGAGGGACATTTCATGGGTGCCGGTGAACGCCCGCCAGTAGGGGTCGCGATTCTTCACCCGCACGGGAACCAGCGCCCACACGGCATTGCGCACGCCGGCGGCGGCAAGCCCCGCCAGGTCCCGGGCGGTGCTCCTGGCTATTTTCCTGAATTCGGCGGGCCCCACCTCCCCGTCGGCGCCGCCGGCCACGAGAATGCGCTTGACCCGGGACGCGCCGGGCAGCCGGACGGCCAGGTTGGCGCCGGCCTTGTTCTCGAAATCCTGCACCGCGGTGTCGAAGAGGGCGCCCGCACCGAGTTCCTTCGCCGCTTTTACCGCCGCCTTGAGGCCGCAGACAAGGCAATGGGTGGCCGCCGTGAGGCTGCCCGTTTTCGTCGAATACTTCATAATCGTGTCGCTGGAGTTAACGGCGATTCTAGTGTCCTGTCCCAAGAGTTTCTATGGTTTCAGCGGGTTGTGGGAGGCCTTTCGCCCGCTGCGCGCGACGCGCCCGGCGCGGGGCGGCGGTTCGGCCGCGGGCTGCTGAGGCATGGTTGCCGCAAGGTACATCAACAGGGAACTGCTCTCGGTGTTCGCGGTGACGGCCCTGGTGTTGCTGGTGGTGGCCGTGGGCGGGCGCTTCGTCGGCTACCTGCAGGACGCCGCGGCCGGCAAGTACGCCGCCGAGGGGCTGATCGACGTTCTGCGCCTGCGCCTGCCCGGATTTCTGCAGCTTCTGCTGCCGTTTGCGTTCTACATCGCGGTGCTGCTCACGTTCTCGCGGCTGCACGCAGACCGGGAAATGGCCGTGCTTCAGTGCGGAGGTTCCAGCCCCGCAAGGCTCTTGAAGTGGATTGCGGCGCCACTTGCCGGAATGGTTGCCCTCACGGCGTGGCTGTCGTTGCAGGTCACGCCGGCCAGCAACGCCGCCCTTGGTGCGTTGCTCACCGAACAGCGTGCCCGCACGGCGTTCGAGGCGGTCAATCCGGGGCTGTTCAACGTTTTCGACCGGGACAGCCGGGTCGTGTATGCCGAGTCGGTCAGCGAAGACCGGGGAACCCTCTCCGATGTGTTCATCTCCGACTACCGGCCCGGGCAGCCGGTCGCCACCGTCTGGGCGCGGGAGGGCAGGCAGTATGTCGACGGGAGCACCGGCAGCCGCTTTCTGGTACTGCGGGACGGGCGCCGCTATCTCGGCACCAGCGGTGCGAGAAACTACCGCGTTACCGCCTTCGATACGCTGAGTCAACGGATTGCGGAAGAGCGCAGGCCGCCGCGGCGGGTCGACGAGGATGCCGTGCCGACGCTTGCATTGTGGGCGCGCGGCGACCCCGCCGCCGTGGCGGAACTGCACTGGCGGGTTGGCCTGCCGGTGTTCTGCCTGATCAGTTCCCTGCTGGCGCTGGGAATCGCCAGGGCCGGGCCCCGGCAGGGCCGGTTCGCCCGGGTGGTGCCCGCGGTACTGGCGCTGCTCGCCTACTACTTCCTGCTGCTCGTCAACCGGAGCGCGCTGACCGACGGCGCCTTGCCGCTCCCGGTGGGGCTGTGGCCGGTGCATGCGGTCTTCTACGTTGCCGGAGCCGTCCTGTTCGCCCGGGCGGGCCGGCCGGTTTCGGCGTGATGAAACGCTTCGACCGCTATCTGTGTTCGGCGGTGCTGCTTGCCACCGGAGCGGTGTTCCTGGCGTTTCTGGGCCTGATCACGGTCTTTGCGCTGCTCGAAGAGGCGGGCGAGAACAAGGCGGGATACACGCTGGGGGAGGCTTTGCTGTACGTCGCGCTGACCTTGCCGAGGCGCAGCTATGAACTCCTGCCTTACGCCGTGTTTCTGGGCAGCCTGGTGGGCCTGGGGCATCTGGCGAGCCGGTGGGAACTGGTGACGCTGCGCGCGGCGGGCGTATCGGTGTTCCGGCTTTTTGCGGGCCTCGGCTGGGCCGTCCTGGGCATCGCGCTCGCGGGGGCGGCGCTCGGCGAGTGGGTGGCGCCGGAGGCCGAGGCGCGGGCTGAAGCGCGCAAGGCGCGGGCCTCCAGGGCGGGCGAAGCCATATCCATTGCCGGCTGGTACCGGGAAGGGCCGCTTTACATGCGGGTGGACGCCCTGTCCCCCGGGGGCGCCCTGGTCGGAGTGCGGCAGTACCGGCTGGACGGCGAGGGGGCGCTGGAACGGGTCCGGGAAGCGGCGGGCGGATTCTACGTGGCGGGCGACGTGCCGCACTGGGTATTGCACGATGTGCTGGAGACGCACGTCGGCGAGAACGCCACCGTTGTCGAGCGGTTGCCGGAAGTGCACTGGCTCGGCGAGATCGATCCGCGGTTGTTGGGCGAGCGCTCGCTGGTGGATCCGAGGCGGCTATCGAGCGGCAACCTCCAGTACCGGATCGGATACCTGGAGCGGGAAGGGTTCGATGCGAGCGTGTACAGGCTGGCCCTGTGGAGCAAGTGGCTGCAGCCGGCCGCCATCTTCGGCCTCGTTTTGCTGGCGCTCTCTTTCGTGATCGGCCCGTTGCGCGAGACCGGTCTGGGGACGCGAGTCAGCGCCGGCATCGTGGTGGGGCTCTGCTTCAAGTACCTGCAGGACCTGCTGGCGCCGATAAGCCAGGTCTATGGTCTGGACGCTCCCGTCGCCGTGGCCCTGCCGATCGCCGCGTGCTGGCTGGCGGGGTTCTGGGGCCTGCGCCGGGTGGCGTAGCCCGCGCGTTGCACGATTCTCAGGGCGCGCGATAGAGGATGCGGCTGCCGCTCCACAGGTCGGGCCAGGTTCTGCGCTCGGTGTCGAACAGCGCCCACCAGTAACCGAGCCCGAGTATGCCGATCGAAACCATCGCCGCGAACAAACGCACCGTTGCCTGGTTGAGCGTGATGGCCCCGCCGTCGTTGGAAACGAGGCGCAGCCGCCAGGCGCGCATGCCCGCCGTCTCACCCGCCCGCAGCCAGAACCAGGCGAAGAACAGGTAAGCTTCCAGGAACAGCACCGACTGAACGAGCGCCCCGTACACCGCATCGCCGCCGTTGGCGATGACCATGGCTAACAGGGTGATCAGCCAGAGCGCGAGCACGAGCAGGCCGTCGTAGACCATCGCGGCGAGGCGGCGGAGCAGGCCGGCCGGCGTGCTTTCCGGCTCAGAAACTGGCGGTGTTGCCATTGACGGTGGCCGTGCGGCCGCAGAACTCCTCGATGTGCATGGCCGTAATGGTGTCGATGTCGGTGCAATTGGCCCAGGCCCGTTCGCCGCCGCCAAGGCGCAGCGCGACGTTGGCGACTTCAGGCCCGCTCTTGCCGTGCACGACGCAGTAACCTTCCACCTCCGCGTTTCCGTCGTGACCGGAGAGCACCTCTCTGGGCGGCGCCGCGGCATCGATCTCCCGCTGGGGATCGGCGTACCGGAATCCTTTGGCAGGCGGCGCAGTGGAGTAAACCCCGAACGCATGGGTGCTCAGAAAACCGCCGTTCGCGGTAATGAACCCGTGCGTGCCGGGCGATGCGCGCAGCAGTTCCGCCATGCGGGCAATGGAGTGCATGACGTAGTTGTTGAGCGGGCCGCCCGCAAAGGTCAGGCCGCCGGTAACCGTCAGCGGGCGTGCGGTGTCCAGGCCGAGTTCGGCCGCGGCCACCTGCACGGCGACGGGGAAGCAACTGTAGACGTCGACGTGGTCGAGGTCGTCCGGCGTCAGCCCCGCCAGTTCCAGGGCCCGGCTTCCGGCGATGCGGATGGCCGGGGATCTGTGGAAACTGTCGCGGTTGGAGGCGAGGTAATGGTCCTTGCCGTCGGTGCCGGACCAGGGGTAGACCCACTTGCGCCTGGGAATCCCGAGCGCGGACGCCCTGGCCTCGGAACAGAGAATGAGCGCGGCGGCCTGGTCGACGTTGTTGTTGGCGTTCATCAGCTTGGGATACGGAAACGTCACGGCCCGGTTCGCGGGCGACGGGGTGCGGATTTCCTCGGCCGACCTCGCTTCGCGAATCCACGCGTGCGGGTTATCGGCCGCCACCCGGCTGAATCCCGCCCAGAGTTCCGATATGCGCTCGAGATGCTCCTCGACGCCCTCGCCGAGGTGATGGCGGCGCGCGGTCTCGAAGATGGCGTAGACCTGGGAAGCGCGCCGGATGCCGAGGCCCAGTTCCGCCGGATGCCCCATCTCGCCGTCCTTGCCGATGTAGAGGTCCGGCGAGCCGTCGATGGTGCGCCACTTCAGCTTGATGCCGGCCCGCCTTGCCCTGGCCTGGCTGTAGCCGCACTCGGCGCCGGTCATTACGATGACATCATGCCTTCCCGACCGGATATCGAGGGCGGAGCGGTTCACCACCGCCTGCACGTAGTTGCCGCCGAAGGGCGTGAGCGCGGTTTCCGCTTTGGTGTTGCCTATGGCCTCGCAGACTGCCCGGGCCGGGTTCTCATAGCGCCAGAAGCCGCGGATCACCCGCATCGAGCCCGCGTGCTCCAGCAGGGCCGGGCACTCCGCATCCGCGGCGGCCGCGCGCACCGCACCGATCATGAGGTCGATGGGCTCCCGCGCCGCCTCGGGATCGCGGATTCGCTGTTCGAGCTGGCTGATTCCGACGAGTACCGGTGTATGCACTGAACGGATTCCCGACTACGGAGCGCGGCATGATAGCGTGTTTCGAAGTAATCTATGCGCGGCTCGAATGCCCTGCCCGCCGAGGACGAACATGAAGGCTTGCAAACGAATTCGCCGCGCCCTGTTGCTGGCCCTGCCGGCGCTACTGGCCGCGGAACCGGGCCATGGCTTTCAGTGGAGCGATACGGAACTGCAGTTGCAGGTCGGCAATCTCGACATCCCCGACTTTGCCGGCGGGGGCGACGACCTCCATCTCATCTATACATTCCAGCACGCCAGCGGCTGGAAGTACGGCGACAACTTCATGTTCGCGGATGTGATCGACGCCCGCCGGTCGGGTTTTCAGGATTTCGACGTCTACGGCGAGTGGTACTCGAATTTCAGCCTCGGCAAGATCAGCGGCAAACAAATCGGGGGTGGAGTCGTTTCGGATATCGGGATCATCACGACGCTCCAGCACGCCTACGACGCCAAGATCTGGAAGTACGGTGCGGGCATACGGCTCGCCCTCGATCTCCCGGGTTTCGCGTTCGCCAACCTCGATACGCTGGCCCTGATCGATGCCAGCAGGGGCGTGGAATCCGGAGGCGCTCCCAAGGAGGGCGACTCGTTGCTCATCGACTTCAACTTCGGGCGCCCGTTCCAGATCGGCGGGTCCAGTTTCAGTATCGTAGGCCACATCGAATACCGGACCGGGCCGAAAAACGAGTTCGGGCAGAAAGCCAAGTCCTGGCTATTCGCCCAGCCGCAGCTTCGCTGGAACCCCAACGACCGAATCGCCGTGGGCATCGAGTATCAGTTCTGGCTGAACAAGCTGGGTGAGGACGCCACCGACGAGAGCGCCGTGCAGGCGTTGCTGGTCTGGAAGTTCTGAGTTGATCCGAGTTGATTCCGAGTTGATCCCGAGTTGGTTCCGAATTGAGAAAAGAAACACCTCCGTCCCGAATCGAAGATGTCCTGGACTTCTGGTTTGAACAGCTTTCGCCCCAGGACTGGTTCAATGGCGGCGATGCGGTTGATGAACGCATCAGGAATCGTTTCGGGGAACTGCACGAAGCGCTGCGGGAACAGGTGCCGGAGAGCTGGCGGGCGAGTGCGCGCGGCATGCTGGCGGCCGTGATTGCCCTCGACCAGTTTCCACGCAACATCTACCGGGGTACTTCGCGCGCATTCGCGGCGGATGGTTCCGCGCTTGCGCTCGCCAGGGAGGCGATTGCGCGCGGCCTCGACCGGGAACTGCCCATCGCCGAGCGCAAGTTCCTGTACCTGCCCTTCGAGCACAGCGAGGATCCGGGGGAACAGGTGCGCTCCGTCGAACTCTTCGCCACGCTGCAGAGCGAACAGGACCTCTCCTACGCGCTGCGGCACAAGGAGATCATCGACCGGTTCGGGCGGTTTCCGCACCGCAACGCGGCGCTGGCGCGCGTTTCCACGCCGGAAGAAACCGAATTCCTGAAGGAGCCGGGTTCCTCCTTCTGATGAATTTGTTCCCGGGGGCGCCTGCACCGGCGTTTCGGGGCGATTTCCTGTCGCCCGGGAACTTTCTGAACTTGGGAAGTCTGAACAGGTCTTGGATGGAAGTGTATCCGCTAGAAGGAGTATCAGGATGGACGGAATCCGCACTGCGCCAGGAGCGCAAACCAGCGTCAACGCCAAAAAATCGGGCCTGTTCCCCGCCGGATCGGGTAAACACGCCTGGGAGGGTCGGAAAGTGACCGAACTCGCCGCAGCCCATGAGCGCCAACAGGTACCCGGGAACCGGAAATGCGCCCGCACCCTGTTGACGCCCAAGCCGCTGCGCAGCAGGTTCGCGATTCCGGTTCAGATGGCCGCGGGGCTGGCCGCGGGCGCCGGCATCATTGGCACCGTCGGCGACACAACGCCCCGCAACCTGTTTCGTTGCCGCGTCAACGAGCCGCACAACGCGGCGCGGCTGTCGACAAGCGCCCCCCTTGCCATTGGTGGCGGCACGATCCGTGGAAAAGAAATAGCGATTGCCAGCGCCGAACGGGTGGGCATGTCGACGCAACTGCTCGAGCGCGTCGCCGGGATGAATCAGCGCTACGTCGACCAGGGCAGAATCGCGGGCGTGCTGACGGCCGTCGTCAGAGACGGAAAACTGGTCCATCAAAGTGCCGCGGGCACCAGAAGCGTGGCCGATCCGACGCCGCTCTCCAGGGATTCCCTGTTCCGGCTCTACTCGATGACGAAGCCCATTACCGCCGTGGCCGCGATGCAACTCTACGAACGGGGCAGGTTCCAGCTCACCGATCCGGTCACCAGGTTCGTCCCCGAGTTGAAGGAGATGACAGTCCTGAAAGACGGCGAGGCCGTACCCGTCAAACAACGAATGACCATGCAACATCTGTTGTCCCATACCTCGGGGTTGTCGTACGGCGGCGATCCGAGGGACCCGGTGGACCAGATGTATCTGGAAGCGGATCTGTGGAAATCCAGGGACCTGGACGAATTCGCGGCAAAAGTGGGCACGATTCCGCTGCAGCATGAACCCGGGGACCGGTGGCATTACTCCGTAGCCTCTGACATCGTCGGCCTGGTTGTACAGCGGGTCGGCGGCCAGCCTCTGGACGAATACTTCAACCAATACATATTCCGGCCGTTGGACATGGCCGATACCTCGTTCGTCGTATCGAAAGAGAACGCCGACAGGCTCGTGCCGAATCACATCCGCGACAAGGACTCCGGCAAACCGTGCCTGATCGACAGCAGCGGCTCGCTCCCGGTGTCGCCCCCGTCGGCCCTGGAGGTTGCGGCCGCGGCGCACGACTACCACGACGTCACGCTGTTTCTCGGCGGCGGCGGGCTGGTATCGACCCTGCGGGACTACGTCCGGTTTGCGGAAGCCATGCGAGCGGGCGGCAGCCTCGAAGGCGAGAGGGTCCTGAGCCCGAAATCGGTGGACTACATGACAGCCAATCATCTGCCTGGCGCCCTGAAGGGCGGATACACCGGTGCGCCACTGACAGGCGCCGCACAACCGATTCGCGGCGCCGGATTCGGATTGGGCTGTGCCGTCGTCATCGACCCCACCGCCCACGGCGTGGTCGGCTCCCCCGGTCAATACTATTGGAACGGCCTGGCCGGAACGGCTTTCTTTGTCGATCCCAGGGAAGACATCGCTGTCGTCAGCATGATGCAGCTCCTGAATAGCTGGCACTCGTATCCACAGGATCTGCGCGTTGCCACCTATCAGGCCGTGACGGATTCCAGGATTCGGAATTGACAGGGGGGAGCTTCCTCGCCGTCAAGCATTGGGTATGCGTTTTTTTCCATGAGATAACTGGTGCCTGGGGAGGGCTGCAGATTATATCTGCAACATATTGAATATAAAGGATATTTTTGTATTTTCGAGGGGGTAAACCCACGCGTGATCCCACAACGTGGCGACGGTGCGGATTGTGTCTCGACAAGGTGGTGGTCGATGTGTCGAACTGAGGCCTGAAGAGCGTCAGCGAGACCTCAGAAGGCTCGATACTTGCAGTCGCAGGGCGCACGGTGTAAGGACAAAAGGGAGGGGCGGAGAGGGCGATTGGGGCGAAGAGCCCGGTTATCGGCGATCTGTTCGAGGGGTTGAATGTGGGAAGGTTTCTGCTCGTCGACATGGATTCTAGATGGTGGAGCAAGCGGCGAAGGGGCGCGGGAGAGGTAGGAGAATTGAAGTACTCTAAGCAATTGTTTTTATTTCACATTGTCTCAGTTTTGGGTCGATCGTCCCCAGAATCGTCCCACCAATGAATGTGGGACGCGATGCGACTTCCTGGACGCCATTGTGGCGAATCGTCTGCCGAAGGACAGATCAAGGACGAACGACCCTCCCGACATAAAGGAGACGCTGCAGATGGTGGTGCGGGACGTCCGGTTCGCGGCGGCCGGGAAAGCTGGGCCGAGCGGCGAGGCGCGCACCATGGGGGGACGATAGTCACGCTGGCAGTGTCGGAATGGTGGGCGTAGATGGCTCATTGCGAGCTGTGGGCACACCGCTGCGGGATCGTGCTGTTGTTCCCCGCGTAGTTTGACCACGGTTTTCCCGCTTTATTCGTGGTGGACCAGTGCGGAATTTCCCGCTTTATCCCACCGCGACAGTTGGTTCGATGGTGGATCAATCCAGGAAAAAAGCTTGGTTTTCTAACCGGTCAATTTGGGAAACAACAGTCATGCGCCCTTCGCCGAGGTCCTGTATGGACACCGTTTCGTGGGGCTGGTCTTCGGAGACGTTCCATTGAGCGGTCTAAGCAATGAGGGGGGACTACCGCCCATGTCGTGCTTCTCGCACAGGGAGGCACTCATGTCTGAAGCAGTTTGTTGATGAATCCACCGCACATCTCGGCCGCTAGCTTTGTTCACCGTCCTCAGGCGTTCGTCGGGAGGCTGTCAGCGAGTGGTTGTCGAGTTGGCGGACGTGCGGCGATCCGAACAGGCTTGGGGGCTGACTCGTGGTGCGGGACGACTGAATTGGCGATAATCTTGGGATGAACGTCCCGAAACCCCCTCCCCGGTAGAGTGAACCGCGTGGGCAATCCCGTCGTTCACCTTTTCTGCGACGCGAATCTCCTGTTCCAATGCAAAGCGCTGGAGGAGCTGGACTGGTCGGGATGGGACTCGTTCGACGTACGGTTGATCGTGAGTAAACCGGTCCTGCGGGAAGTAGATCACCGGAAGAACCAGGGGAACTCGCGCGTGGCGAGGCGCGCGCGTAGGGCGAATGCCATGTTCCGGAAAATGCGCCCTACGGGTGAGAGAGTGGTGCGCGACGAAAAGCCTCGCGTAACGCTGCATGTCGAGCCGGAGCACCAGCACAGTACCGACCTCGCGGAGACCCTGAACTTCGAGGAGCGAGACGACCAGCTGGTGGGCACACTGCATCGGTTCGTGAAGGAGAATCCGGACGCGGACGCTCGCCTGCTCACGCACGACACCACGCCTCTCTACACGGCGGAGAGCGTTGGGCTCAAAGCGGTAGCGATCCCGGACGAGTGGCTGCTGGACCCGGAGCGCGACGAGCAGGCGAAGAAGGTCGACGCGCTGCAGCGGGAGGTGGCACAGCTACGGCGTGCCGAGCCTTCTTTCGACATTGGATTCCTAGACACGACCGGGAGGGATGCGGAGACCTTCGAGATTGACGTGGGTGTATACGATCCGTTGACGGCCGAGGAAGTCGCTGAATTGATGGGGCGGCTTCGGGCGCTATACCCCATGAAAACTCACTTTGGCCCACCCAGGGGCGGCGGGGACGCGTTGGACATGCAATGGTCGGGGAGCCCGGGACTGGGCGGCCTGCTGGCTGGCCGGGTTTACGATGAGCCTTCTGAGTCGAAAGTGGCGAAGTACCGCGATGTCGCGTATCCGGGCTGGTTGTCCGAATGCGAACAGATGCTGTTGCTTCTGCACCACCTGTTGCAGCAGCGGGAGCCCAACAACCGGTTCTGCTTCTCCGTGCTGAACGACGGTACGCGGCCCGCCGCCGCTGCGCTGGTCACGATAGAGGCGCGCGGCAACTTCCGAACGATGACAGCACGGGCCTCGAACAATCCCGAACCGATCCGTTTGCCAGCGGCACCTGCGCCGCCCCGAGGCAAGTGGCGCAACCCGTTCGACTTTGCCCACGACTTGAGAACGATGGCAGACCACGCTTCGCTGTTCCCGCAGAAGAGTCTGGTGGACGCGCTGCGGCCGCTGCCTGCGCATGATCCGAACCGGTTTTACCCCAAGTCCGACGGTTTGCTGACCCCGGCGAACTCATTCAGCCTGGAGTGCGAACAGTGGCGCCACGCGGACGGTCGAAAGGACTTCTACGGCGAAGTCTCCGTACCTCCGGGATCCGCGGACGTAGAAGGAGCGCTTAGGCTGCGAATCCAGGCCGAGAATCTCTCGGAGCCGGCAGTGAGGACGGTCCCTGTACGTATCCGGGCGAGAAACATCGGTAGCCACGCCTCAGCGGTGAGGCTGTTAGAGTTGGTCGGGGAGCCGGCGGGGAACTGATCCTGCAGGGCGGCGGCCGTGTGCGACAAAGGCAGCACAACCGCGGGTCGTTCTGCTTGGTCGGAATGCCCCGGCCCAGATGATCCCGACGGATCCGCGCAATGGTCTCCACAACCAGCATCTCCACTCACCTCGTCCGTCCTTGCAACGAGGTGAGTTGATGACCTCAGTTCAGGGGGGTCAATTTTGGACGCCGATTCCCCCGTCAGGGGGTCAATATTGCACGCCGATTAACATCGAAGAAAACGGCAGTTTCACACCGGTGGGATCAGTCCACCCGGTAGTTGCATAAATGGTTTGCCCAAATGCGATGAAACCCTTGTTTCG
>JAPPHD010000021.1 GCA_028821125.1 Gammaproteobacteria bacterium
TCCGCTTGGCGTGCCGGATGTCCGTACCGCATGCCCGCTCTCGGAGCCGGATCGAAGGATTTGCTCCGCAGAAGCAGCAATTCCCTCGAATCAATCCCCGTGCATCTGCGACTGGATGTAGTTCTCCTGGCCGACCTTGTCGATGAGTTCGAGCTGCGTCTCCAGCCAGTCGACGTGCTCCTCTTCGGAGTCGAGAATACCGCGGAAGAGCCGACGGGAAACATAGTCCCCGTTTGCTTCGCAGAAGGCGATGGCTTCCCTGAGATTCGGCATCGCGTCCATCTCCAGGCCCAGGTCGCATTCCAGCATCTCCCGGGTGTGCTGCCCGATCCGGAGCTTGCCGAGGTCCTGCAGGTTGGGCAGGCCTTCCAGGAACAGGATGCGCTCGGTGAGCGCCTCCGCATGCTTCATCTCGTCGAAAGATTCCTCACGCACCTTGTGGGCCAGCCTGCGCAAGCCCCAGTCCTCGAACATCTTGGCATGCAGGAAGTACTGGTTGATGGCGGTCAGTTCGTTCTTCAGCACGCTGTTGAGATGAACGACAATGTCCTTGTGCATCGGCTGCATGATCAGGCCCCGGCTGGTTTTCGAAAACGGAAGAATGCCATCCCCGAATCGCAAAAACAACCCTAACCTATTGATTTATATTGAAAATTATTCGCTTTTGCAAATCGTCATTCGTTGGCGATTGCGATGCATACGCCCTTGCTATCGAGAATCGTTTTTGTTTACACTACGCGCCTCATGTACGTTTGCCTGTGCAGAGCCGTAACCGACACCGAGATTCGCGAGGCCGCGAACAGCGGCACCCACGATCTCGAGGGCCTGAACGATGCACTGGGTGTCGGCGCCAACTGCGGCTCCTGCCGCGAAACCGCCCAGGCAATCATCGACGAGCATCTGGCCGAGGCGATCTCCTACGCCGCCTGAACCCGCGCCGTAACGGCTTCCGATCCGGGCGGACCCGTGCTCAGAACCCCTGCTCTTCCACATCCTGCGGAATCAGGGGATAGGAAATCCCCGCCCACTTCTGCACCACCCGGATCACCTGGCAGGCGTAGCCGAACTCGTTGTCGTACCACACGTACAGAACCACCCGGTTGTCCTTGGCGAGCGTCGCCCCGCCATCGACGATGCAGGCGTGGCGGTTGCCGACGAAGTCGGACGACACCACGTCGGCGGCTTCCGTGTAGTCGATCTGCCGCTGCAGGCCCGAATGCAGGGAGGCGTTGCGCAGAAAGTCGTTTACCTCCGCGACGCTCACGTCGCTGGCCAGGGTAAGATTGAGAATCGCCAGGGAGACGTTCGGCGTCGGCACCCGGATGGCATTGCCGGTCAGCTTGCCCTCGAGTTCGGGGAGCAGTTGGGTCACGGCGGTCGAGGCGCCGGTTTCGGTGATCACCATGTTCAGCGGCGCACCCCGGCCGCGCCGGTTCTTCTTGTGATAGTTGTCGATCAGGTTCTGATCGTTGGTATAGGCATGCACCGTTTCCATGTGCCCGTGCACGATCTCGAATCCCGTGTTGACGGCCTTGAGTACCGGCACGATGGCGTTGGTGGTGCAGGATGCGGCGCCGAGCAGTACATCGTTCTGGTTCATCATCGAGGAATTGACCCCCGAGACGATGTTCTTGATCGTTCCCTTCGCCGGGGCGGTGAGCAGCACCCTGGCCGTGCCCCTGGACTGCAGATGCTGACCCATGCCCGGCTCATCCCGCCAGGCGCCGGTGTTGTCGATGACGATGGCGTTGTGGATGCCGTGGCGTTCGTAGTCGATCCGGTCGGGGCGGTCGGCGTAGATCACCCGGATGACATTGCCGTTGGCGATGAGGCAACTGTTCTCTTCATCGACCCTGAGGGTGCCCAGGAAGGCCCCGTGCACCGAGTCGCGCCGCAAGAGCGCCGCCCGTTTCATCAGATCGTTGGGCCCGCCCTTGCGCACGACGATGGCTTTCAGCCGCAGTTGGTGGCCACCGCCGGTTTTCTCGATCAAAAGGCGCGCGAGCAGCCTGCCGATGCGGCCGAAACCGTACAGCACGATGTCCTGGGGTTTCTCCAGCGGCGGGACGGCCCGGCCGATCACCTGCGCACATTCGCGCTTCACGAATTCCATCGGCGTGATGCTGCTGCCGTTGCCGGACTCCTCCATGAACAGGGTGGCGAGCTTCCCCACATCGATGTGCGAGGGCCCGAGATCAAGCTGCGAGAGCGCCTCGCAGATCGGGTAACTCTCGAACTCCGACAGTTCGTTGTGCGCCACCTGCCGAACGTAGCGGTGCGTCTTCATGATCTGGATGACGCTCTGGTTGTAAAGCGCCCGGCCGTAGCAGTAGCTCACCACGTTTTTTCGGTAGAGACGCCCGATAATCGGGATCATCGCCTCGGCCAGCGCTTCGCGCTCTTTCCAGTCGGGAAAATAGTCGTCGAGACTCGGTAGGGCCACTTGAAATCCTTCTATCGAGGGGGATGCTGCGGAGTCGCGCGCATTATAGTTTGAAACCCGGGCGGGACAATCGCCAAACGGCCCGTCAAAGGAAGAGAGTAGGGGTTCAGCGAAAGCTCTGGTTGACCTGCTCGAGCGCCGCTGATCCGGGGCAAAGTTCTGCCTCGGTCAGGCCGTTCAGCGGCACGTCCACCGTATCCAGGATCTCGTGGCAATCTGCCGCGTCCGGGTCGACGTACAGGAGCCCGGTCACGACTTCGCCCTTTTCCTGGTAGCGCTGCACTGTCTCCAGCGCGCCTACCCGGTCGTGCACGTCGTAGTCGCCGTTGAGTTTGTGCAGGCGCAGTGTGGAACCATCCGGCATCGGCACGTCTTCCGTGGCGCCGGGGTCGTAGTGGGCCGTGATTTCCTCGCCCGGCGGATAGAAGTCCGCATGCACGAAGGGGCCGCTGTGGCCGCGCACGTAGTCGAAACTCTTGGTGGACCCGTTGTGGTTGTTGAAGGCGACGCAGGGCGAGATGACGTCGAGAAACGCCATGCCGTGATGCTTCAGGCCGGCCTTGATCAGCGGTACCAGTTGCGCCTTGTCGCCGGAAAAGCTGCGCGCGACGAAGCTTGCGCCGATCTGCAGGGCCATGCTCACCAGGTCGATGGGCTCGTAGAGGTTGGGAACGCCCTTCTTGCTGGTGGAGCCACGGTCGTTGGTGGCCGAGAACTGGCCCTTGGTGAGCCCGTAGGTGCCGTTGTTGTCGACGATGTAGAGCATGTTGATGCGGCGCCGCACGATGTGGGCGAACTGGCCGAGGCCGATGGAGGCGCTGTCGCCGTCTCCGGAGACGCCGATGAAAAAAAGGTCGCGGTTGGCCAGATTGGCGCCGGTGGCCACAGACGGCATGCGCCCGTGTACTGAGTTGAAGCCATGGGACTTGTCCAGGAAATAGCTCGGCGTTTTCGATGAGCAGCCGATACCGGACATCTTCGCGAAGCGGTGCGGCGGCAGCGCCATTTCCGCGCAGGCCTGCACCACCGCGGCGCTGACGGAGTCGTGGCCGCAGCCCGCACAAAGCGTCGAGACCAGGCCTTCGTAGTCGCGCCGGGTGAGCCCTAGCTCGTTCACCGGCAGTTGCGGGTGGTGGATTCTCGGCTTGGCGACGAACGTCATGAGCGCACCTCCGTCAGGCGCGGCAGTTTCCGCGCCTTGAAATGTTCCAGCACCTGGGAGTGGATGTCCTCGGCCGAAATCGAGAGCCCCGCGTAGTAGCGCACGGCGACGAGTTTCGCCGGGTCGACGTCGCCTTCGTTGATCAGCAGGGTGCGCATCTGCGAATCGCGGTTCTGGTCTACCACGAACACCAGTTCGTGGCGGCGGATGAACTGCCAGACCTCATCGCCGAAGGGGAAGGCGCGGATGCGCATGCGGTCGAGCCCCACCCCGTCGGCCTGCAGCATGTGCAGGGTTTCGTCCATGGGCATGGCGCTGGTGCCGTAATAGATGATGCCCGCCTTGCGGCCGTTGTCGTGAATTTCGGGTTTCGGCATCAGCCTGGCCGCGGTGGCCCATTTCTCGAGCAGACGGTCCATGTTGCGTTGGTAGGCGTCCGCATCCTCCGTATAGCGCGCATACTCGTCCCGGGAGGCGCCGCGGGTGAAGAAGGCGCCCCGCTCCGGGTGCGTGCCCGGCAGGGTGCGGTAGCCGATGGCGTCCCCGTCGACGTCGAGATAGCGCCCGAAGTCCTGCGCCTCCTCGAGCTCTTCCGCGTTCAGCACCTTGCCGCGGTCGTAGCTGCGCCCGTCGTCCCAGGCCAGCGGCTCCGACATTACCGGGTTCATGCCCAGGTCGAGATCGCTCATCACGATGACGGGGGTCTGCAGGCGGTCGGCGAGATCCAGCGCATCGGCGGCCAGGTCGAAGCATTCCCTCGGCGTCGACGGGAACAGCAGCGGATGCCGCGTATCGCCGTGGGACGCGTAGGCCGCGGCCAGGAGGTCGCCCTGCTGGGTGCGAGTGGGCATGCCCGTGGACGGACCCACCCGCTGGATGTCGAACAGCACCGCCGGAATCTCCGCAAAATAGGCCAGGCCCAGGAACTCCGACATGAGCGACACGCCCGGGCCGCTGGTGGCGGTGAACGCGCGGGCTCCGTTCCAGGCCGAGCCGATGACGATGCCGATGGCCGACAGCTCGTCTTCGGCCTGGATGACGGCGAACTTCTTTCGCCTGGAGCCCTTGTCGATGCGCATTCCGTTCGCATAGCGCTCGAACGCCTCCGCCATGGAAGTGGACGGCGTGATCGGATACCAGGCGCACACCGTCGCGCCGCCGTACAGGGCGCCCAGGGCGGCGGCGGTGTTGCCCTCGATGAATATCTTGTCGCCCACCGCATCGGAGCGGCGCAACTGGTACTCGATGGGGCCGTTCAGGTAGTCGAGCGCGTACTGACGCCCGATCTCCAGCGCATGGATATTCGGCTGGATCAGGTCGTCCTTGCCCTTGTACTGGGTGGCCACCATGCCGGTGATGACGTCGAAGTCGATGTTCAGCAGGGCCGAGAGCGCCCCGAGATAGACGATGTTCTTGAACAGGCCGCGCTGTTTCAGGTCGGTGAATTCCGGCTGCAGCAGGGCCGCGATCGGCATGCCGATCTCACGGATGTCGCTGCGCATGAGGTCCGCGCCGAGCGGCTTCGTGTTGTCGTAGAAAAGATAACCGCCCGGCTTGATGCTCGCGACGTCCTCGGCGTAGGTTTCGGCATTCATGGCCACCATGATGTCGACCCCGTCCCGGCGGCCGAGGTGGCCCGCTTCGTTCACGCGCACGTCGAACCAGGTGGGCAGCCCCTGGATGTTCGACGGAAAGATATTGCGCACCGCAACCGGCACCCCCATGCGGAAGATCGCCTTGGCGAACATGCCGTTGGCGCTGGCCGAGCCCGAGCCGTTGACGTTGGCGAAACGGATGACGAAGTCGTTGTAGGTCACCATTTCAGGCACTCTTCGGGCACTCTTCAGGCACTCGCCTCTCCCGCATAGGACCCGAGCTGGGGAATGTGCACCACGGAACGCTGCATGTCCCAGGCATTGGTGGGGCAGCGCTCGGCGCAGAGACCGCAGTGCAGGCAGAGGTCTTCGTCCTTGACCATCACCCTTTCGGTGGGAAGCGGCCCTGAAACGTACAGGTCCTGCTCGGTGTTCTGCGCCGGAGCCATCAGCCGCTGCCGCAGGTCTTCTTCCTCGCCGTTCGCGGTGAAGCTGATGCAGTCCATGGGGCAGATGTCCACGCAGGCATCGCACTCGATGCACAGCCGGTCGGTGAACACCGTCTGCACGTCGCAGTTCAGGCAGCGCTGCGCCTCCCGCGCGCCGAGGCGCCTGTCGAAGCCGAGTTCCACCTCGATCTTGATGTTGCCGAGCGACTGCTTCTTGTTCGCGTGGGGCACCAGGTAGCGGGCGGAGGGGTCGTGCTCCGCATCGTAGCTCCACTCGTGCAGGCCCATCTTGGTGCTGACGAGGTTGACGCCTTCCGGCGGGCGGTCTGCCTTGAGGTCCTTGCCCTGGCAGAGCAGGTGGATGGAGATCGCCGCCTGGTGGGCGTGCGCCGACGCCCAGATGATGTTCTCGGGCCCGAAGGCGCTGTCGCCGCCGAAGAACACCTTGGGATGGGTGGACTGCAGGGTCACCTCGTCGAGCAGCGGGCAGTCCCACTTGTCGAACTGGATGCCGGCGTCGCGCTCGATCCAGGGGCAATGGTTTTCCTGGCCGATGGCCATGAGGATCTTGTCGGCTTCCAGAAAAACGTCCGGCTCGCCGCTCGGCACGTACTTGAGGCGCCCGTTCTCCCCCTCCACCGGCTTGACGCAACCGAAAACCACGCCCTTGAGCTTGCCGTTCTCGTGCACGAACTCCTTGGGCGGCCGGTTGTTGACGATGGGAATGCCCTCGCGCATGGCGTCTTCCTTTTCCCACTCCGATGCCTTCATCACCTCGAACGCCGAACGCACCACCACGGTGACGTTTTCGGCGCCGAGGCGTTTCGACGTGCGGCAGCAGTCCATGGCCGTGTTGCCGCCGCCCATGACGATGACCTTGCCCGCGATGGAATTCCTGTGACCGAAGGCGACGCTCGCCAGCCAGTCGATGCCGATGTGGATGTGCTCGTCGACTTCCGCGCGCCCCGGCAGGTCGAGGTCGCGCCCGCGCGGCGCGCCGGTGCCCACGAAGTAGGCGTCGTAATCCAGGGCCAGCATGTCCTTCATGCTGGTGATCTCGTAGCCGAAGTGGCATTTCACGCCCATGTCGAGGATGAGGTCGACCTCCTCTTCGAGCACGTCCGCGGGCAGGCGAAACGCCGGGATCTGGCTGCGCATCATGCCGCCGCCGGCCGGGTCTTTCTCGAACATGTGCACTTCGTAGCCGAGCGGCAGCAGGTCGCGCGCCACCGCCAGGGATGCGGGCCCGGAACCCAGGAGCGCGATGCGCTTGCCGTTCTTCCTGGTGGGCACGGGCGGCATGTAGGGAGTAATGTCGCCCTTGTGGTCTGCCGCCACCCGTTTCAGCCGGCAGATGGCCACCGGTTTCTCTTCGGTGCGCACGCGCCGGCAGGCGGGTTCGCAGGGCCGGTCGCAGGTGCGGCCCAGAATGCCCGGGAAGACGTTGCTGTCCCAGTTGAGCATGTAGGCTTCGGTGTAGCGTTCCTGGGCGATCAGGCGGATGTATTCCGGCACGGGGGTGTGCGCGGGGCAGGCCCACTGGCAGTCAACCACCTTGTGGAAATAGTTCGGGTCCAGGACGTTGGTCGGCTTCATGACGGCTCTGGCAGGCTGTTTGTGGCGGCAAATCCCATCCGTTGCCTGCGCCTTTGTTTCGCACACGCGTTCGCGAGCGGCACTTTACCGGTTTGCCGCCCGTTTAGGAAGCGCGAGCAGGGCGCAACTCCTTGATTTGCCAGCCTCGCTAGAGACGGTGATCGCGGGTAGAATACGCCGCTCGCCCAGCGCAGCAGTCCGATCGTTCATGGATTCCCGCCTCGCCGAAAAACTCCCCACGGAGCCCGGTCAACGTCTGATCTGGGACAACGTCTTCGGCGCCGCGGGAGGCTACCTGGCCGCACAGGCGGCCGCGGCTCACGACTCGCTGGTGCTCATCGTCGCCAACGATGCGGAGGACGCGGTTCGCTGGCAGGACGAAATGGCCTTTTTCTCAACCGGCGGAGAAGGCGGAGTCGTCCATTTTCCGGACTGGGAGACGCTGCCGTATGACGTCTTTTCCCCCCATCCGGACATCGTTTCCGAGCGGCTCGCAACGCTCCGCTCCCTGGCGCGGCTGCGACGGGGCGTACTGATCGTTTCCGTCACCGCGCTGATGCAGCGCCTGACGCCGCCCGAGTACGTGGAGTCGCAATCGTTCGAACTGGCTGCCGGCGACGTATTCGATACCCACACCGAACGCGCGCGGCTGGAAGCCGCCGGCTACACCGCCGTGGAAACGGTTGAGAACCGGGGCGAGTTTGCCGTTCGCGGCTCTCTCATGGATATCTTTCCGGCGGGCGCCGGGGCCCCGATCCGCATCGACATGCTCGACGACGAGATCGAGTCGCTGCGCCTGTTCGACCCGGACACCCAGCGCACCGTCGAACGGTTGCCCGCCATACGCATGCTGCCGGCCAAGGAGTTCCCCCTCGACGATGCCGCCATCGCCCGGTTCCGCAATCGCTGGCACGAGACCTTCGATGTGGATGTGCGCTCCTGCAGCGTCTACAAGGACGTTTCCGCCGGCATCCCTCCGGGCGGCATCGAATACTACCTGCCGCTGTTCTTCGACGGCCTGGCCACCCTGTTCGACTATCTGCCGCAGGGCACGCTGGTTATGCATCGCTCGATCCTCGGCGATGCCGCGGAGCACTTCCGCAAAGACATACACAGCCGCTACGAAAGCCTCGCCTACGACATCGAACGACCCATCCTTCGGCCCGACGCCCTGTTCATCACTCCAGACCGCCTGCATGAGCGGCTCCGCGCTTATCCGCGCATCTCGCTCCACGAGCGGCAAAGGCCCGGTGCGCGCCGCCGCTCGCGGATGTTGCCGGACCTCGAAGCCAACGCGAGGCTGAAGCAGCCGGCGCAATCGCTCATCGATTTCGTGACCGCCAACCGGTCCGCGCGCTTCCTTTTTACGGCGGAGACCGCCGGGCGCCGGGAAGTGCTGTCCGAATTCCTGGCCCGGGCCGGAATCCGCGCGGAGGGCTTCCCGGACCTGTCGGACTTTCTGGCGGGCGACGCACCGTGCGGCATCGCCACCGCACCCCTGCACCAGGGGCTCTGGGCCGACAGGCTGATACTCGTCACGGAAAGCCAGATCTTCGGCCACCGGCCCACCGGCGAGCGGGTGAGCGGCGCCCGGGTGGTCGACCCGGACCAGATCGTCCGCGACCTCTCGGAACTCTCCTCCGGCGCCCCCGTCGTCCATCTGGAGCACGGTATCGGCCGCTACCTGGGCTTGCAGACGCTGAGCGTCGACGGCTACGCCAGCGAATTCCTGACGCTGGAGTACGCCGGCGGCGACAAGCTGTACGTGCCGGTCACCTCCCTGCACCTCATCACACGCTACACCGGCGCCGGCGACGACGCCGCGCCGCTGCACCGGCTCGGCTCGGACCAGTGGGAAAAGGCCAAGCGCCGGGCCGCCGCCAAGGCCGTGGATGTGGCCGCCGAACTGCTGAACATCCACGCCCGCCGGGCCGCCCGGGAGTCGGTCCCCCTGGCGTTCGAGCGTGCCGAGTACGAGCGCTTCGCGGCTCGGTTTCCCTTCGAACTGACCGAGGACCAGGCCCGGGCCATCGATGCCGTGGTCGACGACCTGGCCTCCGAGAAGGCCACCGACCGGCTGGTGTGCGGCGATGTGGGGTTCGGCAAGACCGAGGTTGCCATGCGCGCCGCGTTCGCCACCGTGCTGGCCGGCAAACAGGTGGTCGTGCTGGTGCCGACGACGCTGCTCGCCCAGCAGCACCTCGACACCTTCACAGACCGGTTCGCCGACTGGCCCGTGCAGATCGAGGCGGTCTCCCGGCTGCGCACCGACCGCGAGACGGAAGCCATTCGCGAGCGCATGCAAAGCGGCCGGCTCGACATCCTCATCGGCACGCACAAGCTCCTCGGGCCGTCGTTCCGTTTCAACGATCTCGGCCTGGTGGTCATCGACGAGGAACACCGCTTCGGGGTCCGCCAGAAGGAGCGGCTGAAAGCGCTGCGGGCGGAAGTGGACGTGATCACCCTCACCGCCACGCCCATTCCCCGCACATTGAACATGGCCATGAGCGGCATCCGGGATCTCTCCATCATCGCCACGCCGCCCGCCCGGCGCCTGTCGATCAAGACGTTCATCCAGGAGAAGCGCAACCACATCGTCCGTGAGGCGATCAACCGGGAACTGATGCGCGGCGGGCAGGTCTTCTACGTGCACAACGAGGTTCGCACCATCGAACGGGCTGCCGAACAGGTGGCCGAACTCGCGCCGGCCGCCCGCATCGGCATCGGCCACGGCCAGATGGCCAAGCGCTCGCTTGAGCAGGTAATGAAAGACTTCCACCAGCGCCAGCTCAACGTGCTGGTGTGCACGACCATCATCGAAAACGGCATCGACATCCCCAACGCCAACACCATCGTCATCGACCGGGCCGACAAGTTCGGGCTCGCCCAGCTTCACCAGTTGCGCGGCCGGGTGGGCCGTTCGCACCGCCAGGCGTACGCCTACCTGCTGACACCGCACCCGAGCGCCATGACCGCCGATTCCGTGAAGCGCCTGGAAGCGGTGCAGGCGGCGGGCGACCTCGGCATCGGGTTCGCGCTGGCCACCCGCGACCTGGAGATCCGGGGCGCGGGCGAACTGCTCGGCGAAGAGCAGTCCGGCCAGATCGAGTCCATCGGCTTCTCGCTCTACATGGAACTGCTGCGCCGGGCGGTGAGCGCCATTCAGGCCGGCCAGGTCCCCAACCTCGATGCGCCGCTCGAGCCGGTCGGCCAGGAAGTGAACCTGCACTGCTCCACGCTGATCCCCGAAGACTACCTGCCGGATGTCCATACCCGGCTCCTGATGTACAAGCGCATCGCCAACGCCGTCACGGCTGCCGACCTCGAAGCCCTGCAGGTGGAAATGATCGACCGGTTCGGGCTGCTGCCCGTGCCGCTCAGGCAACTGTTCCGCGTGACCGAACTCAAGCTCAGGCTGAACCGGCTCGGCATCGTGAAATTCGATCTGGGCGAACGGGGCGGCCTGGTGACGGTGGGCGAGAACACGATCATCGACCCCTCCGCAGTCGTCGCCCTGGTGCGGCGGGAAGGCGCCGCCTATCGAATGGACGGCGCTTCCCGGCTACGCGTCGTCAAGGCGCTGCCAGACCTGAAGGACCGTTTCGCGTTCGCCGAGCAACTGCTTGAGGCGCTGGCGCCGGGGGAAGCCTTCAGCGGGCATCTCGCCGCGGGCGGATGACGGACGTCCGCCCGATTCCCGCGAACAGGGGGCGCCGGTCAGCCAGACCGCGCCACGGCTCCCGTTGAGCGGCCGAATGGAGGGCGTTCCGGACCCCCTCGCCGGGCCAGGCCCACATCGCGAGGGATACCGCGCACGCCGACGGCATCGCTACCGGTTTATGGTTGCCGGCGCACTCTGCACCCTGGCATCGGCGGTGCCCGCGCGGGCCGACGATCGCCTGGATGCATTGACCGAAAGCTGGTTCTCCATCGAGGCGATTGTCTTCCAGCGGGCCGAAACTTCGACGGCAGACGGCCCGGAACACCTGTACCGCACAGATTCCCGAAGCGTTCCGGCCGGCATCCGTTCGATTGCCGCCGATGCGCCAGGCAGCGCTTACCGCCTCAGCCCCCTGACTGCCGCGACCCTGCGGTTTCCCACCCTGTCGCTCAACTGCCCCGGGGCGCAGGACGCTTCCCCGTATCGATCGGCCGGCATTCCCGCCTGGTACCCGCGCTCATTGCGCAACGGCAACCTGCTGTCGAACCCTGTGCCGGGGCTGGTAACGCCCGATCCCGCAAGCGAACTCCCCGGCGGAGCGGCGACTCCGGCACCGGTCAGCGAGGAGCCCGGGGCATACGGCCAGCTCGTCAACGAGACCGGGGCCCAATTGCTCAACGGGCTGCCATACGACGCCTGCACACCCGCCGGATCGGAAATCGGCGGTCCGAACGGTACGGGGCCGGATATCGACGCTCCGACCGATCGCGGACCCGCGATCGACACGGCGGATGCATCCGGTTCCAGGTTCCAGGCGGGGCACCTCTGCCCCCCGGTATCCTTCGACATCCCGGTGGCCCCCTCGCAGTCTCGTCCGTTGTGCGGCCCGCCGCCGGGGCGGCCCCCACCGGCCATCGAACCCACGCTGGAACCCCATCCCCTGCTCGACTGGCTGAACGCCGCGCGCCGGTTTGAATCCCGGCTTCGTGCCGACAGCTACCGGACAGCCACACGCGGCACAATCCTGCGCCGGGAGGCAAACCGCATCCGCAATGCCCCCCAACTGCGCTTGTTGTGGCATGGCCGCTGGACTCAGCCGGTGCCACCGCGGAGTGCGCCCGAACCGCTGCTGATCCAGGCCGGCCGGCGCAACGACGGCGTGCATGAACTGGAAGGAACCGTCGACATCACGCTGGGCCGCTACCTCCACTTTCACGCTCAACTGTGGTGGGTCAGCCCCCGGAAAGCCCCGAACGCGAAGGGTGCGTCCCCGTCGTCCGTCCCGAATGGGGCGGAGAGCGGCTCGCACGCGCAATCTCCCGAAGGCGCCGAATACATGGTCCTGCGGGAAAGCCGGGTGATGCGCAGCGGCACCCTGCACTACCTCGACCATCCGGTTCTCGGGGTCCTGGTCCGGGCCGACCCGGTGACCGCGCCCGGCTGGCTGGCCGATGCCTCAGCCGCTTTCGAGTCCGAGCAGGGCGGCGATTAGCCGTCCGGCGCCGGCAAGCCCGGCCGCCCGATCCTTCTCCAGCGCCGCCAGATCGATGCGGGTCGGGTCCGGACCGCGGCCCGCCGCGGGATTGACGACGATACAGACACCCAGAACGGGCAGGCCCAGTTCCCGGGCCAGGCCTACTTCGGGCATCGCGGTCATGCCCACCAGCGTGCAGCCGTCCCGTTCCAGGCGGTCGATCTCCGCCGCCGTTTCCAGCCTCGGCCCCTGGGTGCAGCCGTAGACGCCGCCGAGGGCGGGACGCAGCCCGATTCGTTCGGCCGCCTCCGCGGCGGCGAGACGCAACCCGGCATCGAAGGGCTCGGTAAAGTCAACATGCCGGCCTCCCGACTCATCGAAGGTGTGTGCCCGCCCCCAGGTATAGTCGATGACCTGGTGGGGAAGCACCAGATCGCCGGGCACAAGCCCCGGATCGATGGATCCCACCGTGTAGGTCGCCGCGACCCGCTCCGCTCCCATCTGTTTCAGCAGCCACAGGTTCGCGCGGTAATTGACGGCGTGCGGCGCAAGCCCGCGCGGCTCGCCGTGCCGCGGGAGCCCGATGAGTCTGCCCGCACCGAGATTTCCCGCGCGCACCGGGCCCGCTGCGGGACCGTACGGCGTTTTCAGCGAGCGATCCGTGACGGGAAGCGCGTCGATCAGCGGCAGGCCGCCGGACCCGGTAATCAGCGCGGTCGCGGTCAACGCTGCCGTTCCAGGTCTTCCGGCAACGCATGGATGGCAGGCAGGTTGCGCCAGTATCCCCGATAGTCCATACCACAACCGAACAGGTACCGGTCGGGACATTCCAGCCCCGTAAAGTCTATATCCACGGCCTCGTTCCGCGGCGTCTTCTTGCGCACCAGCACCGTTGTCCAAACCCGGGCGGCGCCCTCGGCCCGGGCCCAGTCGCACACGGCCTTCAACGTGTCACCATCGTCGAGCACATCATCGACAACAAGCAGTTCCCGGCCTGCCGGATCATGGGCCGGCTTCGCCACCCAGGTCAGCGGACCGCCCCGCGCGTAATCGCCGTACCGAGCCAGGTGGGCGTATGCGAGTTCAAGCGGAAAGTGCAGTCGCGAAAGCAACCGCCCGCAATAGACGAGACCGCCGTTCATGATGCAAAGCACCAGCGGGTTGGCGTCCCTGAGCCTTAGCGTTACCCGAACCGCCATGCGGTCAATCGCACGCGTGACCGCCCCGGTGTCAATCACCAGTTCCGCCCGGCGCCGTGCATCCAGCACATCTTCCGGCGTACCGCTCAATTCACGACGCTTCATCCCTCGGCCATGTGCAGGGTTCTGGTGGGAAAGGCGATCTCCGCGCCGTGACCTTCGATAATGTCGGCGATCCTGAACAGGACATCCTGCTTGATGGCATGGAAGTCCTCCCACACCACCGTCTTCGTAAACGTGTACACGAAAAAATCGAGCGATGAGGGCCCGAAGGTCACGAAGTTGACCATCAGGGTGCGCGACGTGTCGATGGCCGAGTGGTTGCGGAGCATGTCCTCCACGTCGCGGACTATGGCGGGCAATACCGCAACGTCGTCGTAGCGAACGCCGATGGTCTCGTAGATGCGGCGGTTCGACATCCTTGACGGGTTCTCGACGGTGAGGCTGGTGAACGTGGAGTTGGGCACGTACAGCGGCCGCTGGTCGAACGTGCGAATGCGCGTCAGCCGCCAGCCGATGTCCTCGACGGTGCCCTCGATTTCCTGGTCGGGGGAGCGGACCCAGTCGCCCACGGAGAACGGCCGGTCCAGGAAAATCATCAGCGCCCCGAAGAAGTTGGCGAGCAGGTCCCGGGCGGCGAAACCGATGGCGATGCCGCCGATGCCGCCGAAGGCGAGCACGCCGGCTATGCTGAAGCCGAGCGCCTGCATCACCAGCAGCACACCGGTGATGATGACGGTGGCGCGCAGCAGCTTGCTGATGGCATGGGCGGTGGTCGGGTCGACGCCCCGTTCCCGGCGATACCCCGCATCGCCCAGGTGCCCGTCGACGAAACGGATGAACCGCAGGGCGAACCACACCAGAAGCCAGATGACGGCGACGTCCCGGGCACGCCCCACGTATTGGAAAACCTCCGCCTGGGCCTGGCCGCCGACGATCTGGGCCGCCCAGCTCACCCCCATCACCCACACGCCCATGCCCAGCGGCTTGCGCAGCGCTTCCACCAACGCGTCGTCGTAGAGGTTGCGGGTTTTTTCCGTTTGCCGCGCGAAGCGGTCCATCATGATCTTGGCGGCGTAGCGGACTACCGCGGTGGCGAGCACCACCAGGAATACCTGGGCGATCCAGGTATGTTCGCTGGTCAGTCGTGCCAGGTCTTGCAGCATGGAACGGGCTCCGGCGATCGGGGGGAATGCGGCTTGCGCGAACGCGGGATTGTAGCAGCGAAGGGCGCCGGAGACTCCGAGCGTAAAACGCGGGGCTGTGCAAACGGATCGATACTGTATACAATTCCAGACATCTGTATATTCAATCAGGTCCAAGGCTGAAAGACATGGAAAACCTCACCGCCAGGCAGGCCCAGGTTCTCGATATCGTGCGCCGGCATATCGTGGAAACCGGGTATCCGCCGACCCGGGCAGACATCGCCAACGAACTCGGCTTCAAGTCACCAAACGCGGCCGAGGAGCACTTGCGGGCCCTGGCCAGAAAGGGCGCCATCGAGATGGTTCCCGGCACCTCCCGGGGCATTCGGCTGCCCGAGGAGCAGGGTCTGCCCGTCATCGGCCGGGTCGCCGCCGGCAGCCCCATTCTCGCGGAAGAACACATCGAAGACCGGGTCGACCTGCCCGCCGATTTCTTCCGTCCGCGGGCGGACTTTCTGCTGCGGGTCAAGGGCGACAGCATGATCGGCGCGGGCATTCTCGACGGCGACCTGCTGGCCGTGCACAAGACGCCCGAAGCGCACAACGGCCAGATCGTGGTCGCCCGGGTCGATGAGGACGTCACCGTCAAGCGCTTCCAGCGCACCCGCAACCGGGCACGCATCAGCCTGCTGCCGGAAAACGACGACTACGCACCCATCGAAGTCGATCTGCGGGAACGGGAATTCGCCATCGAAGGCCTGAGCGTAGGGATCCTGCGCCGCACCTGATCAAGCGCGGCAACGCTTGTGTCGGAAGCCGGGCTCCTGGAGTACGTCGTTGCTGGTCGCCGGAACGCGAATTGTCAGCCGCCGCGACCTTTAGACGCCTTTTCCTTGCGGGGCGCAGCCCTTGCGCTGCCGCCGCCTTTTCTGGTTTTTCGCCGTTTCCGCGTACCCCGGCTGCCCTTGCCGGCCGCTTTCTCCTGAACGACCCAGGCGCCCTTGCGGTGAAACGCGCGCCATCCGGTGGGCTTGCCGCCGGCTTCCGACTGTACGTATTGCTCCCGGGTCTTGCGGCTGAAACGAATGACGGTGTCGTTGCCGTCCGGGTCTTCCTTCGGCGCCTGCAGCAGGTAGTGAAACTTCGGGTCGAGTTCATTGGCATGCGGCAGCAGTTCCCGCACCAGCGGCGCCCGCGTTTCCCGGTTCTTGGGAAAACGGCTGGCGGCAAGAAACAGCCCCGCCGCGCCGTCGCGAAGCAGGTAGTGGTCGTCGACCTTCTCGCAACGCAACTCCGGCATCGGGACCGGGTCGGCCTTGGGCGGCGCCGGCTGACCGTTGCGTAACAGCTTGCGCGTGTTGGAACAGCGCGTACAGCCGAAGTACTTGCCGAAACGCCCGGATTTCAACTGCATCTCGGCACCGCACTTGTCGCATTCGAGCACCGGGCCGTCGTAACCCTTGATGCGGAACTGCCCGGTCTCCAGCGCGAACCCGGGGCAATCCGGATTGTTGCCGCAAACATGCAGCTTGCGCGTCTCGTCGATCAGGTAGCTGGTCATGGGCGTTGAGCAGAGCGGGCACTTGCGCTTGCTGCGCAGAAGCTTCGATTCGCCCTCTTCGTCCTTTTCGACATCCACCGTCTCGTCGCCTGAAACCAGATTCAGCGTTGCGGTGCAGCGTTCCTTGGGGGGCAGTCGGTATCCGGAGCAACCGAGGAACACGCCGGTGCCGGCCGTGCGGATCTGCATGCTCCTGCCGCACTTCGGGCATTCCAGATCGGTATTCGTAGGTTCGTTCCCGCGCATGCCGCCCCGGTCCGACCGCGCGCCGGCCAGCTTTTCGCTGAAGTCGCCGTAGAACTGATCGAGCACCTCCCGCCATTCGATGCGGCCTTCGGCCACCCGGTCGAGCTCCTGTTCCATATCCGCCGTGAACCCGTAGTCCATGAGGTTTTCGAACTTTTCGACGAGCCGGTCGGTCACCAGTTCGCCGATCTTCTCGGCATGAAAACGGCGATTGACCAGGGAAACGTATCCGCGGTCCTGTATGGTGGAAATGATCGCGGCGTAGGTGGAGGGGCGGCCGATACCCCGCTTCTCGAGTTCGCGCACCAGGCTTGCCTCCCCGTATCTCGGGGCCGGTTTGGTGAAATGCTGGACACCCTCCACGCCTTGCAGTTGCAGGCCCTCGCCGGGAGCGAGATCCGGCAGCGGCGCGTCCTCGGCTTTCTTCACCGTGGACGGCAGCACCCGGGTATAGCCGTCGAACTGCAGGACGCGTCCGCGGATTCTCAGTTCGAACTCGCCGGCCTCGACGAGAACCGTTGAACTCAGGTACTCCGCGTCGGGCATCTGGCAAGCCACGAATTGCCGCCAGATCAGGTCGTAAAGCCTCGCTCCCTGGGCATCGATGCCGGTCAGGCGGTCGGGGAGCGTGCCCACATTGGAAGGGCGGATTGCCTCGTGAGCCTCCTGGGCGCTCTTTTTGCTGGCGTAGAAGCGGGGCTTTTCCGGCACGTACCGGCTGCCGAACTCACCGTCAATGTGGCCCCGGCAGGCGGCGACGGCGTCACCGCTCAGATAAGTGGAGTCGGTGCGCATGTAGGTGATGTAGCCCGCCTCGTAGAGCCGCTGGGCGGCGGTCATCGTTCTGCGGACCGAGAACCCGAGCCGGGCGCTGGCCGCCTGCTGCAGGGTCGATGTGATGAACGGGGGGTTGGGACGGGCCCGTGTGGGACGATCGTCGCGGGACCCGACGCGGAAGTCGCGGGCGCGCAGGCGCTCGAGAGCGGCGTCGGTAGATGCTTTGCTTTGGGGTCGAAAGTTCGCTTTGCCGTCCTTGATGACCTGGAAACGCAAGACGGTGCCATCTGCCGCACGTTCGAGGTCCGCGAAAGCCTCCCAGTATTCCTCAGGCGTGAACGAGCGGATCTCCCGCTCGCGATCCACGATCAGCCGTACCGCCACCGACTGCACCCGCCCCGCCGACAGGCCGCGCGCCACCTTTTCCCACAACAGCGGCGAGAGCTCGAAGCCCACCACCCGGTCGAGAAACCGGCGCGCCTGCTGGGCGTTCACGCGATTCATGTCGAGGTCGACCGGGGCCTCGAACGCCTTCCTGATCGCCTTGCTGGTGATCTCGTTGAACACGACCCGCCGGTACCGCCCCGGGTCGCCGCCAATGGTTTCCCGCAGATGCCAGGCGATGGCCTCGCCCTCCCGGTCGAGGTCCGTGGCCAGATAGACCGCATCCGCCTTGTCGGCCAGTTTCGTCAGGTCGCCGACAACCTTCTCCTTGCCCGGGAGGATCTCGTAGCTGGCGGCCCACTGCGCATCGGGGTCGACACCCATCCGCCGGACCAGCCGCTCCCGGCTCCGCCGCTGCCGCTCCGCGGGAGAGAGCTTCTTGCCGGTGGCCTTCGCGGACGTGCGCGCACGGGGCGCCGTTTCGCTCCCGCGCCCGCCGGCGGGCAGGTCGCGAACATGGCCGACGCTCGACTTGACGATGTAGCCCTTGCCGAGATACCGGTTGATGGTCCGCGCCTTGGCAGGGGACTCGACGATAACTAGGGAGCGGGACACGGACTCTCCAAATGGTGAGCGGGATTCGCGCAGCGATTCGAACGCGCGAAAGCGGCGCGTTTATACGGCGAGGGCAAAAGAGCTGTCAAGAATTTGCGGCTTGGATTTGTGTGCGAAAAAGCCCAATAGCAGTGTCAGACATATTCCTTTTTAGCTGTCCGTTTCGGTCAATCGCCGGGTCAGTTCCGCATCGATCGCGATCAGCTTCTCACCCATCGCGACCAGCGACTTCCTGAGCGCCCCGACCGTCTCGCCGTTGGCAGGGAAACGTTCGAGCCAATAGCAGGCAAGCCTCCCGCCGTCCAGTTCCAACGCGACGGCATCTCCCGGCAGGCCGGCCAACAGCGGCTCCAATGCCGGCAGCACGTCCGGCGCTGCCGGCGCTTCCCGTTCGGAGTCGAACTGCCAGCCGGTGCGTTCCGAGCGCAGGAGCCGCCACGGCCCCAGGTGTTCCAGCCTGGCGCGCAGCGGCATTGCATAGGAAACGCTGTCGTGAACCGGTGCGCGCCGCTCCCCGCCGGCGCTCACCAACTCCTCGGCGGGGGCGTCGAGATTGCGCACGGAGTTCAGCTCCACCACCAGGCCACACCGCCGGGCTTCGAGCCGGAGTGCGGCCAGGCGCCGGTCCTTCCGTGTAGGCGCAAGATACAGAACCGGCCCGACGACCAGCCCCAGCGCAAGCAGAATGACGATCCATGCCACCATCGCGTTCTAGTGCTCCTTCCCACAGGACACCAGCCTTGAGCGTACCCCGGCTTGGAGTGTATCGTCAGTGCCGGGTCAAGTGGAGGCGCGGCGTGTCGGCCTATCGGCGCATACTGTTGGCAATAGACCTTACCGAGGAATCGACGCAGGTCGCCGCGTGCGCCACGGCACTCGCGAATGCGTTCGGCGCGGAACTGCACGTCATTCACGTCATCGAGCCTCTGAGCCTGGCCTACGGCGGCGACATCCCCATGGACCTGTCTTCCGTTCAGGAACAGATTCACGAACAGGCCAAATCGCACCTCGCCGAGTTCGCCAACGGGCTCGGCGTTCCCGCGGAGCGCCAATACCTGATCTTCGGGCGCCCGGAAAGCGAAATCCACCGGGTGGCGGAATCCGGCGCCATGGACCTCGTCATCGTCGGCAGCCACGGCCGCCACGGGCTGGCGCTGTTGCTGGGTTCCACGGCCAACGGCGTGCTGCACGGGGCCAGTTGCGACGTACTCGCCGTTCGAGTCGGAGCATCCGGAAACCAGGCCCAAGGCTGAGAATGCGAATTTCCGCATCGACCGGCCGACGGTCGGCCGCCGCCGTATTGGCGGCGTTTCCGTTCGCGCTCTGCCTCGGAGTGGCCGACATCGGCAACGCGGCGGCCGCAACCCTGTACGAACAGCGGCAACTTTACCGGCAGGCGGTGGACCACGTTCGTACCGGACGCATCACCGCGGCCCGGAAGATTCAAGAACAGCTCGACGGCTATCCCCTGCAGCCCTACATCACCTATCACGAGCTGCGCCTGCGCCTGTCACGCCTCACGCCCGACCAGGTCAACCGTTTCCGGCATGAGCATCCCGACATACCCGGCGCGCACCGCATCTACCGGCAGTGGCTCGTAAAGCTGGCCGCAGGCCGACAATGGCAGGCCTTTCTGGACAACTACGAACCCGCCGCCCCCGGGGAGCCGCTCGCCACGGAATTGCGATGCCTTTATCTGCGCGCGCTCTACAACACGGGCCAGCGGGAACTGGCGTTGAACGGCGTGGCTCCGGTATGGACGGCCGGACAGTCCCAACCCAAAGCCTGCGACCCGATGTTCCAGGTATGGCAGAGCAGCGGCCTCGACCAGGACACCGCCTGGCGCCGCCTCAGGCTCGCCATTGAGGCCAACGAACGGCAGCTTGCCCGCTACCTGCAGCGCTTCTTCTCCGGCGACCACAAGCCCTGGGCCCAGTCCTACTACAACGTGCACGTCAATCCGGCCTCGGTCCGGCGAACCAGCCGGTTCCGCACGGACACTCCCCTCTCCCGGGAGGTCATCGCCCATGGCCTGCGTCGCCTGGCGCCCCGGGATGCAGAGGCCGCGCGCGATGCCTGGGCCAGCTACAGGACGACGCACAGGTTCAGCGAGGCCGCACGGCGCGCCCTCACCGCACGTATCGATGTCGAACTGGCGCGCACGGGCCTGCTGGACGATGCACGCACCTCCGACATCGTGGCGTCCACCGCCGCCGACTTCGCCGAAGCCTACCTGCACCGGCGCAACTGGGCGTTGCTGTCGGCCTGGATCGAACGGCTGCCGGACAAGCAGCGTTTCGAAGAGAAGTGGCAATACTGGCTGGCGCGCGCCCTGACGAAAACCCACGAGGCCAGTGACCGGGCCCGGCTCGCCTACCAGGCGCTGGCCGGCAAGCGCTCCTACTACGGCTTCCTGGCCGCCGACCGCATCGGCCAGGCGCCACAACTGAACTTCAAGCATCGGCCCGATGCCGGCGGGTTCGACAAGGTGCGGCAACTGCCCGCCATCGCCCGGGCAACCGAACTGTTTGCGGTGGGCGACGAGGTGAACGCCCAGCGCGAGTGGATGGCCATGCTGCCGAGGCTCACGCCCGAGGAGCAGAGCATGGCCGCCTACCTGGCCAAGGACCTCGGCCGCCTGATACTGGCGATTCGCACCGCCAATGAAACCGGTCAGCGCAATCACCTCGACGTGCGATTCCCGATCGATCACACGCCCACCTTCCAGCAGACCAGCCACGCCACCGGCATCCCCCTGCCGATGCTGCTCGCCTTCGCCCGCCAGGAGAGCATTTTCAACCGGCACGCCCGGTCCACCGCCGACGCCAGGGGCGTCATGCAGATGCTGCACAGCACCGCCCGCTACGCCGCGCGCCGCGCCGGCATGCCGGCGCCTTCCGCGACCGACCTGTACGACCCGACAGTCAACATTCCCCTGGGCGGGCACCACATCGCCTTCCTGCTCAGGCGCTACGACCAGTCGCTGCCCCTGGCCGCTGCCGCCTACAACGCCGGAGAATCCCGTGTCGCCAAGTGGCTGAGGGACGCCGAAGGCTGGCCGATGGATGTGTGGATCGAAACCATTCCCTTCAAGGAGACCCGCAACTACGTGAAGAACGTGCTCTCCTTCAACCAGGTGTACAGCCAGATGCTCGGTCAGCCCCAGCCCATGCTGCGAGCCCACGAAGCCTTCGTGCCCCCACGGTGATCGATGTCGGCGCGAACCTGCTGAACGGGCAGTTCCGCGGCGACCTGCACGCGGTGCTGGCACGCGCGAGGCAGGCCGGCATCGAACACATCGTGGTCACCGCAACGAGCCTGGATGACGCCCGGGCCGCGAAGGAACTGTGCGCCATGCATGCGGACCTCTCCTGCACCGCCGGCGTGCACCCGCACCTGGCAAAGGATGTCGAGCCGGGCTGGCGGGAACGGTTGCTGGAACTCGCGCGGCATCCCTCAGTGCGCGCGATCGGCGAGACGGGCCTCGATTTCAACCGCAATTTCTCCCCCCCCGAACAGCAGCGCCACGTGTTCTGCAAACAGATCGAGGTTGCCGGCGAACTCGACATGCCCCTGTTCGTACACGACCGCGACACCGACGGCGCCGTCCACGAGGAACTCGCCGAATTCCGGGGCCCGCCCGAACAGGTGCTCATCCACTGTTTCACCGGCACCGAAGAAGACCTGAAACGTTACCTGGATGCAGGCTACTCGATCGGCATCACGGGTTGGCTCTGCGATTCCTCCCGCGGCGAGGATCTGCGCCGCCTGGCGCCCGGCATCCCCCTTGACCGCCTGCTCATTGAGACGGACGCCCCGTTCCTGTTTCCCCACGGCGCCGCGCCACCAACCGGCCGGCGTCGGCGCAACGAACCCTGTCTGCTGCCCTTCATCGCCAAAACCCTGGCCCACCTTTACGGGCTGCCGGTGGAAGAACTCGTGCGTCACACCACAGCCAACGCGCGACGTTTTTTCAGGCTGGACACGCCACAACAAGGGGTCCAGCGGGTTTTTCCCCAGCGGCATGGGCGCTGACGCGCAGGGAACAGAACCACGCTGGGAGAGAGCAGGTGTGCGGTGCGGGTATCCGGCACCTTTAAAGCACCCCTGCGCCCTCGAATTCCACGACAACGCGTCCGCTTGGCGTGCCGGATACCCGTACCGCATACCTGCTCTCGGCGTCTGATCGAAGAGGCTGTTTCAAATTCGATTGAATCTAAAATATATAATAAAAACAATTAGTTGTAGTTTTTTCCATGAAAGCCCGAGCGCCGGGGTCCACTTCTGGCATACTTTGCCGGCGCGCCGGCGCCGATAGCGAACCTTGCGCCGGTTTCCATGTCGACAAATCGGGGGATTGATGCAGGCGTCCTTTCGCTTCGGCGACGAGGAATCCGCCGACCTTTACCCGCTGAGGGTAAGCACGGCCCGGATCTGGACGGTCTCCGGCGGGAAAGTGGCGGCGTCGATTCCCGTCCCACCCTGTCCCCGCCAACACATACTGGTACCAAGCGTTTCGGTACCCGGTTTGCAGGCGGGTTTCCACTGTGCACTGGAAGTCGACAGCGACCGCTGGTCGCTGCAGCCGGTCGCTGCCCGTCCGGCAAAAGAAGGCGCTGGTCCGACCCGCAAGGCAAGCAAAACCACGTCGGTCGAGCGGACCGGCGGAGACCCGGTCAGCACCCACATCGATTGCTTCCACACCGAGCGCGACCTGCCCGAGAGCCGGCTCCTGGTGCGCCTCGCCTGCCGGGAACCGCCCCGCCGATATCTGGTGACGGTTACCCTGCGCCCGCTACTGATCGACCCGCAGGCCCCGGCGCAAACGCATGTCATGCTCGAGCAGCCCCCGGCCATCAGCCAGATGCGGGGCCCGCCGGCCATTGGCAAGCGCATCTGCTCGCCGACGGCCCTGGCCATGGCATTGCAGGCGGCGCGCCCGGGCATCGACTGGATGTCCGTGGTGGAAGCCTGCCACGACGGACGGTTCTATGGCTCCTGGCCGCTGGCGATACAGTGTGCCGGCCGGCACGGCCGTCTCGGGGCCGTGGAAGCCGTCACATCCTGGCGCCCCGTGCTCGAGGTGCTCCGGGCTGGTTCGCCGGTTGTCGCAAGCATCCGGTTCGGCCGCGGCGAACTGCCCGGCGCGCCGCTTCCCGAGACCGGGGGCCATCTGGTGACGGTTTACGGCATCGACGGCGAGGAGGTATTCGTCTGCGACCCGGCGGCTCCGGACCACGATTCGGTGCCGCGCCGCTACGGACTCCGCGCCTTTACCGCCGCCTGGATGCGCCATCGGGGCGCCGCCTACTTTCTGGCGCCGTCATGAAGTATCTCGCCGGGTTCCTGCTGCTCACCGCCGGATCGGCGCTGACCACGGCGGGCCTGGCCATGTGGCACGACCAGGCGTTCGCCTTTTCCGGGCTTTGGACGCTGAGCGGCGGCCTGCACCCGATCTTCGTCCTCATCGTTGGCATCGCGATGATTCCACCGGCATTATGGGAAATCTTCCTCCTGGAGAATCGCCCGCGCGATGAATGAGTTTCGCGTCTACCTGCGTCCGGTATCGAGACGAGACCGGGACGAGTTCATCGCGGCCATGCGTGACAGCGCTCCCCTGCACAACCCCTGGATCATCTCCCCCACCAGCCGGGAAATGTTCAACGCCTACCTGAAACGGGTGGAGCGCCACGATCACGACGGGCTCCTGGTCATCGACAAGGCGTCCGACGCCATCGCCGGATGCATCAACATCAACAACATCATCCGGGGCACCTTTCTCAGCGCAACCCTCGGCTACTACGTCACCGCCGCATTCGCCGGGCGCGGCTACATGCGGGAAGGGCTGGCGCTCGCCGTCGAACACGCATTCCGCAACCTGGGCCTGCACCGCCTCGAAGCCAACATCCAGCCGGAGAACCAGCGCTCCATCGAGCTCGTGAGGCGCTGTGGTTTCCGCAAGGAAGGCATCTCTCCCCAATACCTGTTCATCGCCGGCGCCTGGCGGGATCACGAGCGCTGGACCCGCCTGGACAGCCGCCCTTCGCTGCATCCCGCATCGTGAGCGCCGAAGCCGCCAATCGAGCCGCTCCGCCGTCCCCGATTACGCCGGCCAGAGTCGCCGAAGCCACGGCGACGGTGGGCGAGCCCAGGCTCTTTGAAGGCGCGCTCTACTGGGTCGAAAACCGGCCGGCGCAGGGAGGCCGGGTAACGCTCTTGAGGGCTGAGGGCGAATCGGCCAGGGAGTTGACGCCGGAACCCTACAACGTGCGCAGCCGGGTGCACGAATACGGCGGGGCGGCCTACCTTCCCACACGCGATGCGGTGTATTTCGTCAATGCAAGAGACCAGAACATCCATGCGATCGACGGCACCGGCGCGATCCGCCCGCTCACCGACTCCGGGCCCGGCATACGGTACGCAGACCTCTGTGCCGACCCCGGCCGCAATCGGGTCATTGCCGTGACTGAAATACACCGGGACGGGCAGCATCCGCTCAATGCGCTGGCCGCCGTTTCCACGGAAACGGGCGAGGCATCCATACTGCACCAGGGCTGCGATTTCTACGCATCGCCCGCCCTGTCTCCCTCCGGAAGCGAGCTTCTCTTCCTCGCCTGGGACCACCCCAACATGCCCTGGGACGGGACGCAGCTACTTCGCGCGCGCCTGGACGGCCCGGACATGGGGCCCGTTACCGTCGTCGCCGGAGGTGCACGGGAGTCCGTATTGCAACCGTCCTGGCTCGACGACGGATCGGCGCTGTACTTGAGCGACGCCGGCGGCTTCTGGAACCTGTACCGCGTCGACCGGGACGGCGCCCGTGCCGTCCTCGAGGAAGACGCCGAGTACGCCGGCCCGCCGTGGCTGTTCGGCAACCGGGACTACGCCGCCCTGAACGAACGCTTCGTCGCCGCCCGGCGCCAACGCCGGGGGGAGCAGAGCCTGGTGCTGATCGACCTGGAAACGGGATTTGCCAGCCCGTTGCCGGATACCTGCGCGGAGTACAGCCACCTGTCCGCCGACGGCAACAGGCTCTATTTCCTCGGTTCCCACGCGGATGCCACCGGCGAACTGGCTCGCTACGATGCGGGCTGCGGGAGCCGTACTCCGCTGGTGCCGGGGCCGCCTCTCCACTTCGACACGGAGTGGCTCAGCCGGCCGCGCCACATCGAGTACCGCACCAGGGACGGCGGCCGCGCCTACGCCTGGCTGTACCTCCCCTCGAACCGCGCCCGGTCCGGCGGCGGCAAGCCCCCATTGCTGGTGACCACCCACGGCGGGCCCACCGGGGCCGCATCGCCCGCACTGCGCCTGCCGCTGCAGTTCTACACCAGCCGCGGCTGGGCGGTGGCGGACGTCAACTACCGGGGCAGCACCGGCTACGGCAGGGAATACCGCGATGCCCTGAAGGGGAAATGGGGCGAACTCGACGTGACGGACTGCGTGGATGCCGTCAACCATCTCATCGCCGAAGGGCTGGTCGACCCGGCGCGCATCGCCATTCGCGGCGGCAGCGCCGGCGGTTACACGACCCTGCGCGCCCTGACCACGCAATCCGTGTTCCGGGCCGGCGCCAGCCACTACGGCATAGGCGACCTGGCGGCCCTGGCCGACGACACCCACAAGTTCGAGTCGCAGTACCTCATGGAACTCGTCGGGTCGCGCGAAACGTTGGTCGAGCGCTCGCCCATCCATCATCTGGACGGGTTCAATTGCCCGGTTATCTTCTTCCAGGGGTCGGAAGACAGGATCGTGCCGCCGAACCAGGCCCAGTCGATGGTCGCCGCCCTGAACACGAAGGGCATTGCGGTTGCCTATCTGGAGTTCCCGGGCGAGGGCCACGGCTTCCGGGAGGGTGCCAACATCGCCAGGGCCATCGGCTCCGAGTACGCTTTCTTCTGCCGGGTATTCGACATGCCCGTCGATGAAGACCTGCCCGATGTCAGGATAGAAAACCTGTGAGCGGCACCCGTCACGTTGCCGTCCTGCAGGGGGGCACCTCCCGCGAAGCCGGGGTTTCCCGGGTTTCCGCCTCGGGCGTGGCCGAAGCGCTCGGCTCCCTGGGTCATCGCGTCAGCCTTATCGAACTCGATCGAAAGGCGCCGGACCAACTCGGCCGGCTGCGCCCGGACGTGGTCTTTCCCGCACTGCACGGCCCGCCCGGTGAAGACGGCACCGTCCAGGGGCTGCTGGAAACGCTGGAGCTGCCCTATGTCGGCAGCGGCGTCCGCGGCAGCGCGCTGGCCATGGACAAGGCGGTCGCAAAGTCCGTCTTCCGGCGCGCCGGCCTGCCGGTTGCCGACGACCTGCTGATTCCGGCAACCATGTATGCCCGGGAAGCCGCGGGAACCATTCGGGGCGCATTCGGAGACAGGGTGGTGATCAAGCCCGTCTGCCTGGGCAGCGCCATCGGCGTGATGCGGTTGCCCAACGGCGGCGACCTGGAAGAGCCCCTCACACAGGCACTGGAATTCGGCGACGTGCTCGTGGAGCCGTTCATTACCGGCAGGGAGATCACCGTCGGCGTCCTCGACCTGCACGGCGAGGCCCCCGAAGCCTTTCAGGTCATCGAGATTCGCACCGCCCTTGACGAGTGGTACGACACGGTGAACCGGTACAAGCCCGGGGCCAGCGAGCACGTGCTGCCGGCCCCGCTGCCGGAGCCGGTGACGCGCGACCTGCAAAGGATTGCCCTGGGCGCCCACCAGGCCCTGGGCCTGAGGGATCTTTCCCGTGCGGACTTTCTCCTCGACGACAACGACGCGATCACGCTGCTGGAAGTCAATTCGATGCCCGGCATGACCCCCACGAGCCTCTACCCGGACGGCGCCCGCGCCCGGGGGCTCGAGTTTCCCGCTCTCCTCGATGCCTTGATCGAGAGCGCGATCCGGCGCGGGACATCTCTGTAGCCCGCAGCAGGGGCGCGGGCGGCTACAGGTCGTAACCCCGCTCGTTGTGCATGACGAGGTCGAGGCCTTCCACCTCTTCGTCGGCTTCGACCCGGTTGCCCAGGATCGCGCCAGTGACCTTGAGAATGACGAAGGTCGCGATTGCCGTGTAGCCCAGCGTCGCCAGCACGGCAATGACCTGCACGCCGAACTGGCTGCCCATGGTGGCGCCTTCGGTGGCGTAGCCCTGGCCGCTGAAGACGCCGAGCGACGTGCCGGCGAACACGGCCGTGAGCAGCATGCCCAGGGAGCCGCCGACACCGTGGACGGGGAATACGTCCAGGGAATCGTCGATCCTGAGCTTGCGCTTGATGAAGATGGTGGCGACGAAGCAGACGAAACCGGCCGACAGCCCGATGATCAGGGCGCCCGCCGGCCCGACGAACCCCGAAGCGGGCGTGATGGTGCCGAGGCCCGCCACCATGCCGGTTACCGCGCCCAGGGCGCTCGGCTTGCCGAAGCGCACCCACTCGCAGACCATCCAGGTAAAGGCGCCGGCGGAGGCCGAGATATGGGTTACCAGCATGGCCATTGCGGCGTCGCCGTTGGACGCCAGGGCGCTGCCGCCGTTGAAGCCGAACCAGCCGACCCATAGCATTCCGGCGCCCGCGATGGTGAGGGTCATGTTGTGCGGGGGCATGGCGTGATCGGGGAAGCCGTTGCGGTTGCCGAGCACCATGGCCGCCACGATGGCAGCCGTCCCGGCCGTGATGTGTACGACGGTACCGCCGGCGAAGTCCATCGCCCCCATTTCACCGAGCCAGCCGCCGCCCCACACCCAGTGGCAGATGGGCGCGTAGACCAGCAGCATCCACAGCGCCGCGAAGGTGAGCATGGCGGAAAACCGCATTCTTTCCGCGAAGCCGCCCACGATGAGCGCCACGGTGATGATCGCGAAGGTGAGCTGGAACAGCGAGAACGCCGATTCGGGAATGCTGCCGCTCAGGGTGTCTTCCTGAATGCCGCCGAGAAAAACATTGCTCAGGCCGCCCACCAGCGCATTGCCTTCCGAGAACGCCAGGCTGTAGCCGACGATCAGCCAGAGTATCGACACCACGCAGGTAATGGTGAAGCACTGCATCAGGACGCTCAGCACGTTCTTGCTGCGCACGAGGCCCGCATAGAACAGGGAAAGGCCCGGTATGGTCATGAACAGCACCAGCGCCGCGGATGTCAGAATCCAGGCGGTATCCCCCTCGTTCAGCGTGTCGGCGGCCGCGGGTGCGGCAAGCGCCAACAGGCCAACAGCCAGTATCCAGCGTCTCATCGTGTATTTCCCTCGCTATTGCATCAAAAGAGGCCTGTCATCCGGACCCCTTGTTCGCGGGTCGGGATGTCGAACGTGTCGAATTCGCATCCATTCACCGCTGTCCAGTCGAACTGGGGCATCGCCGCGTCAGTGCAACGCGGGCGCAAGCCCTCCCACCGGGCAGATTACTCAATGTGCCGCGTGGCCGCCAGCCCGGGATGGGTGTGATGTCAAAACAATGCTGCCGGCGATGCGTGACCGTCACCGCCAGGCGCATGCCGGCGCCTGCCGGCAGGAAAATCAGGGGGCGACGGCGGCAACCGAACCCACCAGCCCGGGCCCGCGATAGATCAATCCGGTATAGACCTGCACCAGCGAGGCGCCGGCCAGCAGCATCGCTTCGGCGTCCGCTGCCGACATGACGCCACCGGCGCCGATTACGGGTATGCGCCCGTCCAGGATTTCATCGAGCATCGTCACCGTTCCCCGCGCCAACGCCTTCAGGGGCGCCCCGCTCAGCCCCCCCGCCTCCCCGCCATGGCGCATGCGGCGCACCACCGGGCGTGAAACGGTCGTATTGGTCGCGATGACACCCTCCACCGCAAATTCGACCAGTTCGCGGGCAACGGCCTCCAGGCCCTCCGGATTCAGGTCCGGCCCGATCTTTACCGCGATGGGAACGTGGCGGCCGTGCCGCGCCGCAAGCAGGGCCTGCCGCTCCTTCAGGGCGCCAAGCAGCCTTCGCAGCGGATCCCGTCCCTGCAGCGACCGCAGCCCCGGGGTGTTGGGCGAGGAAAGGTTGACGGCCAGGTAATCCGCATATTCGTAGAGCGTATCCATGCACGCCACGTAGTCGCGATGCGCATCTTCAATGTCGGTATCGCGGTTCTTGCCGATATTGATACCCAGCCGGGCCGTTCCCAGCCCCCCGCCCTCCCGCAGGCGTGCGAGCCGCCCCGCCATCGCGTTCATGCCGTCGTTGTTGAACCCCATGCGGTTGATCAGCGCCTCCGCCATCGGCAGGCGGAAGAGCCGCGGCGACGGATTGCCGGGCTGTGCCCGTGGCGTGACGGTACCCACCTCGATGTGGCCGAATCCGAGCCTAGCGAGCCCGGCAACCGCTTTGGCATCCTTGTCGAGGCCCGCCGCAAGCCCGACGCAGTTGGCGAACTCGATGCCCATAACCTCTCTCGGCGCGCCTGCGTGCCCGCCTGTCCCCGGCAGCGCACCCCAGATTTGCAACGCCGAGATTGCGACGCGGTGAGAGGTTTCCGGGCCAAGCAGGAACAGCAGGCGCCGCACCAGTCCATACATCAGTGCGGGCTCCCTACTCGCGGCCAACGGCTATCGGATCAGTCAAGTTCACCCTCGGTAAGCAACGTTTTGTTGAGCTGGGGCATCCTCAGTTAGAGCGCAACCGAATGCCGGAATTGAAATTATCGCCCATTCCGCGCGGTGTTAAACTACGCGGCCGCGAATTTCGATGAGAATCCCCCCGGCGAGACGGAACGAGGACGTGGAAGGAAAAACGCCGAATCTAGGGAAAGAGTTCGTATGCGGCGCTTCCCTTTCGGCGCGTTAAGCTCGTCTGAGAACCTTGAATGCAGCAGGATGATGTGGCCGTGCGCCGAAAGGGAAGCGCCGTATGCGAACTCGCTGTCGCGACTGACGATGTTACGTCAAACAATATTTCTATAAAATCAAAGGCTTGAATATTGTTCCATGAAGGCAGAAGCAACAATGGACGGCATAGCCGGCGGTACGCAGGACAGCGTAAGAACAGTCGCCGACTGGCTTTCGGGCCGCATCATCGGCCAGGAGCGGCTGCTGGAGCGGTTGATGATGGCGCTCCTGTGCGGCGGCCACCTGCTGGTGGAAGGGGCGCCCGGGCTCGCCAAGACGCGCGCGATCAAGGAACTGGCAAGCGCCGTGGTGGGGGATTTCCACCGCATCCAGTTCACGCCCGACCTCCTGCCGAGCGACGTGACCGGCACCGAGGTCTACCGCCCCGAAGACGGCTCCTTCCAGTTTCAGCACGGGCCGGTATTCCACAACCTGCTGCTGGCCGACGAGATCAACCGGGCCCCCGCCAAGGTACAGTCGGCGCTGCTCGAAGCCATGGCCGAACACCAGGTGAGCTTCGGGCGCGAGACCTTCCCGCTGCCCGACCTGTTCCTCGTCATGGCGACCCAGAACCCTATCGAGCAGGAAGGGACCTACCCGCTTCCCGAAGCGCAACTCGACCGTTTCCTGATGCATGTCAGGGTCGACTATCCCGACAGTACCGCCGAGGCCGGTATCCTGCGCCTGGTACGAGAGGAAACGGCCGTGCGCGGAGATGCCCCGAGCCCGCCAGCACGCTTGGGCGAACCCGTGATATTCGCCGCCCGCCGCGCCATTCTCGGCCTGCACATGGCCGAGCCCGTCGAGCGATACATCGTCGCCCTGACCATGGGTTCACGGGAGCCGTCGAACGAACTGGCCGGCTGGATCGATTACGGGGCAAGCCCCAGGGGAACCATTGCGCTCGACCTGTGCAGCCGGGCGCTGGCCTGGCTCGACGGGCGGGATTTCGTGACCCCCGACGACGTGCAGAACGTGGTCCACGACGTGTTCCGACATCGCCTGATCCTCTCCTTCGAAGCCGAAGCCCAGGGTGTAACGGCCGACGATGCCATCGATGAACTCATCCGCCAGGTCGCGGTCCCCTGACACGGGCCGCGAGGCGCCGATGCTGTGCGGCGCCTACGCGAGCCTGAACGACCTGCTGGCCATTCGCTATCGCCCGTCGCTCAGTGCTCCTCGAACGGCGATACGGCATGGCGTGAGGGCGGGCGCGCGCCTGTCCAAACTGCGCGGGCGCGGCATCGATTTCTCCGAGGTCAGGCTGTACCAGCCCGGCGACGACGTCCGCACCATCGACTGGCGCGTCACGGCACGCAAGAACAAACCGCACACCAAGGTGTTCCGCGAAGAACGCGAACGCCCCACACTGGTGGTGGTCGACCAGACCCAGAGCCTGTTCTTCGGCAGCAGGGCGCGGCTGAAGTCCGTGGCCGCCGCCGAGTTCGGCGCCATCGCGGCCTGGCAGGCGCTGGCCGGCGACGACCGGGTGGGAGGGCTGATTATTGGCAACTCCGCCACGCTGGCACACAAGCCCCTGCGCAGCGTGAGAACCGTCGTCCGGCTGCTGTCGGACCTGGCCGCATGCAACGCCGCGCTCAGCCGCACCAGCCGCCTTGAATCGGACTCCCGTTTCCGGGACAGCCTGGTCAAGATCAGGCGTCTCGTGCACACCGGCTACCGCGTGCTGGCGATATCGGATTTCCTGACCGCCACCGATGCCTGGCAGGACACGCTGCGCGCGCTGGCGAGGCACAACCAGGTCACCCTGATTCGCCTTTCGGATCCTCTGGAACGGGAATTGCCGCCCGCACAGCGCTACACCGTGACCGACGGCGCCGCGCGCTGGCAGTTTCATGCGGGCAATGCCGGCCTCAGGCGCCGCTACGCCCGTCGCCACGAGCGCCGCGAGGCAGACCTGGCCTCGTTCGCCGCCGCCTACATGATCCGGTACCTGCCCTACGCCACGGACGAACCGGCGCTGCCGGGGGACTGGCTCTGATGGGAGAGGATCTGCTGCAACAGCTTCGCGACATCCACCTGCCGCCGGAACCCGGCTGGTGGCCGCCGGCCATCGGCTGGTGGCTGCTCGCAATGGTTCTGGCCGCTGCGATTGCGTGGCTGATGTGGCGGCTCGCCGCCCGCTGGCGCCGATTCGGGCCGGCCCGAACGGCCCGGTCGCTCTACCGTGGGATTTCCGCCGATCTCGGCGCCGGCGCCATCTCGCCGGTGCAATACGTGCATCTTACCGGCGAACTGCTGAAACGTTTCGCCATCCACGGATCGAAAGACCTCGCCATGGCGCCCGAGTCCGGCGACGCCTGGCTGCGCTATCTCGACGAACGATACGGGCAACCGGCTTTTTCCCGGGGTCCGGGCCGGTGCCTCGGCACCGACCGCTTCCGCCGCGGCCAGGAGCCCGACACGGCGTTTCTCGACGGCCTGGTCAACCGCTTTTTCGCCCGGGAGTGCGCCCGCTGCTGGCGATTCGGAGCAGCCTCGTGATCGAGTGGATCTGGCCGTACGCCTTTGCCCTGGCGCCGCTGCCGTTCCTTGCGCGCCGCTTGTGGCGATCCGTCGTCGAGACACAGGCGGCGCTGACGGTGCCCAGCCTGGATGCATTTCAACTTCACGCCGATACGAAGGGCGAACGCCCGGCGCGGCGTTTTCCCTTTCGAATGCTGCTGCTGTGGGCCATATGGCTGGCGCTGGTGACAGCGGCCGCACGGCCCCAGTGGACCGGCGAACCCGTGCTGCTTCCGACTTCCGGACGCGACCTCATGCTCGCCGTCGACATTTCAGGAAGCATGGGTACCGAAGACATGGAACTCGGCAGCCAGCTTGTCGACCGCCTGGTGGTGGTCAAGTCGGTGGTCGCCGATTTCATCGGGGCGAGGCAGGGCGACCGCATGGGCCTGATCCTGTTCGGTACCAACGCCTACCTGCAGGCGCCCCTGACCTTCGACCTGCAGACGGTGGATCGCCTGCTCATGGAAGCGCCCGTCGGCATCGCCGGCGGCAAGACGGCCATCGGCGACGCCATCGGCCTGGCGGTGAAGCGGTTGCGCCAGCGCCCGAAGAGCGACCGGGTCCTCATCCTGCTGACCGACGGCGCCAACAACGTCGGCGAAGTCGCGCCGGACAAGGCGGCGGAACTTGCCGCCGGCGAAGACATCCGCATCTACACCATCGGTGTGGGCGCCGACGAGATGCGCATGCCCAGCATCTTCGGTTCCTTCGGTTCGCGCATCGTCAACCCCTCCGCCGACCTCGACGAGGAGACCCTGAGCCACATCGCCGGGACCACCGGCGGACGTTACTTCCGCGCCCGTAACACTCAAGGGCTCACGGAGGTTTACGCCATCATTGACGGCCTGGAACCCGTAGAACAGGATCCTGAGACGTACCGTCCCGTCGCTGCCCTGTACCATTGGCCGATGGGGCTCGCCTGGCTGCTGGCCTGCGGGCTGCTCCTGCTGGACTTCCGGAGCGCCGGGCGTGGCTGAAATTTTTCAGGACTTCCACTTTCTCCGGCCCTGGTGGCTGCTCGCGGCCGTTCCGGCGGTCTGGCTGGGGGTGCGGTGGGCGAGGCGCCGCACCGCCGCCTCCCACTGGGAGGAAGCGGTGGAGCCGGAACTGCTGCCTGTACTCCTGGAACCCGCCCGGAACGCTGCGGGGCACCGGCTGGGCTGGCTGCTCGCACTCGGCCTGCTGGTCGGCGCCACGGGCCTTGCGGGCCCCACCTGGCAGCGCCTGCCGCAACCCGTCGAACAGAAGAACGACGCGCTGGTCATCCTGTTCGACCTGTCGCTGTCCATGTACGCCGAAGACCTCTCCCCCTCCCGGCTGGTGCGCGCCAAGCACAAGATCGCCGACGTGCTGCGCCGGCGCGACGAAGGGTTCACCGCCCTGGTGGCCTACGCCGGCGATGCGCACACCGTGGCGCCCCTCACCGACGATACCCGCACCATCGAGAACCTGCTGAATGCCCTGGGCCCCGAGATGATGCCCGTGTTCGGCAGCCATCCCGGAGCGGCGATGGAACTCGCCCACAAGCTGTTCGAGAACGCCTACATGGACCAGGGCCGCATCCTGCTGGTCACCGACGGCATCGACCGGCTGGCCGAAGTTACCGACTTCAGCAATTTGAATTTTCCGGTTTCCGTTCTGGGCATCGGCACGCCCGAGGGCGCCCCCATTTCCCTGGATTTCGCAAACCAGCCCGGCAGCCTGCTGAAAAACCAGCAGGGAGAAACCGTCCATGCCCGCCTCGACCGGGAACGGCTCGATGCGGCCGCCCGGCTCTGCCACGGCCGCTACCGCACCATCGCCCTGGGCGATGCCGACATCGACCATCTGCTCGCGGCACCGCTGCCCCGTGACAACGCCACCATCGAGGTGGAACGCGAGTTCGACACCTGGTCGGACGCCGGATTCTGGGCCGCGCTGGCACTCCTGCCCCTGCTGCTGCTCGGCTTCCGGCGCGGCCTGCTCGCCTGCCTGGCGCTGACCCTGCTGCCCCTTCCCGCCGAAGCGGGCTTCTGGGACGACCTGTGGCAGCGGCGGGACCAACAGGCACTCGAGGCACTCGAACAGGGCGACCCCGCCAGGGCAGCCGAACTGTTCAGGGACGACTCCTGGCGAAACGCGGCCGATTACAGGAACGAAAACTACGGGCGCGCCGCCGAGGGCTGGGCAGCCCGAGCGAAGGCCGAACCCGCGGACAGCCACTACAACCTCGGCAACGCCCTGGCCCGCCTCGGCGATTTCGAAGCCGCCATCGCCGCCTACGGCCGGGCGCTAACCGCCGATCCGGGCAACGAAGACGCCGCGTTCAACAAGTCCCTGCTGGAGCAACTCCAGCAGCAACGCCAGCAGGCGTCCGACCAGGACAACCGGGAACAGCAGAACGACGGTGCCAGCAACCCGGAAAACTCCCGGCAGCCCCAGGGCGGCGCCTCGGACGAGCAGCAGCCCGACGAACAGCAGGAGTCCTCCGCACAGCAACCGAACGAAGGCGAACAGCAGCAAGCTCAGGACGAGCAGTCGCAAGAGGGCACCCAGGCGCAGCAGATGCAGGCGCGGGAGGACGACGCCACCCGCGACGAACAGCGCGAAGCCCTCGAACAATGGCTGCGCCGCGTACCCGACGACCCCGGCGGACTGCTGAGGCGCAAGTTCGAGTACGAAACCAACCTCCGCGCCCGCCGCGGCGAACAACCTCAACCGGGGAAGATCTGGTGAAGCTGCCTGAAGCGCTCATCGCCGCCGTTGCGCTGACCCTGGCGACAATCGCCCAGGGCGCGGATGCCGCCGTGCAGGCCCGGGTAGATCCCCCCGTCGTGGAAGAGATGGAAACGGTTCGGCTCACCCTGCGGGTGGACGGCGGCAACCAGGCGGAAGGCCTGGACCTGAGCGCCCTGGAGGGTGATTTCGAGGTGCTGGGCACCAACACCTCCAGCCAGTTCCAGAGCATCAACGGCCAGGTGCGGAGCTGGGTGGAATACCAGGTCAACCTGCGTCCCAAGCGCGCCGGCACCCTGGAGATTCCGCCGCTGTCCATTGCCGGCCAGACCAGCGCCCCACTGAGCGTCAGGGTGCGACCGCTCGCCCCCGAAGTCCGGCAGACTATCGACCGGATGGTGTTCTTCGAGGTGGAAGTCTCGCCCAATCCCGTCTACGTGCAGGCCCAGGCGCTGATGACCCGGCGTCTCTACTATGCGAGCGGCGTACAGATCTACAGCGACCTGCCGGGCGTACCCGACATCCCCAACGCGGTGGTCATACCGGTGGGCGAAACCCGCTCCACAACCGAAGTGCGCCCCGAGGGCCGCTACGGTGTACTCGAGCAACGATACGCCATCTTCCCTGAGCAGAGCGGCTCGCTGGTCATCCCAGAGATCTCCGTGACCAGTTCCGTACGGCTCACCAGCAGCGGCAGAACGCGTCGGTCGGGCATCCGGGTCAGCACACCGGAGATCCGTCTCGACGTGCTGCCGGTGCCCGCTTCGTATCCGGCCGACCGGCCCTGGCTGCCCGCCAGGCAGGTATCCTTGACCGATACCTGGGAACCTGCCGGCCTGTCGTTCGACCTCGGCGAGCCGGTGCGGCGCACCCTGACCGTGAACGTCGCGGGAAACACCGGTTCCTCGATCCCTCCCGTCGCGCTGGAGCTGCCCGGAGACGCCTTCAAGCAGTATCCGGAACCCGTCGGCATCAGCGAAGAGACGGTGGCCTCCGATGTGGTGGGCACCCGCGAACAGGCCTATTCCATCGTCCCTGTCGCACCCGGAGTGCTGCAACTGCCGGAAATCGGCCTCACCTGGTGGGACACGGCGAACGGCCGCGTACGCATAGCCTCGGCGCCCGGGGAGCGGGTTCGCATCGTGGGGGATCCCATCGCCGCACCCGAATCCGCCGCAACGGGCGGCATCGCGGAGGCGGTGCCCGCGCAGCCGGCGGCACAACCGCCCACGGCAGCAGGCGAACCCGCCAACCCCTATCCCCCCTGGCTGATCGGGTTGACGGCGTTCGCCTTCTGCGGCTGGGCGGCCACCTGGCTGAGAATGCGGCGCCGCTCCTCGGGAGCGGCCGCGCCGCATACCGACCCACGGCGCGACGCCTCATGGAAAGCGCTGCTCGCCGCCTGCCGCGGCGGGGATGCAAAGGTCATGCGCGACGCCTGGATCGGGCATCTCGGGGTACTCTGGAACGCGGCGCCGGACCGCACGGTCGCAACGATCCGGCGTCATCCCGAGGGGAGAGCGCTGCTCGATGCGCTGAACCGGTCGCTCTACGCGGCCGGTGCGGCCGATCCCCCCGATGGGGCGAAGATCATCGAAGCCACGCGATCCATGCTCGAACCCGTGCACAAGCGCCCGCCGCACCCGCTGCCGGAACTGTACGCGCACTGAGCGGCCGGGGCCCGGCCATTGGCGATCAGCCCGACCGCCGATCGTCCAGGCTCTTGCTCACCACCTCGAAAACATCCCGGGAAATCCCGCGCGGCTCGTCCGCAACCGCGCGAATCTGCCCGAGCGCCGCCTTCATCAGCGCCTGCCGCCCCGCATCGAACTTGCGCCAGCGAGTGAGCGGAGTCAGAAGCCGGGCGGCAACCTGCGGATTTTCGGCGTCGCGCTCGATGACGCGCTCCGCCAGGAAGGTGTAACCCGAACCGTCGGCCGCGTGAAAATTGCGGTTGTTGCGCAGGCTGAAGGCGCCGTACAGGGAGCGGATCTTGTTCGGGTTCCTGACATCGAAAGCCGCGTGCCGCTCCAGTTCCGCGACGGTTCCTGCGCCGTTCAGCGGACTGACCGCCTGAACCTGCAACCACTGGTTCACCACCAGGGCTTCCCGCCGCCAACGCTCGTGGAATCCCGCCAGCAATTCGGCCTTCGAAGGATGCGTCGGACTGTCGGTGATCTCGGTCAGCGCCGCCAGCCGGTCGGTCAGGTTGTCCGCGGCTTCGAGGTGACTCGTGAGCAGGTCGTGGGCCGACTCCCCGAGCGCAAGGGCCAGGTAGCCGAGCGCCAGGTTACGGGCTCCCCGGCGGGCCATGCCCGCATCGTCGGCGACACAGGGCCCCTCGGGAGCGTTGGCTTCGTAGAGCCTGAGCCAGCCATCGCGCAGTTTTTCGGCAATGGCGCCTTTCAGCGCGTCCCGTGCGCCGCAGATCCCCTCGACATCAACGGTCTCCGCCGACTCGAACAGGTACTCCTCGGATGGTAGCGTCAGCATGCCGTTCAGCATCAGCTTTTCTTCCGGACCCCGCGCGGCGATGGCCTCCTCCACAAGACCGGCGAACAGGTCGAGCAACAGATCGCTCACCGGCGCGCCCCCCCTGATCGCACGCAAATCTTCCTCGAGCAGGCTCTGCAGGGCATCCCAGCGGGCGAACCCGTCCCGGTCATGGCGCGCGAGCGCCGCCAGCGCCGTCGCCGGCCGGTCGCATTCGATACGCACCGGCGCGGAAAAGCGGCGCAAAAGGCTCGGCAGCGGCTCCGCGCGCAGGCCCCCCAGCGAAACGGTCGCCGCCGCGTCCCGGACATGGACGAGCAGGCTGGAACCGCGCCGTTCCCACTGAGCATCGCTGTGCACCTCGAGCCGCTCGTCGACCTGTTCCTCGCCGCTAATCCCTACCAACCCGATCAGCAAGGGAATGTGGAACGGCTCCTTGACCGGCTGCCTCGGCGTCGCGGGACAGGACTGCCCGATCGCCAGCCGCAGCGCTCCGTTCTCCCACGCGGTGCCGATGCGCAGCACCGGCGTGCCCGCCTGCGAATACCAGCGCCGGAACTGCGCAAGGTCGATGCCGTTGGCCTCCTCCATGGCGACGACGAAATCCTCGGTGGTCACGGCCTGCCCGTCGTGCCGCTCGAAGTAGAGATCGGTACCCTTGCGGAACCCCTCCTCGCCCACCAGGGTGCGGATCATGCCCACCACCTCGGCGCCCTTCTCGTAGACGGTGGCGGTGTAGAAATTCGATATCTCCATGTACGAATCCGGCCGCACCGGGTGCGCCATGGGTCCGCTGTCCTCGGCGAACTGCCGGGATCGCAGGTCCGTCGCATCCTCGATACGCTTGACCGTACGCGAGTGCATGTCGGCGGTGAACTCCGCATCCCGGAAGACCGTGAACCCTTCCTTCAGGCTGAGCTGAAACCAGTCGCGGCAGGTGACCCGGTTGCCCGACCAGTTATGGAAGTACTCATGGGCGATGATCGCTTCCACGCGCAGGTAGGCCTCATCCACCGCGGTATCCGGCGAGGCCAGCACGCAGGAGGTGTTGAACACGTTCAGGCCCTTGTTCTCCATGGCGCCCATGTTGAAATCCTCGACCGCCACGATCATGTAGATGTCGAGGTCGTACTCGCGGCCGAAGCGCTCCTCGTCCCAGCGCATGGCCCGTTTCAGGGCGCCCATGGCGAATCCGCACTGGCCGATGTTGTGCGGCTCCGAGTAGATGCGCAGTTCCACGTCGCGGCCGCTGGCCGTGGTGAACGTATCGGTCATGAGCGCCAGGTCGCCGGCCACCAGGGCAAAGAGGTAGCTCGGCTTGGGAAACGGGTCCCGCCAGGTCACCCGGCGCCTTCCGTCCGCCTCGCTCTCCTCGATGAGATTGCCGTTGGAGAGCATCACCGGAAACCGCGCGGAGTCGGCGACGATGGTGGTGGTAAACCGGGAAAGGATGTCGGGCCGGTCCTGGTAGTAGGTGATCTTGCGGAAACCCTCGGCTTCGCACTGCGTGCAGTACATCGAACCCGAGCGGTACAGCCCTTCGAAGGCGGTGTTCTCTTCCGGCACGATGCGGGTGACGATGGAGAGTTCGCAGGACGGCGGCAGGCCAAAGAGTTCCAGCGACCGGTCGTCCACCCGGTATTCGTTGCCCGACAGCGGCCTGCCGTCGACGGCCACCGAGACGAATTCCAGTTCCTCGCCGTCGAGCACCAGGGGCGCCTCCCCGGCGGCCTGCCCGTCGCGCCGCACCCGCAACCGCGACCTCACCTCGGTGACGCCGTCGCGGATATCGAATTCCAGGTGTGTCTCCTCCGTCTGCCAGTCGGGCGGCCGGTAGTCCTTGAGATAGATCGTTCTCGGGGCTGCATCCTTGGCCAATGGTTTCTCCTTGAGGGAATCCGATTCAATGAACAGTTTTTCCGGGCGTCGAACGGACACGAGGTGAAGGACACCGCATGGACGGGTACGCGAACCGGCTTATAATTCGCTGCGTGGTGTAACGCAACCAGCCGGTAAACCTTCTCATGCAAGCCGTCGACAATGAAGTGCTGAACCAGGTGAACGCCTGGCTCGATTCCGGGCGGCGTTGCTGGCTCGCGACCGTGGTGCAGACCTGGGGGTCTTCGCCCCGGCCGGTGGGTTCGCTGTTCGCCTGCGACCCGGACGGCCATGTCGTCGGCTCGCTGTCCGGCGGGTGTGTCGAGGACGACCTGCTCGAGAAACTGCAGCGCGGCCAATTGGCCGACCGATACGCCCAGTTCTTCCAGTACGGCATTACCGCGGAAGAGACGGAGAAGCTCGGCCTGCCCTGCGGCGGCCATCTTTACGTGGTTGTCGAGCCGCTCGATCCGACGGAGGTGTACCGGGCGCATTTCCATCACCTGCGCGATCGACTGGAAGCGCGGCGGACCGTCCGCCGCCGGGTGGACCTGAAACGGCGCAGTTTCGATCACGTCGATGTCGACATCTACGAACCGCTGGCCTGGGACCCGGGAACCGAGGTGCTGGAACACACCTACGGGCCGCGCCAGCAACTGTTCATCATCGGCGCCGGCATGGTCTCCAAGTACCTGGCCGAACTGGCGCAGAAGCTCGACTACGAGGTCACGGTGTGCGACCCGCGCGAACACCTGCTGAACGACTTCAACGTGCCCGGGGTGCGGCTCGTCAACGACATGCCCGACGACGCGGTAAGGGCTTACGCCGACGACCCCTCGTCGGCCATCGCCGCCCTCACCCACGACCCGCGCATCGACGACATGGGCATGATGGAAGCGCTCAGAACGGATGCCTTCTACGTCGGCGCCATGGGCTCGGCACGCACCTCCGCGAGCCGCCGGGAACGGTTGCGGGCGCTCGAACTCAGCGAGGCGGAAATCGCCCGGCTGCACGCCCCCATCGGCCTGCCCATCGGCAGCAAGACACCCCCGGAAATAGCGGTTGCGGTGATGGCGGAGATCCTCGCCATACGGGCCGAACAGGCAGCGGCGAGCCGGCGGCAACTCGCTCGGGCCGCCGCCGGCTGAAGCCCTTGACCGGCCGCCCTGCCGCCGGCGCCGTGATCCTGGCGGCGGGGGAATCCACACGTTTCGGCAGCGACAAGCGCAGGTTTCGCCTGGCTGACGGGCGAACCATGCTGGAAACGACAATTGCGGTTTATTCGGGCGTATTCGAGGAGATTTTGCTGGTGCTCAAAATCGCCGACAAGGCCTGGGCATCCAGGCTCGACAAGGTACAGTTGGTGTACGCCAGGGACGCAGCCCTTGGCATGGGTCATTCCCTGGCTGCCGGTGTGGGGGCCGGCCGGCACCTCGATTTCCTTTTCGTTGCCCTGGCCGACATGCCCGATATCCAGGCCGATACCCTGATGCGCCTGAAGGACGCCATGGCCGGCCCCGAATCCATTGTCCAACCCGCCTACCGCGGAACGCCGGGGCACCCCGTCGGGTTCGGCCGCGCCCACTTCAATGAACTCCGGCGCCTAACCGGCGACCTGGGCGCCAGAGGAGTGGTCCGGGCACATGGCGAAAGTACCCTTCGCATCGAGGTGAACGACCCCGGTGTGCTGAAGGATTACGACGTGCCGACCCGAGCCGACACCTGATTGCGGAGCCGGTCTGTCGATTGATTTATGCCTCCAAACAACCAAGTTTCGCCTGGCGCCCGGATGAGGACGTGGAAGAAACAACGCCGAATCTCGGGAAAGGGTTCGCATGCGGCGCTTCCCTTTCGGCGCGTTAAGCTCGTCCGAAAGCCTCGCGTCTTGCTGAATGCCTTGCGTACAGCAAAAAAAGAGGCCGTGCGCCGAAAGGGAAGCGCCGCATGCGAACTCGCTGTTGAGACTGACGATATTAGTTCAAATAACTTTTTCTTTAAAATCAAAAAATTAAGTTTTGCTCCATGAAAGTTCCCAACCCGGCCGGCCGGGACGCTGACGCGCAAGGAACAGAAACCCGCTGGGAGAGAGTAGGTGTGCGGTGCGGGTATCCGGCACCTTTAAAGCACCCCTGCGCCCTCGAATTCCACGAAAACGCGTCCGCTTGGTGTGCCGGATACCCGTACCGCATACCTGCTCTCGGTGTCGAGTCACTGGTATTATG
>JAPPHD010000048.1 GCA_028821125.1 Gammaproteobacteria bacterium
ATCTACTCGTCCCGGGGCGGAATCACGCTGGGGGTGCCGGTCAGCGTTCCCAGGGAAAAGCGGATGAACACGCCGATGTTCATCGCCATGGACCCGCCCCGGCACGACGTGCAGCGGGCCGCCGTACAGCCGGCTGTGGAGCCGAGAAACCTCAGGGCCCTGGAGGGCACGATCCGTGAGCGTGCCGGGCGCATCCTCGATTCGCTGCCCGGGAACGAGACATTCAACTGGGTGGATAGGGTCTCGATCGAACTGACGACGCAGATGCTGGCGACGCTCTTCGACTTCCCCTTCGAGGAACGCTACAGGCTCACCCGCTGGTCCGATGTCGCCACCGGGTCGCCGCGTACGGGAGTTGTGGACACCCACGAGCAGCGGGTCGACGAACTGCACGAATGCCTGGCTTGTTTCACCCGGCTATGGAACGAGCGGGTCAACCGGCCGCCGGCCAACGACCTCATCTCGATGCTCGCGCATGGCGAGGACACCCGCAACATGAAACCGATGGAGTTCCTCGGCAACCTGCTGCTGTTGATCGTGGGGGGCAATGACACCACCCGCAATTCCATCTCGGGCGGCGTGCTGGCCCTGAACCTGTTCCCGGGCGAGTACGAGAAGCTGCGCGCCGACCCGGGGCTTATCCCCAACATGACTTCCGAGATTATCCGCTGGCAGACGCCGCTGGCCTACATGCGCCGCACCGCCCTCGAGGATACGGAGCTGGGCGGCAAACGAATTGAAGCCGGAGACACGGTGCTCATGTGGTACGTCTCCGGCAATCGGGACGAGGCGGTGATCGAGGATCCCGACCGTTTTCTCATCGACCGCAGAAACGCCCGGCACCACCTGTCGTTCGGGTTCGGCATTCACCGCTGCATGGGCAACCGCCTGGCGGAAATGCAGTTGCGCGTGCTCTGGGAAGAGATCATGAAGCGCTTCCGCTTCATCGAGGTGGTCGGCGAGCCGGTGCGCACGCTCTCCGCGTTCGTCAAAGGCTACAAGGAACTTCCGGTTCGCGTACATCGCCTGCAGAGCCGGCGCGATACCTGAGTGCCGGCCGGCCCCGGAACGGCTTGCGTGCTGGCGATGAACGCCGGTGAGCCGTGCCGCTTCCTCAATTGACGGCTCCGATTTTCTTCAACCTGCCGATCCCGTCCCAGTCGTAACCCAGCTCCAGGAGGACTTCCTCCGTGTGCTCCCCGAATTCGGGCGCACGTTGCAGCGAAGCCGACTGTTCGTCGAATTGAACCGGGGCGGGCGCCAGCGTCACGGTACGCCCGCCGCCCCAGTCGACATCCTGCAGGTACCCGTTCGCCAGCGCCTGACGATCGTCGTTCAACTCGGAGACGGTCTGCACCACCGTCCACTGGCCCCGTTGCCGGCCGAGGATTTCAACCCATTCAGACAACGGGCGTCTGGCGAATTCGGCCGACAGTTCCTCGATACAGGCCCGCCGGTTGGCGGCCCGGGCGCCCGCATCGGCGAAGCGCGGGTCGTCAAGCAGGTCCTTGCGGCCGATGGCTTCGCAGAACCCCGGCCAGTACCGGTCGGAGTGCAGCATCACCAGCTTGATGAACCGGTGGTCGCTGGTTTCGTAGTGGACGCCGACCGGATTGGCCTGCTCGTGGCGGTCTGTCGGAACCAGTTCGTCCCTGCCGGTCAGGTTGGCGCCGACCAGGCCGGCCTGCATCGCCCAGATTCCAGAACTCAGCAGCGATACATCGACCGTCAGGGCTTCCCCGGTTCGCTCCCGGTGAAAAAGCGCGGCGGCCAGCCCGCCCGCAAAAGCAAGCCCCGTCTGGCCGTCTCCGAATCCGGGGGCGGGAATGGTCACCAGTTCACCCCCCGCGCCCGTGGCTGCCGATGCCGCCCCGGTCCGCAGCCAGTAGATGCTCTCAAACCCGCCTACGTCCGCCTCCCCGCCCCTGGGGCCGTGGGCACTGCCCCTGCCGTAAACGATGTCCGGATTGGCCGCCCGGATGTCGTCGACATCGATGCCGAGCTTGGCGCGTGCCGAAGGCAGGTAGTTGGTGATGAAGACATCCGCGTGCCGGGCAAGTTCGAGGACGACGCCGCGGCCGTCTTTCAGGCTGAGATCGACGCCCACCGAACGCTTGCCGCGGTTGTAGGTGTCCCACAGGAAATTGATGCCCTCCACGTCCGCCGGAACGCCCCATCCGGACAGGCCGCGCATGAAATCGCCATGCTCCGCGTGCTCCACCTTGACGACCTCCGCCCCCCAATCGCTCAGGATCGCGGCGGCGGAGGGCGCAAGCGCGAACTGGGCGACTTCCAGAACCCGCACGCCTTTCAGAACGCTGACCATTGCTCACTCCTAATCCGGCGGACGGGCCGATATAGTAATCGGGCAGGAGGGACTGTCGACATGAAAATCGGGCTTGCAGCAGCGTTCGGCGATTCGCCGCTTCGGGACGTCTCCTTCCTCAAGGAGTTCGCCCGGGCCGCGGAGGAGTGCGGGTTCAATTCGCTCTGGGTGCCCGAGCACATCGTGTTCTTTACCCGCTACACCGACCCTTACCCGCATACGCCCGACGGCGTTGCGCCGTGGAAAGGCCGGTTCGGGCTCTACGATCCGTTGCTCGTCTGCGCGGTGGCGGCTTGCGTCACCACACGCCTCAGGCTCGGCTCCGCCGTGCTCATCGTGCCGGAAAGGCCGCCGCTGCTGGTCGCCAAGGAAGTGATGACGCTCGATCACATCGCCGGGGGCCGCTTTGAATTCGGCGCGGGCCTCGGCTGGTCTTCGCAGGAATACGCGGCGCTTGGCGTGCCCTGGCCGGGACGCGGCAAGCGCTTCGACGAATACCTCGAGGCGATCAGGGTCGTCTGGGCCGAGGAAGCCGCCGAGTATAGAGGTGAGTTCGTCCGCTTCGAGGACGCGGTGGTGCAACCCCAACCCCTTACCAGGGGCGGCCCGCCGATCCTTATCGGGGGCAACTCGGAGTTCGCGATCCGACGGGCGCTGCGGGTCGGCGACGGCTGGATCGGCGTGGGGACACGCTACGACGATCCGGAACCCCTGCTGGCACGGATGCACGCGGCGCTCGACAAGGCCGGACGCTCTCGCAACGACGGCTTTCAGATCAAGCTGAGCCTGCCCTATTCACCAAAAAACTCGGACGACGACCTTTTGAACATGGTTGGTAAGGCGGCAAACCTCGGCCTGCACGAACTGGTTCTGCAGTTGCCGATCCGGGCAAAGTCGCTGGCGGGCGACATGGGACGCTGGAGCGGGTTGCTCGGCCTGGCTGGTTGACGCGTCGCCGGGGCGGGTGCGGTCAGGCGGCGCCCTGTGACTCAGATACGGTAGCTGAGGGTAAACCAGAACTTGGTGATGTCGGTGGCGTGTTCTTTCGCGGAGTAGTCCGCGAACTTGAGTTGGGCATCGAAGTTGTCGTTGATCTTCCAGCTTAGCGAGGCGCCGATCTCGTAGCCGTAGTCCGCGCCGCCCTTTTCCGCCTGGAAGTCGTGATAAGCCAGTGTAACGACGACGGGGCCGGTGCGGGAGGTCACGGTGGCGTAGGCGTTCGCGACGCCGTTCAGCGGGGTGGCCAGGAAGCGGTCGGTCCATCCCTGGAACTTGTGCAGGGTGCCGAGCGGGGTCTTGAAAGCGGCCTCCCCGCCGTCGCTGCCGAGCACCGCGTAGCCTCCCGTGAAGGTCAGGGAGTCCCGTTTCAGGCTGGCTTCCAGGGCGTAGTAGGTGGCGTCATAGGAATCGGGGTTGTCGGCATAGTCCGACTGGCGGGCGAGGGTGCCCGTCATCGAGAGCGGGCCGAGGCTGGCGGTGTAGTCCACGCCGTAGGTCGAGTTCGAGTTGGCCGGGCCGTTGTCGTTCTCGAAATCCATGAGATAGCCGAAAGCGCCGAACGTGTGCCCTTCCGCCGGCTTCAGTTCGCCCCGGAAGGCATGGGTGTCGCCTTTCCAGTCGCCCGGCTGCGCGCCGTCGCCCGGCCCGAATATGCGGTTGACGTTGATGATGTAGGTGTAGTCGAGGCTCGCCATGCCCCGGGCATACTGCAGGCGCAGCCCGTCGTAGGTCTGTTCGTTCTGCCGGAAGGCGACCCCGCCGAGGAAGCGCTGCTCGGCGTGCAGGATGCGCTGGCGGCCGGCGGTGAGGATCAGGCCGTCGCTGCGGTAACGGAGGAAAACCTGGTTGAGGTCGAAACCCAACGGGTCGGCGACGACGGGATATTGGGTCTTGCCGTTTTCAGTCGAGTTGAATTTCTGTTCGGACCCGGGCGGGAACGACAGCACCTGGTCGACTTCGAAGCCGAACGAGAGGCCGTCGTCCGCGGGCATGATCCATGACAGGCGCGCCTTTGCCGTCGACGCCCGGGCCTTCTTCTCGATGCCGTCCTGGTCCACGTTCTCGAACCGGTAACGGACATTGAAATCCGGCTTGGTGTCCCGCAGCGAATCGGCGAATCCGGCGGATGCCGGCGGCGCGATCAGGAGAGCGAGCAGGGCGATGGGGAAGAATCGGTTCATGGAGCGTCGGGGAGCGTGTCTAGTCCGACTTATTCACATTGCCATTACCGGCGAGTTCAATCAGAGCCATGCGCACCCCGGCCCGTGAGACTGGGTTGCGATTTTCCGGCAACACCGGCCAAATTGGAAGGGGACGCCGGATTGATCGAGCCGGCGATACTGGGCACAATCGCCGATCTTCCACGGTGCGCCGGAGCAGCTTCTCCCATGGAACGCATGGAACATTTCGATGTGGTCATCGTCGGAGCCGGGGTATCCGGCATCGGCGCCGCCTGCCATCTGCGCAAGAAATGCCCGGGCCGCAGTTTCGTCATCCTCGAGAACCGGGATGCCATCGGCGGCACCTGGGACCTGTTCCGCTATCCGGGGATCCGCTCCGACAGCGACATGCATACCTTCGGCTACATCTTCAAGCCGTGGCTCAGCAACAAGGCCATCGCCGACGGGCCGGCCATCCGGGCCTACGTCCGGGAGGCGGCGACGGAATACGACGTGAACTCCCGCATCCGCTTCAGGCACGAGGTGGCGAGCGCCTCCTGGTCGACCCCGGATGCCCGCTGGACCGTTCGCGCCACAAACCGCGACTCCGGATCAACGGTGGAAATCACCTGCAGCTTCCTGTTCATGTGCAGCGGCTACTACAACTACAACGAAGGCCACCTGCCCGAGCTTCCGGGTCTCGAGCGCTTCGCGGGCCCCGTATTGCATCCCCAGGCCTGGCCCGACGACCTCGACTACGCCGGCAAACGCATCGCTGTGATCGGCAGCGGGGCAACGGCCATGACGCTGGTGCCCGCCATGGCCGAGACGGCCGAGCGGGTCACCATGATCCAGCGCTCCGCCACCTACGTGATCTCCCGCCCGGAGCGCGATGCCATCAACAAGCGCCTGCGGCGTTTCCTGCCCGAGAAACTGGCCTACGCGCTGACCCGCTGGAAGAACATCCTCTGGCAGATGTACGTGTATCGCCGTACCCGCGTGGCCCCTGATTCAATCAGATCCAGGCTCTTGAACGAGGCCAGCGAGCAACTGGGCCGGGACTACGTCGAAAAACACTTCACGCCGAGCTACAACCCCTGGGACCAGCGCCTGTGCCTCATCCCCGACGGCGACCTGTTCAAGGCCATCCAGCGCGGAACGGCCGCCGTGGCCACCGGCACGATCGCCGAAATCACAGAGACGGGCGTCGATCTCACCTCGGGGGAGCAAGTCGAGGCGGACATCCTGGTCACCGCCACCGGCCTGCAACTGGCCGTATTCGGCGGCGTCGAATTCAGCATGGACGGCAGCCCGGTCCACTTCCCCGACAGGATCAACTACAAGGGCATCATGCTCTCCGACCTGCCCAACCTGGCTTACGTCTTCGGCTACGTGAACGCATCCTGGACCCTGCGCGCCGACCTGACCTGCGCCTACGTGTGCCGGCTCCTGAACCGCATGGAGGAACTGGGCATGCGCCAGTGCACGCCGCGCCTGCGCGAGGAAGACCGCGACATGGCGATCCAGCCGTGGATCGTCGACTTCTCCTCCGGCTACTTCGCCCGGTCGATGCACCTTTTCCCCAAGCAGGGTGATCGCGACCCCTGGCGCAATACCCAGAATTACCTGCAGGACCGCAAGATCGTGTTCCGCGACCCGCTCGAGGACGGCGCGCTAACGTTCAGCAACCCGGAAACCGCACCACAGGCAGCGGATTCAGGCAAGCACACCACGGCCCAGGAATCGCGCAGCGCCGCCTGACCGCGTTCCCACTCCTTCCGCCCGGGTTGGAGGCAAAGTGTCAAGTGGGTCTTCCATTAGAATCAATGGGTTGCTGCTTGTTCCACGCGCGGCGAGAATCCGGCGCCGGGACGAGGATGTGGAAGGAACAACGCCGAATCTCGGGAAAGAGTTCGCATGCGGGGCTTGCCTTTCGGCGCGTTAAGCTCGTCCAATGACCTTGCGTACGGCAGGATGATGTGGCCGTGCGCCGAAAGGGAAGCCCCGTATGCGAACTCGCTGGTGAGATTGACGATATTATGTTAAATATAAATTTCTTTAAAATCAAAGGTTTACGATTTGTTCCATGCAAGCCCGTCGCACAAGAGCTGCGAAAATCCGGGGCTCAGCGTGTCTGCGCGGTAGAGAGGGCGCCGCCGCAACTGCTGCCCTGGCCTGCCGTACAACCGAAACAGTGATCACCGGTGGCAATCAAGGCATCGTCAAGCCCCTTCCCGCCTCGGAGTTCGCTGATATGGGCCCGTCCTCCGTCGCGTAGCATCGGCAGCCGCAGCATCTGATTGAAATCGCAGTCGTAGAGGAAGCCCTGCCAGTCGACGCTGACGGTATCCCGGCACATGAGGGTATCGAGGTTGGCGTCGCTGTAGCTGGCGCGCAGCAACCGCATGTACCCGTCCATCTGCCCCTTGGCGTTCAGGACGGCGCCGAACCGGCCGATCGGCATGTTGGTGATGACGAACAGGCGATTGAAAACGATCCCGAACCGGTCGCCGAGTTCACGTCTGTAATCCGCTTCCAGTCGTTCCTGGGCAGGGGGCAGCACGGGCCCGATGGGATTGAACGCGAGATTCAGACGCAACCGCTCGTCCGTTCCGTAGCCCAGCCCGTTCAGCATCCGGATGGCGCGGATGCTGTCGCCGTGAACCCCCTTGCCCCGTTGCCGGTCGACGTTTTCCTCCAGGTAACAGGGCAGCGACGCGACCAGAGTGACCCCTTGGTCGGCCAGAAACGCCGCCAGGGTTTCCTGCCCGGGTTCGAAAAGTACGGTGAGATTGCAGCGGTCGATCACCTCGACGTCGAGTTCCCGCGCCGCAGACACCAGCCGGCGGAACTCCGGGTTCAGTTCCGGGGCGCCGCCGGTGAGGTCGAGGGTGCGCAGGGCGCCGCCGCGCAGCAGTTCGATTACCGCATCGACGGTTTCCGCCGACATGGCTTCCCGGCGGTGCGGCCCGGCGTTGACGTGACAATGCAGGCACCGCTGGTTGCATCGATAGCCGAGATTGACCTGCAGTGTCGTAATCCCCCTCCGGCGCAAGGCCGGAAAGGGACCATCGAGGGACAGTGCGCGCAGGTCAGACATGGCGATGGCCCATCACCGGCGCCGTGATTCCGACGGCAGGCCGGAGCCGGCCTCTTCCGGCAAGGTATCCAGGAACCGCTGCCAGTCGGCAAGCGTATCGACATCCCAGGTCATCGGCAGATCGCCGATGCTCAAGCCAAGGCGGCCGGCCTTGTTCCGGGTTTGACGGTAAACCCGATCGGTTCCCCAGTCGATGCCGCTGAAGAGCGCTGCAACCGGAGTTTTCATTCCGATCAGCGCAAAGCCGCCATCTTCCGCAGGGCCCAGAACCAGATCCCGTTCCTTGAGCAGCCGGGCGGCCTGTTCGACATAGGACGCATCCACCGCCGGCAGATCGCTGCCGACGACGATCCCGGCGCGACCCGCCGCACAGCAACTGCTTATCGCTTCAAGCATTTTCCGGCCGAGGTTACCTGACGACTGGCGCCGGACGGGCAGGGCGTAGCGCCCCGACCAGTGCTTGACCGTGTCATTGTCACTATCGCCGTTTACCCAGAGCTCCACAGGAAATTCGACCAGCGCGATCGCATCCAGTTCCCGCTCCACCAAGAGCCGGTACGCCGCGAGCGCCGCACCCGGGCCCAGGTCTCTGGCCAGGCGCGTTTTCACCTGGCCGGGAACGGGCGCCTTGACGAAAACGCACAGGCAGGGCGTGCAACGCTCAGCCATAGTACCGCCGGTCGAGGTCTTCCGGAGAGGCGCCGCAGAGGTAGCGGAATCTCACCCACCACATCAAGGTCATGGTCCTGACCACGCCGTGGGTCAACCAGCGCCGCGGCGACGCCCCGAGGGGCGTTCGTACGCGCACCGGCCGCCCGAGACCGCGCAGCTTTCTGCTCAACTCGATATCCTCCATCAACGGCTGCCTCGGCACCCCGCCGACGGCTTCCAGCAGGGAACGATGGACGAAAATACCCTGATCCCCGGTGCAGATGCCGGTGATGGCGGAACGCCAGTTCATCGCTCTTGCGGTCAGGCTCAGGAGCGGCGCATTCGCCAGCCTGACATCGAAACGTCCCCAGCACGGGGAGCGTCCGGAAAGCCGGCCGATCTCGTCGAGGACGTCCCGGGAGATTCCGCTGTCCGCGTGCAGAAACCAGAGCCAGCGCCCGGACGCTGCCCGGACGCCCTCGTCGAGTTGCAGGCCGCGCCCCCGCCGGCGCTCCAGCACGCGGACGCCGGCGCCCCTCGCCACGTCGACGCTGTCGTCCCGGCTGCCGCCGTCGACGACGATGATTTCCGGGGCGGGCCTCGTTCCGGCGCCACCCGGACACCCGGGCCCCGAATCCGGCCCGGGCCCGGTCGGCCAGTACCGCTCAAGGTCCCGCAACAACCGCTGCAACCGTATCCCGTCATCGAGCACCGGAATGACGATACTGACCGTCAACGCTTTCCGTCCACCATCTGATCGTTGAGAATATACGCGCGATCAACCAGCGACACGAGGGACGAGGTTCAACCGGAAGGGGCTCGGAGCCCGGCCCGTTCGCTCGCCGGGAATCGAGCGCTGCGGGCCAGTCCGTGGCCGATGAGTCCGAGTCAGCACGGATGCATTCATGTTCATGCTTATTCGCGCGGTAGTCTGTACCGGGAAAAGGCTTGCCGGCAGCAAAAACCGGGGGCGGACCTATAATACCTGCGGGATGCGCGCATCCTCCTGGAATTGGTGAGCGTAGTGCCACACCAGAGAAAACCGGCCAATACAGAACGCACCCGGCGGTTTCCGTTGCACGAATGAGCATAAACCGAATCGGCATGATGGGCTTCGGCCCGGTGGGCCGGTCGCCGATCGCCGCGCTCGCTCTCGGCTGTGTCGCGCTCTGCCTGGCCCGGGCCGCGGCCGGCGCCGGGGATGCCGCCGGCGACGGCGCCTGGCCCGAACCCAAGCAGATTCTCGTCTGGAGTCAGGAACGGCGCCTGCGGGCATTCAGCGACTACGCCGGCATTTTCCCCACCAGGGCGGTCCGGTCCGGCGGCCGCGCCTACCCCCTGCCCCGGGCACCGCGCGACCTGTCGGCGCTCTACTACGAGCTGGACGGAAGGCGCTACGGCCTGGACGATTTCGTCCGCGAGACCCGGGTCGCCGGGCTGATCGTCGTGCACCGCGGGCAGGTTCTCCACGAGCGCTACGAACTCGGCAACGGCCCATCGACCCGCTGGGTGGGTTATTCCGTGGCCAAGTCGGTGGTGAGCCTGCTCTACGGCGCCGCCGTTGCCGAAGGATACATCGAGCGGCTGAGCGACCCGGTCGTGCGCTATCTGCCCAGGCTGGCCGGGGGCGCCTACGACCGGGTGACCGTCGAACAGCTCCTCAAGATGTCCTCGGGCGTCGGATGGGACGAGGATTACGAAGACCCGCAAGCGGACGTGTCGCAGAGCCCCATCGCCATCCTGCCCTTTCTCGACTACATGCGCGCCCTGCCCACGGCTGCGCCCCCCGGGGCCCGTTTCAACTACTCCACCGGCGAGACCAGCCTGGCCGGCGCCGTGCTGCGCGCCGCCATCGGCAACAACCTGGCAACCTACCTGACCCACAGGATCTGGCAGCCGTTCGGCATGGAAGCGGATGCCAACTGGATGATCGGCGCCCCCGGCGGCGGCGAATACGGAGGATGCTGCATCAGCGCGACGCTGCGTGACTACGCGCGCATCGGGCTGTTCGCCCTCAACGGCGGAAGCGCCCCGGACGGCCGCCGGCTGTTGCCGGAAGGCTGGATGGCGCGCTCGACCGCACCGGCGGACACCAACCCGGGATACGGCTATTTCTGGTGGCTGCGGCCGGACGGCGCCTACGCCGCCCTCGGCATCTTCGGGCAGGCCATCTGGATCGATCCCCGCTCGGAGACCGTGATCGCCATCCACAGCGCCTGGCCCCGGGCGACGGATGCGCGCCTGTCGGCCCACCGCTGGGGCCTGGTGGAAGCCATCGGCACCGCCCTGGCTGCCGCAGATTCGTAACACTTTGATGTCATAATCGGCGGCGTATTCCGGATCGCCGCAGACGAAACCCGGGCACGTGACACCCAATTCTGACGAATATCTCCGATGGACCGTCCTGGTGTCGGTCGCCGCGCTGGCCGGCTGGCTGCTGTCCAGCGTCGCCTGGGGCCTCGCCACGGGGCTTGCGGGGCTTGTCACTCTCAACTGGCTCGACTATCGCGAGTTCCTCCGCTGGTCGGGCGCGCCGCTGACGCGACCGGCGGCGCGCAGCATCTTCTGGCAGACGCCGCTCGACCGGCTGTTCCGAACCATCCACAGCGGGCGGCAGCGCAGCCGCTCCCTGGCATCGCGGCTGAGGTTTCTGGAAGCCACGGCCGACGGCTTGCCGGACGCCTGGGTACTGGTGCGCGGCATGGGGGAAATCGAGCAGGCCAACAGCACGGCGCAACGCCTGCTGGGGCTCGGGAACGACGATCAGGGCCAGAACCTGCTCGGCCTCGTCAGGGACCCCGCCCTCGTGGCCCTGATGAATGGCGAGGTCGAGGAGGAACTGGTCGAGATCGCATCCCCCGTGAACGACCGGATGCGCCTGGAGATACGGCGCATTCCCCTCGATGAGCGAACGCTGTTCATTGCCCGGGACGTGACCGAGCTGAACCGCCTGCTGTCCATGCGCCAGGATTTCATCGCCAATGTCTCCCACGAACTGAGGACGCCCCTGACGGTCATTCTGGGCTACCTGGAATCCATCGCCGACGAACCGCTCGACCCGAGGCTCGTCAGCGAACTGACGCGGCGCATGAGCCCACCTGCGGAGCGCATGAAATCACTGGTGGAGGATCTCCTCACCCTGACCCGGCTCGAATCCGCACCGCTGCCCAACGCCGACACCATCGAGGCTGTCGACGGCGGCAAGCTGCTGCAGTCGTTGCGCCCGGAGGCTGAGCAGCTCTCCGGCGGCGAACACGAACTGGTCTTCGACATCGAAGCCCATCTCGTCGTCGAATGCGTGCCGGGCGAGGTGCAGAGCGCCTTTTTGAACCTGATCGCCAACGCGATCCGCTACAGTCCGGACGGCGGGCGCATCACCGTACGCTGGTTCGGGAGCAGCGGGGGCGCCCGGTTCGAGGTGGAGGATCACGGGATCGGCATCGCGCCTGAACACCTGTCGCGAATCACCGAGCGTTTCTACCGCATCGATCTCGCCGGTGCGCGGGTGCGCGGCGGCACCGGCCTCGGGCTGGCGATCGTCAAGCACATTCTGCGCAGGCACAACACACGGCTGCAGGTCGAGAGTGAACTCGGCAAGGGCAGCCTGTTTTTCTGTGTCTTCGCGCCACAGTATCAGCCGGCAACATGATGCGCCCGCCCCGCCTCGACGCCCTCGCGACCAAAATTGGCGAGATAGGCGGGCTTGTCCCCGGGGCAATCTGCGCCCTGTTCCTGTCAGTTTCGGTACCCGGCGGCCCGGCCGTGGCGGCCGCCGGCGAACTGCCCACCTATAAGCGGGTCAGCGGCGTCTCCGGAAACCTGTCGAGTGTGGGCTCGGACACCCTGGCCAACCTGATGACGAGCTGGACGGCGGATTTCAGAGGTGCCTATCCGGATGTCTACACCCAGGTACAGGCCGCCGGCTCGTCAACCGCGCCGCCCGCGCTGATACAGGGAACCTCGAACCTGGGGCCGATGAGCCGCCCCATGAAAGCGAGCGAACTCGAAGCCTTCGAGAAGAATTACGGGTACCGGCCCACCGGGATTCGCGTCGCCCTGGACGCACTGGCCATCTACGTGCACAAGGACAATCCGCTCCAGGCCATGAGCATCGAGCAGCTCGACGCGGTTTTCTCCGCTACCCGGCGCTGCGGCGGCGCCAGGGACATCTTCACCTGGGGCGAACTCGGCCTCGCCGGCTCCTGGGCAGACCGGCCCATCCAGCTTTACGGGCGCAACTCGGTGTCCGGAACCTACGGTTACTTCAAGACCGCGGCGCTGTGCGCCGGCGACTTCAGGAACACCGTCAGCGAACAGCCCGGTTCCGCCTCCGTCGTACAGGCGGTCGCTTCCTCGTTGAGCGGAATCGGCTACTCGGGAATCGGGTACGAGACCCACGGGGTGCGCACGGTCTCGATATCCCGGCGCAGCGACGAGCCGGCGGTGGACGCTTCTTTCGAAAACGCCGTGAACCGTACCTACCCCCTGGCCCGGTTTCTCTACATTTACGTAAACAAGCGCCCCGGAACCGCCCTCGCTCCCCTGGAAGCGGAATTCCTGAAGCTCGTGCTGTCGAAGGACGGGCAGGAAGTCGTGGCAAAGGACGGTTACATCCCGCTTCCGGTAGAAATTGCCGAACTGGAACTCGACAGACTGCGCTGATGCGGACTGACCGCCATCGCCTGTTCGACACGCTGACAAGAAGACTGGTCGCACTCGGCGGCTGGAGCGTACTGGCCGCGATCGCGCTCATTTTCTTTTTCCTGGTGTGGGTGGTCGCGCCCATCTTCGCCCCGGTGAGCGTAGAACGCCTGTCCGGCGTGGATACGCAACGCGGCGACCTTCTCGCGGTATCGACCGACGACACCTTTGCTGTCGCATCGCTGATCACCCGGGGCGGCGAACTCGTCTTTCTGGACATGGCGTCCGCACGCGGTGCACCGCCCGATACCCCGCGACATTCCCTGGCCGAAGCGCCCGTGAAAGCCGTCAAACCCGTGTATCCGTCCGCAAACACCGTCGCACTGCTCACCGCGGACAACCGGATTCACTTCTACCGCATCGTCCATGAACCGCGTTTCAACGAAAATTCCAGGTTCGTGACAAGCCGCGTCGATGCGCTGTTCGACGCTACGCCCCTGCACCTGGACTCCTACGTCGACAATGAAGTGGCCGCCCATGATGTCTTCCGGGAGGGCAGTCGCATGCAGGTCGCAATCCTGGACGAGACCGGGGCAACGGTGCTGCTGGAGTTTCCGCACGCGGACGATGCCCGGCCCTTGCGCGATGCGCGCATCGAGCGGCTCGAGCCCGCCGGCGACGCCGCGGACGTCATGTTCGGCCCCGGTGGGCGCTGGCTGTATCGTTTCTCGGGGAACGGCGCATACCGGCTGACCGACATAGCCCGTCCCGGCGTCCCTGTCGAGCAGGGCGCCGGGCAACTGGTGGGGGCGGCCGGCCAACTGACGGCCCTGGAAATGCTGCTCGGCCGCTATTCCGTGCTTGTGGCGGATGAGCGCGGCGTCGTTACCCAGTGGTCACTGCGACGCGCCGGCTCGATGACGGACCTGGCGCCGGTGCGGCAATTCCGGTTCCCGAGCCCCATCGACGCCATGCAGGCGGAACCGAGGCGCAAGGGTTTCGTGGCCTTCGCGCGCAACCGCCAGGCACACCTGGTGCACACCACCTCGCACCGGGTACTGGAATCGTTCCGGTTCGAATCCGGGCCGGCTCCGCCACTGGCCGCCTTTTCGCCGGCTGCCGACCGGCTGGTCCTCGCCGGGCCGGGCCGCCTTGCCTCGTACGCGATTCACAACAACCATCCCGAGATTTCCTGGTCGACCCTGTGGCGCCGGGTCTTCTACGAGGGCTACGACGAGCCGGTCCACACCTGGCAGAGTTCCTCCGCCGACACCGATTTCGAGCCCAAGTTCTCGCTCACTCCGCTCCTGTTCGGAACGCTGAAGGCAGCCTTCTACGCCATGCTGTTCGCCATGCCCCTGGCGGTGATGGGCGCCGTGTACACGGCCTGTTTCATGAACCCGGGCATGCGGCGCTTGATCAGGCCCGGAATCGAAACGATGGCCGGGCTGCCCACCGTCGTGCTCGGATTTCTCGCCGGGCTCTGGCTGGCGCCGCTGGTCGAGAACATGCTGGGCGCGGTGATCCTGTGCCTGGCCGCGCTGCCGATGAGTGTGCTGGCCTGCGCCTTCGCCTGGCAGTGGCTGCCCGGCCGGGTGCGGGCGCGCCTGGAGGGCTGGCTGGCCCTGGTGACGGTCCCCGTGCTGGCCGCGACCGCCTGGCTCGTCTTCTCCTTCGATGCCGAACTGGAAGCGGTGCTGTTCGGCGGCGATGCCCGGGCCTGGATGTACAATGCTCTCGGCCTCGGCTACGACCAGCGCAACGCCCTGGTCGTCGGCATCGCCATGGGCCTGGCGGTGATCCCGGTGATCTTTTCCGTTGCCGAACAGGCCATCGCCGATGTACCCGCGCACCTCGTCCAGGGTTCCCTGGCCCTGGGCGCGAGCCGCTGGCAGACCGTCAGCCGCATCGTGATGCTGACCGCCGCACCGGGAATTTTCTCCGCCGTCATGATCGGGCTCGGACGCGTCGTCGGCGAGACGATGATCGTTCTCATGGCGTCCGGAAACACGCCGATCCTGGATTTGAACGTCTTCCAGGGCATGCGTACCTTCGCCGCGAACATCGTCGTGGAACTGCCGACGACCGAGGTTGCTTCCTCGCACTACCGCCTTCTCTTCCTGATCGCACTGCTGCTCTTCGTGATGACCTTTGCCTTCAACACGGCCGCGGAAGTCGTGCGCGAGCGCTTGAGAGACCGCTATGCCAGGCTCTGACCCGTCGCGCCGCTACGGAGCCTGGTGGCAGTCGGGCGCGCCATGGATCTGGTTGAACGCCGCGGCCATCGGCACCGGCATACTGGCCGTGGCCGGCCTGTTCGTACTGCTGGCCGTGCGCGGGCTCGGCCACTTCTGGCCAGGCGAAGTCATCTCCTTCGACTATCGAACCAATGCCGGCGGGCTGCACATTGTCGGCGCACGCGCCGGACGGGAGGCGATTGCCAGGAATCAGTACCTCGAAGCGGTGGCTGACGATCCCGGCGCGGTTCCGGACCCCGTCGAACGCTGGCTCGTCAAGACGGGCAACCGGCGTGAGGCGGCGCCCGACTTTCGCTGGGTGTTTGCGCACCGGGCAACGAACCTGGCCGCGCCGCCCGATGTCGTCGTCTTCGAGCGCACCGAATGGGGGAACGCCTACGGGTTCCTGGTCGGGCTCGCCGAGAACGGGGTGTCCGTTTCAGGCGGACCGACCTGGGCCGCACTGACCGAGCGCATCGAGCGCGCCGGGCGGCTGCGCTCCGAGATAGACAGGCTCAGGGACTCGGAAATCTACGAAATCGACCGTCAGCTCGAACGCCTGCGCTTCGAGCGCCGCCGGCGGGCCCTGGACGGCGTCGAAAGGGTCGGCGACATCGAAACGGACGAAGCGCGGCTCCGGGCGGCGTACCGCGCCGCGGCTATCCGTCGGGCCGAACTGTCCGAGGCACTCGGCCGCGACGAGGTGTCGATCCGCTTGATGGACGGCGGCGAAGCCACGTTCCCGCTCGGCACGATCATCCGTGCCTGGCAGCCGAATCGCATGACCGTCCGGGCCAAGCTCGGCCACTATCTGGAAGGCCTCTGGAGTTTCCTGAGCGAGCCTCCCCGGGAAGCCAACACCGAGGGCGGCGTCTTTCCCGCGATATTCGGAACCGTGATGATGGTTCTGGTGATGTCCGTACTCGTCACGCCGTTCGGGGTAATTGCGGCCCTCTACCTGCGCGAGTACGCTCCCCAGGGCGGCGTGGTGCGCACGATCCGCATCGCGGTCCACAATCTCGCCGGCGTGCCCTCCATCGTCTACGGCGTCTTTGGCCTGGGATTCTTCGTCTATGCGGTGGGCGGTACCCTCGACGACCTGTTCTTCCGGGAGGCGCAGCCCGCACCGACGTTCGGGACACCCGGCCTGTTATGGGCTTCACTGACCCTGGCGCTGCTCACCCTTCCGGTAGTCATCGTTTCCGTCGAGGAAGGGCTTGCGCGGGTGCCGCAGCGAATTCGCGAAGGCAGTCTCGCGCTCGGCGCCACCAAGGCCGAGACGCTGTTCCGAATGGTGCTGCCCATGGCCAGCCCTTCGATTCTCACGGGGGTGATCCTCGCGGTGGCCAGGGCGGCAGGCGAGGTCGCCCCGCTCATGCTCGTCGGTGTAGTGAAGCTCGCGCCCGCCCTGCCCGTGGACGGCAACTTTCCGTTCGTTCACCTGGAGCGGAAGTTCATGCACCTGGGATTCCATATCTACGACGTGGGCTTCCAGAGCCCCAACCCGGTGGCCGCCCGTCCCCTGGTGTTTGCCACCGCGCTCCTGCTCATCGTGATCGTGGTGGTGCTCAATTCGACCGCCACGCTGCTGCGCAGCCGCCTGGAAGCCCGCTACCGAACCGTGGAGAATTGACCGCAGCATGGACGCGACCTGCATCGAAGTCGACGATGTCTCCGTCTTCTACGGCGAGCGGCAGGCGCTGTCCGGCATCAGCATGCGTATTCCGCGCCGGCAGGTCACCGCCTTCATCGGCCCCTCCGGGTGCGGAAAATCGACGCTGTTGCGGTGTTTCAACCGCATGACCGACCTGACCGACGACGCCAGGGTGACCGGGCGAATCCTGTTGAACGGCCACGACATCCATGACCCGGAGACCGATGTCGCAAGCTTGCGCCGGCAGGTCGGCATGGTCTTCCAGAAACCCAATCCCTTCCCGAAGTCGATCTACGAGAATGTGGCCTACGGGCTTCGGCTGCAGGGCGGCCTGTCAAAGACGGAACTCGACGATCGGGTCGAGCGGGCGCTCACCAGCGTCGGGCTCTGGGGCGAGGTGCTCGACCGGCTGCAGGCGTCGGCGCTGGAACTCTCCGGTGGGCAGCAGCAGCGCCTGGTGATCGCCCGGGCGCTCGCCGTGCAGCCCGACGTGCTGCTCCTCGACGAGCCCGCCTCGGCCCTCGACCCCATCTCCACCGCCCGCATCGAGGAACTGATTGAAGCCCTCAAATCCGACTACACCATCGTCATCGTCACGCCCAACATGCAGCAGGCTGCCCGGGTGTCCGACTGCACGGCGTTCCTGAACCTCGGAAAACTCGTAGAATTCGATGCCACACAGACGGTATTCACGAACCCGGCAGGCAAACAGACGGAGGATTACATCACCGGACGCTACGGTTGATCCGCGCTCATGAACCGCCACATATCGGAACAGTACGGCGCCGCGCTCGAAAACCTGCGCCTGCGCCTGCTGGCCATGGGCGGGCTGGTGGAACGGCAGTTGCAGAAAGCCGTGCGCGCCTTCACCACCCACGACAGCGCACTCGCTGAAGAAGTGCGGGCAGGCGACGACGAGGTCAACCGGTTCGAGGTCGAGATCGACGACGAGTGCATCGCCATCATCGCGCTCAGGCAGCCGGCGGCCGCCGACCTGCGCCTGCTGGTGTGCATCATGAAGGCCGGCACCGACCTCGAGCGGGTCGGCGACGAAGCCGACCGCATCGCCAAGGCGGCCATCGCCGCCGCGGCGCTTCCCCAGCCCGCCAACCAGCATGCGGAGATCGCGCACCTGTCGGAACTGGTCGCCGTGATGCTGCGCCGGGCGCTCGATGCCTTCGCCCGGCTGGACGTGGATGCGGCCTACGATGTCATCGCCGCCGATGCCGAGGCGGATGACGCCTACGATGCGGTCGTGCGCAATGCCGGGGAGGCAACGGCCCGGGAACCGGAGCTGTGGCTCAATACCCTGTGGACGGCCAGGGCGCTGGAGCGCATCGGCGACCACGCGAAGAACCTCTGCGAGCACGTGGTGTACATGGTCAAGGGCACCGATGTCCGGCACCCGGGGTCGATGGAGGCCGGTTGATCCGGCGCACCGCCGCGGCCATGGCGCCCCGCCGCGTATTCGCCAATTTCCGGCTGCTGTTCAGCGGCCGGCTGGTTGCCGTGCTGCTCAACCTGGGCGCGGTGGCTACCCTTGCCCGCGCCCTGGAACTCGCCGAATTCGGGACGGTGGTGCTGGTGCATGTGTACGCCCTGACCGTCCGCGGCCTGGTGAACGTCAAGCCCTCCCTGACCATCGTGCGCTGGGGCGTGCCCTTCGTCGAAGGCGGCGAAACCGAAAAACTGCACCGGCTCCTGGAACTCACCCGGCGAATCGACCGTTGCATAGCGCTCGGCGCAACGACCCTGGCCGCGTCGCTCGCTCCCGTGGCCGGCATGCTGCTCGACTGGGATGCGTCCACCGTCGGCTACTGCATGCTGTTCAGCGGCGCGCTGCTCTTCTCCGGCATCGGCAGTGCCCGGGGCTACCTGCAGGCGACCAACCGTTTCGACCTGCTCGCCCAGCAGATGGCGGTGGGCCCCGCAATCCGATTCGCAGGCGCGCTTGCCGCCAGCTTCGCAACGCCCCGTATCGAGACCTTCCTCGCCATCTGGGGTTTTTCCCTGGCAACCGAGTACCTGTTCCTTATCTGGCAGGGCCGCCGCAACGTCCGCGAGGCGGGGCTGCGCATCTCCTGGTTCGGCGGCGGGTCTTTCGCCGCCTTCCCGGGGCTGCCGCACTTTCTTTCCGTGACCTATGTGCAGGCGCTTCTGGAACTGGTGCCGAATCGCCTGGCGACGTTAATGGTTGGCGCAACGCTCGGCGCGGAGAGCGCGGGGTTGTTCAAGGCAGCCAGGGATTGTTCCACGGTGCTGACGCGGCCCGCCATATTGCTGAGCCAGGCGGTTTTCCCGGACCTGACGCGCCTCTGGCACCAGGACTACGGCAAGTTCCGCCGCCTGATCGTGCGGGTCTGCCTGATCGCCGGGAGCATCGGGCTGGGCCTGACGGCCGTGTCGCTGCTGGTCGGCGACTGGTTGCTCGGCGCCCTGTTCGGCCCCGCTTTCCCCGTCGCCGCGGTTCTTCTGGCGTGGCTGATCTTCGGCGCCGCGTTCGACCTGGGCGGCGCGGCGCTGACACCGGCGGGCTATGCGATGGACCGCGCGGGCAGGATCATGGCCGGGCGCATCCTCGGCACCCTGGTTTTCCTTACCGGTTATTTCTCCATGCAGGGGCAATTCGGGCTCGACGGGGTGGGAATGGCCGTTGCCGCCGGTTCCATGATCACCTGGCTGGCCCTGGTTGCCATCGTGAGCCGCAATCCACCGGGCGGCACCGGTGCGGAAACCGCGCCGGCGCCTCAGAGCATGCTGCCGAGGTAGCCGACCTCCCAGGGCGTGATCCAACCCCCGAAATTCCGCAGTTCGCCACGCTTGACGGCAACGAAACCACCCACGAAATCCTCTGTCAGCAAGCGGCGCAGCTTTTTGTGCGCGGCAAGTACCCGCAGCGCGTTCTCAAGGTCGCCGGGCAGGTCGGCCGGCCGCCCATAAGTATCGCCCTTCGCGGGAGCCGTGGGCTCGAGTTTCTCTTCGAGCCCGAGGAGCCCGCAGGCCAGGGTTGCCGCGACGAACAGGTACGGGTTGGCATCGGCACCGGCCACCCGGCTTTCCACCCGGCCGGCCGCGTCGTCGGAAAACGGCACCCGGAACCCGGCCGTGCGGTTGTCGTAGCCCCACTCCAGGTTGATGGGGGCGGACCATCCCGGCACGAAGCGCCTGAAGCTGTTGACGTTGGGCGCGATCAACGCGAAGGCCGCCGGCAGGTACGTCTGCAGACCCGCGATGAAGTGGCGCAACGGTGGCGGCGCCTTGCCGTCGGCCAGTGCAAAAAGGTTGGTGCCGTTCCCGGCGACCAGGCTCATGTGCAAGTGCAGGCCGCTTCCCGGAAGGCCCTTGACGGGCTTGGCCATGAAACTGGCCAGGTAGCCGTGCTGGAGTGCGCAGGCCTTCACCAGGCGCTTGACGAGAAAGAGCCGGTCGGCCTGAAGCAGCGCTTCGTCATGGGCGATGTTCAGTTCGATCTGTCCCGGCCCCAACTCGTGCGACATGGCCTGCACGGGCATGTCTAGATCCGCGCTCATGGTGCGCACGGTGTCCAGGAAGGGAGCGTACTTGTCCAGGGCATCGCTGCTGTACGCCTCGCCGCCGAACTCCGCCCTTTCGTTCACGCCCGGGGCGGGAACGAGTTTCCTGTCCTGGCGCCTGGGCGGCCGCAACAGGTAGAACTCGATCTCCGGCGCGACCACCGGCGTCCAGCCCTTCTCCGCGTACAGGCCGAGAATCCGTTTCAACAGGTTGCGCGGGTCGAAAGGGACAGGATCTCCGGCCCTGTCGATGGTGTCGCAAATGACCTGGCGGCATGCTCCGGACTTCCATGGCACATCTCGGCAGGTGGCCCAGTCGGGGACGAGCAGCATGTCGCCGTCTTCAGGATAGTGGGCTGCCATCGATTCCTCGGCATAGTCGCCCGTGATGCACTGGAAGAAGACGGCGGCCGCCATGTGCGCCGAGTCGCCGGGAGCGAACGTGGCGCCGTCTACCGTCTTGCCGCGTGGCACGCCGTTCGTGTCGCAAACCAGCAACTCCAGATCCTGCACGGGAACCTCCGTTTCCCAGACCGCCTCGCCGCGAATCAACGCCGCTTCAGGTCTCCCTGACAATCAGGTTGGTCGGCAGCATAACGGATTTCGGAGCCAGACCTTCGAGAATCTGCATGAGTTTTTCCACCAGGAGAGCTCCGGCCTGCAGCGTATCCTGGCGAACGGTGGTGATTGCCGGTGAGAAGAAGGCGGCCGACGGTATGTCGTTGTAACCGACGATCGGGACGTCCTTGCCCGCGGCAAGCCCGATCTCCCTCAGGGCGGCGGCGAAGGCGATTGCCGCGATGTCGCTAACCGCAAACACGCCGTCCGGGCGGTTTTCCGGGTCTGACAGGAACCGTTGCGCCGCCGGCAGGCAGGTCTCGTACACGAATTCCTTGACGATCAGCTCCGATACGGTTCCCCGGCCGTTCGCGTCCTTCAGCCCCGCTTCGAATCCCTCCCTGCGCAATCGGCTTTCCAGATGGCGGTGATTGCCCATGTACAGGACATTCGTACAGCCCAGGTCGGCAAGCCGGCTGCCGGCCAGGTATCCGCCATGCCGGTTGTCGCTGCCTACCGTGCAATAGGGCGCGTCGTCCACCACGCCGCCCCAGACGACGACCGGCGCCCTGCGCCCCGCCAGTTCGTTGAGCACGTCTTCCCGGTCCCCCTGCCCGAGAAAGATGATTCCATCGGCGCTCTTCGCCGCGAGGAGCTGCTGATAGGCGAATGCATCCGAAGCATTGGGCGAACAGAGGATCACGTCCTTTTCACGTACGGCCAGCGAATTGACGATGTCCGAGAGCAACTCGAACACGAACGGATCGGCCACACGCTGGCCGGGATACGAAGGGAAATCCAATGCGATAGCTATCGTGTTGGTACGCTTGTCTCTCAGTTTTCGCGCGTTTTTGTTGACGACGTAGCCGCTATTGCGCGCCGCCTCGAGCACGATTGATTTCGTGGCTTCGTTAACAAGCGGACTGTTGCGCAACGCCCGGGATACCGTCGCCTTTGAGACGTTTGCAAGCTCGGCAATATGATCCATCGTTACTGCACTGGAAATATCGCGACCCCCGGACTTCGATTTAGGCGGTTTCCTGCCTGTCCTGGTCATGATGAAGTTTATTCGTCAGTCGTTTTTCCAAGCAATGCCACCCCGTCAGGTGGCGCAGCACACCTCCATTGCCGTTCGGGTTACTTCGTTTCGACGGGCGGCCATAGTCTACGGTCTTTGTGGGCGGCGTTGAAGCCGTTCGGACGGTTGGGTTGAGAAGGTCCCGAACGGAAGGCGCGACAGGGCAACGCTGCCGGGTGACGCCTCAAGCCCGCCTTGAGCGCCCGTCAATGTTGTATCCAATCGATTGCAGCGAAAGGAGTTGGTAGCTAGGGGGGGACTCGAACCCCCGACCTCAGGATTATGAATCCTGCGCTCTAAACCGGCTGAGCTACCTAGCCACGACTTACGGCCTCTCCCGCCAGGCTCGGCGCCGCAGTGAAACTGTCAGCGAAAGGGTCTTGAAACCCGCGCCACCAAACGGGCGCGGAATTGTCCGGGACAAGGCCGGCACTGTCAACGAGACTGCAGTCGCTGCAAACCTGTCGCCAAGGCCAATGCGTCAGGTGTTGCGCTCGGTTTCTGACTGCGATAGCGATACGGGCGCTTGCCCATGCAGGCCGTGAATCAGGCCTTCAATCCTGGAAACACTGGCGCGCAAATCATCGAGTTGCCTGGCCATTTCTTCAAACCGGGCATCGATCTTCTCGAAACGCTGCTCGAAACGGGTTTCCATCTGGTCGAAACGCTTGTCGACCTCGGCGAACCGCCGATCAACCTGGGCGAATCGCTCATCGACCTGGGCGAATCGCCGATCGACCTGGGCGAATCGCTCATCAATCTGGGCAAACCGGCTGTCTGTCGCTGCTGACGTGGCATCGATAATGGCCAGGTTCACGCCGACGATGCTGGCGCCGACCAGCAGCGTCGTGGCAATGTTTGCGGCAAACTCGTACTTCATGGCCGACCCTCGACATGAATTGTGGCTGGGAATCGATACGATTGTCCACCGTTGCCGTGGCGTTGGCTGTAGGAAAAGGCTGAATCCGGGCGGAGATTACAAGCCGCTATGATTGAGATGCCTGATTCCGTTCCAATGCCGAGAGATACCAGTCGACGAACTCGATGCACATGCTCTCGTGTTCGGGGTGGTACGGGCCGGGCTCGAAAAACCGGGAGTGCACCCCCTCGCTGTTGCGGGTGATGATGTACTGGTCTTCCCGGCTCGTGCGGTCCCACAGCCAGGTGAGCGCATCGTGGTCGTAGTCCCGGCCCTCCTCCGCATCGCCACGCACGAACCACACGAGGTCCATGTCGGTGTTGTCGATGCCCCGGGGTGTGAAGCGGTACAGCACGCAGTGGTCCGGGTAGTTGAGCATGAACGCCAGCGGGCCGAGCTGGAAATCCCCCGCGCCGCCGTCGTAGCCCTTGAATTCGCCCATGAGCGGCGCCACCGGCTCGCCGCCGCGGCTGCCGGTCTTGAAACCGTCGTAGAGGGCGTAACGGCTGGTATAGGCGCAGCAGCCGAAGTCGGGCGAGGAGCAATAGGCCTGGTAGTGGTCGTGGGCGATGCCCGCCACACCGGTCTCCACCTCGGCGCGATCCAGCATCTTTTCGTTCAACGCCTTCACCTCGGCGCCGAGCGCCTCTAACGTGTGCAGCCTGGCATAGGCCCGGTGCGCGGTCGCGCAGTGGTAGCACTCCAGGTAATTCTCCAGCACCAGCTTCCAGTTGGCTTCTACCGGGTAGTTCTGGTGGTGGGCGATCTTGGCCCCGGGCAGGCCATAGGGGCGCAGGGCCGGTTCGATGGTGTTGAGCGAGGTATCGAAAGGGCCAGCCTCCGGGTCGCAGTTGATGAATATCAACCCCTCATACACCGTGCATTTCGCCCTCTTCAGGGCGTAGCGCGCGGGATCGAAGCCGGCTTTGCCCTGCATCGCCCGGGCGGCCTTCAGGCGCCCGTCCAGTTCGTAGACCCAGCCGTGGTAGGGACACACGAAGGTCTTCAGGGAACCCTCCGGACCCTCGCAGACCCGGGCGCCGCGGTGCCGGCAGATGTTCATCAGCGCGTGGATTTCCCCCTGGTTGTCGCGCACCACGACGATGGAATCCTCCCCGAGTTCGTAAGTGAAATAGTCGCCCGGCTTCGCCACCTGGCTGACATGGCCCGCGTAGAGCCAGCTCCTGTAGAGGATTTCGTCGAGTTCCTTTCGGTAGACCACCTGGGAGCGGTAGAAGTAGGCGTCGACGGCGAACCCCGGGCGCTGGCGCTGCGCTGCCGCCATCTCGGCCAACCGCGCCGGGGAGTCGTTTGTTTCGGTAGCGATCAGCGTCACGATGCCGTCTCGAATCCGCGGAGTTGTCCCGCTCCTGTTGTATCGCTGCTCAGAAGTCCGCCGGAGGCGTCTGCCGACGGCGCGGCGGGTCCCAGGCCGGGCCCCGCATGACCGTGCAGCGGGTTTCGAGCCGGGTCCAGCGCTGTTCCCGGCTGTAGTAGATCTCCGCGAACAGGTCGTCTTCCGGGCGCCCCCAGGGCATTTCCAGGGAGGCCAGAGCCAGGTTGCGCTTGGCCGAGGCACACCAGGCCGCGGAGGTGACGTGCCCGACGACGTTGGCTGACTTGTCGAGGATGAACGACTCCTCCGCGGGCTTGTTGCCGTCCACGTCCAGGCGTACGAAGCGGTACCGGGAGCCGTTTTCCTTTTCCTTCAGCAGGGCGTTGCGGCCGGTGAAGTGTCCCTTGCCGAAGTCGACCAGCCAGCCGAGGCCCAGCTCGAAAGGCGAGCGCCCGCGGCCGTGGCGCAGGACCTGCTCGGCGGGCACGAAATCCACGCCCGCCTGAATGAACCCGGCCTCGATGCGGGCCAGCTCCAGCGCGGCGGTTCCCATGGGCCGGATCAGACGGTCGCGTCCCGCGTCGAACAGTGAATCCCACAGCGCCTCCGCATGGTCGGGCGCCATCCAGAGTTCATAGCCGAGATCACCGGTGAAACCGGTGCGGGAAACCAGCAACTCCCCCCCATCGAACGGGAATCGCGCAATACCGAAAGGCTTGAGGCGCTCCAGGCCGTCGAGCCCCATTGCTCTGAGGGTTGCGCAGGAAGTCGGCCCCTGCACCGCCAGTGCCGCCACGTCGGCGGTTTCGTCGGCGATGGCCACATCGAGACCCAACGCCGACCATTGCAGCCAGTCCAGGCACCGCTCCTGGGCGCAGAGCCGGTACTCCCCTTCCGCGAGGTGGAACAGGGTGCCGTCGTCCAGGACCATGCCCGCGTCGTTGCACCACACCGTGTATCCGACCCGACCCGGGGCGAGCCTGCGGACGTTTCGGGTCATCACCCGGTTCAGGAATGCCTGGGCGTCCGGGCCCGTGATGCGGTACTTGGTCATGGGCGAGAGATCGAAGACGCCGGTGGCATTACGGACCGCGAAATACTCCAACTCCACGTCCTCGTATGCCGCAGCGGTGAGATACCCCTTCCAGTCTTCCCACTGGTGTACCTCGCAGGCATCCCTGACCCGCGAGCCAAAGGGCGTATCGAGCAGCCTGACTTCGCTGTGCGGCTTCATCCGGAATCCTCCCCGGCCAGCACCGCCCGGGCGGCGTTGCGTCCCGCCAGTCCCAGGATGCCGCCGCCCGGATGGCTGCTCGCGCCGCACAGGTACAGCCCACGCACCGGTGTGGCATAGCGGTTGGCGCCGGGAACCGGGCGGGTGAACAGCGCCTGGTCCAGGGCAATCTCGCCGTGATGCCAGTGACCGCCGCGAACGCCGAACTCCGCTTCCAGGTCCGGCGGTGTCAGCAACTCCGACGCGCGGACCGATTCGCCGATACCCGGCGCCACGGCTTCCAGGCGCTGGAGACAGATCGCCTTGAACGTTTCACGGCCCGCGTCCCATCCTTCCTTCAGATCGTAGGGCGCGTACTGGACCAGTGCGGAAAGTACCTGTTTCCCGTCGGGTGCGAGGGAGGCGTCGTACACGGTGGGAATCGAGATCTCCATCACCGGCACCGGCGAGAACCGGCCGTACTTGGCATGGTCGAAAGCCGACTCGATATCGTCCATCGACGAGGCCAGCAGCAGCCGGGCGCCGGCATCCCCGGCATCGCCACCGTGGAACTCCGGCAGGCCGTCCAGCGCCAGGTGCAGCTTGGCGGTGACGCCGCGGGCCCGGAAACTGTGGACCCGGCGCACGAAGCCCGCATCGAGGTTCAATGGCCCCACCATTCGGAACGTGGTCTTCAGGTCGGCGTTGGATACCACCAGGCCGGTTTCGATGCGGGTACCGTCCGCGAGCGTGACGCCGGCCGCCCGGCAGGCTTCGTTCGAAGAGGGCTCTGAAAGATCGATGCGAACGGCCCGGCTGCCGTAGCGGACCTCCGCGCCGGCCGCCTCCGCCGCGGCCGCGAACGCTTCGCCAAGCGCGCCCATGCCCCCCTTTACGACCGCCGGGCCGGCAGCGCCGGCATCGTCGTTCATGTGCCGGTGCAGGTAGCTGTAGACGGTGTTCGGCGAGCGCGGGCCCATGTGGGAGCCCAGCACCGCGTCCATGCTCACCGCGGCTTTGAGCAGGGCGCTCTCGAACTTTTCCTGCGCGACGTCGTAGATGTTGATCGCTCCGACGCGCAGCAGTTCCCGCATGTCCGCCCTGCCCAGGCTGCGCACGTCCCAGGCGAGCCTTGCGAGCGCCAGGGTATCGCTCTTGCGCCGGTCGACCAGCCTGGGTGACGGGCGGGAACAGAACCCGGCCAGTACCTTCGCGAAGCGCCGGTTCTGCCGCCGGAACTCGGCGAAGGCCGCCTGGTCCTTCGCGGAAACGCCTCCAATCGCGCCGTCTTCGAACACCACGCGCTCACCGTTGTCCGCAAGCGCCACCGTCTTCAGGTTGCGGGCTGCAAACTCGAGCCCGTGACCCTCGAGCCCCAGATCGCGCGCGACCCCCGCATCGAGCATGGTCAGGAGATGAGCGGCTGCGGAGACCCGGAATCCAGCGGCGAACTCCCGTGTCGCCGCCAGGCCGCCGGGACGGTCGGCGGCTTCCAGCACCAGCACCTTGCGGCCGCCGCGGGCCAGGTAACTCGCACACGCAAGCCCGTTGTGGCCGGCGCCGATCACCACGACATCGAAGGCGGCATCAGTCATCGGGATAACTCGCCGGAATGACATCGGGGCGCTTCAGGTCCATGAGGATTTCCCGTGCCGCGTTGGCGCCCGGCGCCGCCATGACGCCACCGCCGGGGTGCGTGCCCGACCCGCAGAGGTAGAAGCCCCGGAGCGGCCCCCGGTACTGCGCGCAACCCGGGAAGGGGCGGTTGAACAGCAACTGGTCGAAGGTCAGTTCGCCATGAAAGATGTTGCCTTCGGTGAGCCCCACCTCGTCTTCGAGTTCGTGGGGGGTACGCACCTCGCAGTCCAGGATCAGGTCCTTGAAGTTTGGGCTGTGCTCCGCGACCTGGTCGATCACGGTCTGGCCGAACGCATCGCGCGCCTCGGGTGTCCAGGGGCCACTCGCCAGGGTCGGCGGGCAGTACTGCACGAAGATCGTCATCATGTGCTTGCCGGGTGGCGCCATGGAGGGATCCACGGTGGTGGGGATCAGCATGTCGATATACGGGTCCTCAGACCAGGTACCCGCCTTCCAGTCGTCGTAGGCCCGCTCCAGGCGCTCGAGCGAATCGATGCAGTGCATGTCGTTGCGCATCAGCGGGCTTTCCGGCGCGATGCCGTTGAAGGTGGGCAAGCCGTCCAGGGCGATATTCAGCTTGCCGGAAGACCCGCGGATCTTGAAGTTCCGCGCCCGGCGGACGACTTCGGCCGGCAGGTCGCCGGCGTCGAAGCACTGCAGGAAAGTGCGCTTCGGGTCGAGATTGGAAACGACGACATTCGCCCGGTACTCCCGGCCGTTGGCGAGCGCCACACCGCGCACGCGGCCCCGCTCGACGATGACGCGGTGCACGTCCGCATCGCAGACGATCTCACCGCCGAACGACTGGAAGCTTGCCGCCAGCGCATCGGCCACCGAGCCCATGCCGCCCCGGGCGAACCCCCAGGCGCCGATGCTGCCGTCCACCTCGCCCATGTAGTGGTGCAGCAGCACGTAGGCGGTGCCGGGCGAGTAGACCCCTAGCGCCGTGCCGATGATGCCCGAACCGGACATGTGCGCCTTGATGACGTCCGTTTCGAAGTACTCGTCAAGGAAGTCGCCGATGCTCATGGTCCAGAAACGGATGGTGTCCAGCAGCCCCTCTTCCCCCATCTCGGTGAAGGCGCTTGCGAATTCGAGCAGCCCGCGCAGGTCCCGCGGCCTGAGCGAAGTGGGGTCCGGCGGCGTCGACATCAGGAACTTGCGGATCAGCCGCGTCTGCTTCATCACATCGGTTTCGAACCGGTCGTGGGCATTGGCGTCGCGCAGCGAGTGCCGGGCAATTTCCCGGTACACCCTTTCCGCATCCGGGTAGTTGCCGAAATGGTCGCCGTCCCGGGTGAAGGTGACGCCGCCGTGGTAGGGAATAACCTGCAGGCCGTGCCGCGCGAGTTCCAGGTCGCGCGAGATTTCCGGGCGGAGCAGTGAGCAGACATAGGAACAGTTCGTATACTTCCAGCCCGGGTGGAGTTCGCGGGTGACGCTGGCGCCGCCGATGTACGGATTGCGTTCCAGCACCAGCACGTCGAGCCCGGACTTCGCCAGGTAGGCGGCATTGCACAGGCCGTTGTGACCCGCGCCGATAACGATGGCGTCGTATTTCTTCATTCTCGGTATCGGGCCGCGTTGCCGTTGCGCGCCCCGTTCAGAAACCCACGTTGCCGCTCGGCATGGCCGGATAGTTGCCGACGGTCACCCCCTGCCGATTCACGGCCTCGATCGCTTCCTCCATGATGTCGAGCCCCTGAAGCAGGACTTTCTCGTCCATGTTCAGGGCCGGGTAGAGCCTTACGTGCGGTTCGTTTTCACAGATCGCCCAGACACCGCGCTTGAGCATCTCGTCGCGCACCGAACGCCCGACATGTTCGTCCTCCTCGCCCTCCGGGGCGCTGAACGAAACCCCGATCAAGAGCCCCAGGGCGCGCACCTGGCCGACGATGGCGTAGCGCGAAGCCCAGCCGGCCATGCGCTCCGCCGCCACCCGGCCCAGCCGCTCGGCACCCGCCACTATATTGTCGCGCTCGTAGATTTCGAGCGTTTTCAGGGCCGCGGCGCAACCGGCGGGCGTGCCGGCAAAGGTGCTTCCCGCGCTCGCCCGGGGGTTGTCCCCCAGAATCGCATCCTTCGCCGCCACCCCCGCACAGGCCTCGATGCCGCCGGAGAGGTTCTTTCCCGCCACCAGGAGGTCGGGCACCACATCGTAGTGCTCCACCGACCACATGCGGCCGGTGCGGCCGAGGCCGGCGAGCACCTCGTCGGCGATCATCAGCCAGCCGTGGCTGTCGCAGATTTTCCTGATGCCCGTCATGAATGCCGGAGTGGGAATCCAGTTGCCCCCCTCGGCCAGCCCCGGCTCGATCATCACCGCCGCGATGTTCTCCTCCGGAACCACGTATTCCGGGAGATGGGTGTCGATGTACCAGAGGCAGTACTCCACGTACTGCGCTTCGGTCATGCCGGCGGGGATGTGTTCCGAATAGGGATAGGGCGCCTTCAGCGCGCCGCCCGCCCAGGCTTCCATGTAGAGGTTGTTCTCGCTGCCGTAGGCGCTGAACATCTTCGAGCCCAGGGCTTCGCCGTGAAAGGACGAGGTGAACGTGACGATGTACCGCCGCCGCGTATGGCAGAGCGCCAGGTGCACCGCCGACTCGGCGGCCTCGGTTCCGGAAACCTCGAAGGTGAAGCGCGGCAGCGCCTGCGCGGGCATGATTTCCGCCAGCTTCTCCGCCAGCGGGATGCGCAGGGGGTGTTCCCACTGAAACCCGTAGCGCAGGTGGGCTTCGTGCACCGCTTCGATGATTTCCGGATGGCAGTTGCCCAGCGGATTGCTCGCCCAGCCGTTCTGGAAGTCGATGTAGCGATTGCCGTCGAGGTCCCAGACATAATCGCCTTCGGCTCGGCCGACGATGAACTGGGCCGGGGCCGCATAGCCCCTGGCGGCGGAACTCGCACATTCGGATTCGTACCGGAGCCCGTCGCGCAGGTGCGGTATGCCCCTTGCCAGCAGAGCCCGGCTACAATCGCCCGGCAGGTCGTAAGTCATGGCGTCCCCGCAGTGTCCGGCGCCCGGGTTGAGCCGCCAGCTTGATGATCATTCGGATTCAAAGCCCCTCATTCTCGCCGTATCCGGATGCCCCGGCAATCGGCAACGCGGACATTTGCGGCTACGATAGGGACTTCAAGGGACAGTGATCGTCGGGAGGCCAGGTCCTTGACCCAGCCGCTACAGCCGAAACCGGGGGCGAGACGCAGAAATCGGCCCACGCGCCGACCGCGGCGTGGGTTGACATGTCTGCTGGCGGGTTCGCTTTTGGTGGTAACGGCAACGGGCCTCGCCGACGAAGAGCCGGTGGTCAACGTCTACAACTGGGCGGACTACATCGGCGAGCACACCATCGACGATTTCGAGGAAGAATACGGCATCAAGGTCAACTACGATGTCTACGACGCTTCCCCCACGGTGGACGCCAAGCTCATGGCCGGGCATTCCGGTTACGACGTCGTGGTGCATGCCGCCGGTTATTCGAGCCGGCTGCAGGAGGTGGGCATCTATCGGGAACTCGACCGGTCGAAGCTCGACAACTGGCATCACCTCGACCCGGAACTGCTGCGCCAGTTCGGCCAGTACGACCCCGGCAACCGTTACGCGGTGCCCTACATGTGGGGAACCACCGGATACACCTACAACGAGGCGATGATTCTCGAGCGCATGCCCGATGCGCCGGTCGACAGCTCCGCCCTGGTCTTCGACCCGGCGGTCGCCAGCCGTTTCGCCGACTGCGGCATTTCGTTTCTCGAGGCGCCCACCGAGGTCATCCCCGCGGCATTGATTTACCTGGGGCGCGATCCCAACTCCCTGGCCCCGGAAGACCTCAAGGCGGCCGAGGAGGTATTGAAGGCCGTGCGCCCCTACATCAAGTACTTCAGCGCCACCAAGTTCCTGCTCGACCTGCCGGCGGGCGAGACCTGCATCGCCGGAAGCTGGTCGGGGGACTACGCGGTGGCCACGATCCGCGCCCGGGAGGGGGGCCTGGACATTCGCCTGAAGTACTCGGTGCCGAAAGAGGGGTCGACCATCTGGTTCGACGCCATCTACATCCCGTCGGATGCGCCCCATCCCGACAACGCCCACCTGTTTCTCAATTACCTGTTGCGGCCCGAGGTCATCGCCGACGTGACCAATTTCACCGGCTACGCCAATGCCAACCGGTCCGCCTACGAACTGGTATCCCCACAGTTCACCGGCGACCCCGCCATCTACCCGGACGCCGAGATCCTGGAGCGCCTGCACACCGTCCACATCGCCGGCCCCAAGGAGGAACGGCGCCGCACGCGAGCCTGGACCCGGGCCAAGTCCGGGCTCTGATGACAGTATCAACCCCCCCGGTGGGCCGGCGCACTGTCGCGCAGGGAACACTCGCCGCTCGCTGGGAGAGAGCAGCTGTGCGGTGCGTGCATCCGGCACCTTTAGAGCACCCCTGCGCCCTTGAATTCCACGACAACGCGTCCGCTTGGCGTGCCTGATGCACGTACCGCATACCTGCTCTCGGAGCCGAATCGAAGGAACTGTTCCAAATTCGGTTGTATCTAAAAAATCAATAAAAAAACAATGAGTTGAAACTTTTTTCATGAAATCATCGCCCAGGACAACACGATGAACGAGGGCGGCCGCGAACAGACCGCAAGGCCCTGGGAAGACCCGCAAGCGCAGCCCTTCATCCGTATCGAGAACCTGCGCAAGGAGTTCGATGGATTCCCGGCTGTCGACGGCGTGAGCCTCGAGATCTACCAGGGGGAGCTGTTCGCGATCCTCGGCGGTTCCGGGTGCGGCAAGTCCACCCTGCTGCGGCTGCTGGCCGGTTTCGAGACGCCCACCGCGGGCCGGATTTTCATCGACGGCGCCGACATGGCCGGTCTGCCCCCCTATGAACGCCCCACCAACATGATGTTCCAGTCCTATGCCGTTTTTCCCCACTATTCGGTGGCGGAGAACGTCGCCTACGGCCTGAAGAAGGAAGGCCTCGACAAGGCGGAGGTCAACGCCCGCGTCGAGGAACTGCTGGAACTGGTGCAGCTCGGCGACTTCGCCCGGCGCAAGCCCCGCCAACTCTCCGGCGGGCAGCAGCAGCGCGTCGCCCTGGCCAGGGCGCTGGTGAAGCGGCCCAAGGTGCTGCTGCTCGACGAACCCCTGGCGGCGCTGGACAAGAACCTGCGCGAACGCACCCAGTTCGAGCTGATGAACATCCAGGACCGGCTCGGCATTACCTTCATTGTCGTCACCCACGACCAGGACGAGGCCATGACGCTCGCCTCGCGCATCGCCGTGATGGAAGCCGGGAAGTTCCTGCAGACCGGTACGCCATCGGAAGTCTACGAGTACCCCAACTGCCGGTTCGTGGCGGACTTCTTCGGCACCATCAACCTGTTTCGCGGGCACCCCGAGACGTGCGCTCCCGGGCGCGTCCGTTGCGAGGAAACCGGCACAATGATTCTGGTCGACCCCGATGCGGGCCACGATGAGGCGGCCGGCGGCCTTACCGTGGCGGTTCGCCCGGAAAAGATCCGCCTGAGCCGCGAGCCTTCCACACAGGACGGGCACACGGTCATGCACGGCAAGGTCGAGGATCTGGCCTACTACGGCAACTATTCCGTCTACCGGATACGCACCGATTCGGGCAAGCTCATTCAGGTGTCGAGCCAGAACGCCGGACGCAGCGCCGAACTGACGCTCGAGTGGGAAGACCAGGTGTACCTGTCCTGGCCCCGGGAATGCAGCGTGGTGCTGACCCGGTGAGTGCCGCACGGGGGGAAGCGTTGTGGCGGCGTGCCGTCGTCGGCATTCCCTACTTCTGGCTGCTGGTTTTCTTCGCCATTCCCTTCGTCATCATACTCAGGATCAGCTTCGCCGATCCGATCATCGGTGCCCCACCATTCACGCCGCTCTACGATGCGGAGGAGGGCATTTACGCCACCGGGGACAACTACCGCTTCCTTGCCGAAGACGACCTCTACTGGGTCAGCTATCTCAAGTCGATCCGCATCGCCCTGGTGTCCACCCTGCTGTGCCTGCTGCTGGGATACCCCATGGCCTACGGCATCGCCCGGGCGCGGAGCACCACGCGCAACCTGCTGCTGCTGTTGGTCATATTGCCGTTCTGGACGTCCTTTCTGCTCCGGGTCTACGCCTGGATGGGCATGCTCTCCAACCAGGGCGTGATCAACAAGGCGCTGATGGGGCTGGGGCTGACCGATGGGCCCGTGCAGTTCCTGTACACGGATTTCGCGGTTTACCTGGGTATCGTCTATTCCTACCTGCCCTTCATGATCCTCCCGCTGTACGCCACGCTGGAAGGCCTGGACGAGAACCTGATGGACGCCGCCGCGGACCTTGGCGGCAGGCCGCGCCAGGTGTTCTTCGACATCACCGTTCCCATGTCGGCGCCTGGCATCCTGGCGGGCTCGTTGCTGGTATTCATTCCGTCTCTGGGCGAGTTCGTCATCCCGTCGCTGCTCGGCGGACTGGAAACCCTGATGATCGGCAAGACGCTGTTCGATGAGTTCTTCGTCAACCGCGACTGGCCACTGGCGAGCGCGGTGGCCACCGTGCTGGTACTGATCCTGATCCTGCCGATCGTACTGTTCCAGCGTTATTCCGCAACGGCGGAAAGGCTGAACCGGCAATGAGCGGATACGTCGCCGCCAGGCCACGCCGGCCCCGGCGGGAATGCAAACCGATTCCATTTCCCTGGCCCGGCCGGACATGCAACCCGTCCCCAATTCCAGGTCCACGGGCCTGGATCTCCGGCCGATGAAACCGCGCTCCACGTTTGTGTTGAGTTGCCTGTTTTTCGGCTTCGCGTTCCTCTACATCCCGATCCTCACCATGATCGCCTGGTCGTTCAACGACTCCCGGCTGATGTCGGTGTGGACCGGCTTTTCTTTCCGTTGGTACGCGGCGCTCTGGGAGAACGAGCAGGTGATCGATGCGCTGCTGCTGAGCCTGCGCATCGCCTTCGTCAGCGCCACCTTCGCCACGGTGCTGGGCACCCTGGCGGCGCTGGCGATGACGCGCATGGGGCGTTTCCGCGGCCGCACCGCGTTTTCCGGCATGCTGGCGGCGCCGCTGGTGATGCCCGAGGTGATCACCGGCCTCTCGCTGCTGATGCTATTCGTCAGCCTGCAGGTGCTGATCGGCTGGCCCGCCGGCCGGGGCGCCGACACCATCGCCATCGCCCACATCACCTTCGGCATGGCCTATGTCGCGGTGGTGGTGCAATCCCGTCTCGCGGCCATGGACCGGTCCCTGGAAGAAGCCGCCATGGATCTCGGCGGGCGGCCCATGGCCGTGACCCTGGACATCACGCTGCCCCTGATCGCTCCCGCCATGCTGTCCGGCTGGCTGCTGGCGTTCACGCTGTCGCTGGACGACCTCGTGATCGCGAGCTTTGTTTCCGGGCCGGAGTCGAGCACGCTGCCGATGGTGATCTACTCCAAGGTGAAGCTCGGCATCACGCCGGACATCAACGCGCTGGCCGCCATCATCGTGGGCATTGTCGGGACCGGCGTGGCCATCGCCGGCTGGTTGATGGTGCGAACCGCGCGCCGGCAGGCTCCAGCCCGACGCTGAAGCGTCTGCCACAACCGCTCAGACGTTGAAGCGGAAACGAATGACATCGCCGTCTCGAACGACGTAGTCCTGGCCTTCGAGGCGCCATTTGCCCGCGTCTTTCGCACCCTGGTCGCCGCCGTGGGCAACGAAATCATCGTAGGCGATCACCTCCGCCCGAATGAATCCTCTTTCGAAATCCGTGTGGATGACGCCGGCGGCCCGGGGCGCCCTGGTACCCGCCGGTATGGTCCACGCCCGAAGCTCGTTCGATTCGATGGTGAAGTAATGGTGCAGCCCCAGCAGCCGGTAGCCCGCCCGGATAACCCGGTTCAATCCGGGCTCGCCGATGCCTAGCGCATCGAGAAACTCCTCACGCTCCCCCTCGTCCAGCTCGGCGACCTCGGCCTCGACCCCGGCGCAGACAGGCACCACCTCCGCACTTTCGCTGCGGGCGATGGCCGTTACCGCCTCCAGCATCGGGTTGCCGTCGAGTCCGCCCTCCGCCACGTTGGCGATGTAGAGGACCGGCTTTGCTGTCAGCAGGTGCAACGGTTGCAACCGCCGCCCGGCGTTCGCGTCCAGCCCCAGCGACCGCACCGGGCGGCCTTCCTGCAAAGCTTGAAGAACCGGATCGAGCAGTTCGATGAGCGCCCGGGCATCCGGATCCCCCGCGTTTGCCACGCGGCGATTGCGCTCAACAGCCCGCTCCACAGTCTCCAGGTCGGCCAGCGCCAGTTCCGTATTGACGATCTCGATATCGTCCGCGGGCGCAGGCGTGCCCGACACGTGGGCGACATTCTCGTCGGCAAAGCAGCGGACCAAATGAGCAATGGCGTCGGTTTCGCGAATATGGGCAAGAAAGCGATTGCCCAATCCCTCTCCCCGCGCCGCCCCCGCCACCAGCCCCGCCACATCCACGAACTCCATGACCGCCGGTGTGACTTTTCGGGGACCCACGATCTCCGCGATCCGCTCGAGCCGGGGATCCGGCACGGGCACGACACCCACATTGGGGTCGACGGTACAAAACGGAAAGTTCGCCGCGTCGACGCCCGCCCGGGTCAGTGCGTTGAACAGCGTCGACTTGCCCACGTTGGGCAACCCGACAATGCCGCAGTTGAACCCCATCTATCCGTCTCCGTCTCTAACACTGTCGGGCTGAAGCGTGTAGTGAACAGTGGTTGGTTGCGGAGCCGGTTTGTCAACCAATCCATGCTGTCAAACAATCAGGTTCCGCTTGGCGTGCCGGAGGACCGTACCTCATGCCCGATCGGCGGTTGGGCACCGCGATACTCCGAAGGCGTTCCGCGAAATCCCACTCCTCACGGTTCATTGGCTTCAGGCTTGTGCAGCCGGTTCATGGCTGCCTGCAGGTCGCCCCGCAACAGGACTTCGAGCAACTCGTCCTCCAGCCGGCAGGCGGCGTCCACCCGGTTCCACTCCGACTCGGGCATGGCGGACGTTGTCAGGTACCCGAGCATCCGGTCCTTGTCGCCCGGATGCCCGACGCCGATGCGCAGCCGCGCGAAATCCCGGCTGCCGAGCCCGGCAATGACGCTCTCGATGCCGTTGTGGCCGTTCGTGCCGCCGCCGTCTTTCAGGCGCAGCATGCCCGGGGGAAAGGCGACTTCGTCGTGGGCGACCAGAATTTCCTCCGGATCGATCCGGTAATAGCGAGCGAAGACGCCGACCGCTTCGCCGGACCGGTTCATGTAGGTGGACGGCAACAGCAGGCGCAAGTCCGCTTCGCCAACGTTGCCGCGCCCTGCGGATGCCTTGAATTTGGTGGAACCGGTCAGCTCGATTCCGAAGCGGCGGGCCAGGTAACGCACGAAGCGGCGCCCCGCATTGTGGCGGGTCGCCTCGTAGCGCGCGCCCGGATTGCCCAGGCCGGCGATCAGGCGGATGGCCATCGGCAGGCCGGCGCGTTACTCGGCGCCGGGCGTCTCCTCGCTCTCTCCCTCCGCATCCGTCGGCGCCTCGCCTTCGATTCCGGCCTCTTCCTCGCCTTCCCCTTCCTCGTCGAGCTCATCGGCCCCGCCGCGCGGCGCCTGCACGCTCACCACGGTGATGTCGCGCTCCTCGCCGTAGGTCAGCGCGACGATGGTGACCCCGTCGGGCGTTTCCAGATCGCTCAGGTGCAGTGTGTCGCCCATGTCCAGGCCGGCAATGTCGACCTCGATGAATTCCGGCAGGTCTGCCGGCAGGCAGCTCACTTCCACCTCGATGAGGTTGTGCGAGATGTTGCCGCCCGAACGCACTCCCACGCAATCCTGCTCGTTCAGGAAGCGCAGCGGCACCGCCACCTGGATGGCCCGGTCGGCGCGGATGCGGAGAAAGTCGATATGCAGCACCTTGTCGCTTGCCGGGTCCCGCTGCAGTTCGCGGACAACGGCCTGCTCGGCGGCCCCATCGACGACGACGTTGAGCACCTGCGAGTGGAACGCCTCGTTCTGCATGACCCTGGCGAGCTCGTGCGCGCTCAACGTAAGCGCCTGGGGCTGCGTATCGCCCCCGTAGATGATGCCGGGAATCCGGTCGGCCCCGCGCCGCAGGCGCCGGCTCGCTCCGGTTCCGGTCTGCTCGCGCGGGGACGCGCTGATCTGTATCTGCTCGGACATGGTGATTGTTCTCCAATGGCTCCGGCCGCTGCGGGAACCGGCTCGAATGACTTAACGGAACATCGCGCTCAGGGACTCTTCATAGCTGACCCGGCGAATGGACTCCGCCAGCAGCCGGTCGAGGCTGAGCTGCTGAATCCGCTCGCACCGGGCGGCTTCTTCCGACAGCGGAATGGTGTCGGTGACCACCATCTCGTCGATTTCCGAGGCGGCGATACGCTTGACCGCGGGGCCGGACAGCACCGGGTGGGTAATATAGGCCGAGACCATGATCGCGCCCTGTTCCTTGAGCGCTTCCGCCGCCGTGCACAGGGTGCCCGCCGTGTCGACGATGTCGTCCACGATTATGCAGGTCTTGCCGCGCACGTCGCCGATGACGTTCATGACCCGGCTGTCGTTTGCCCGGGGGCGGCGCTTGTCGATGATCGCGAGATCGAGGTCGTTGATCTGCTTGGCGATCGCCCGGGCGCGCACCACGCCGCCCACGTCCGGGGAAACGACGATGGGGTTCTCGTAACCCCGGGTGGCGATGTGATCGACCAGCACCGGGGAGCCGTAGACGTTGTCCACCGGCATGTCGAAGAAACCCTGGATCTGGTCGGCGTGCAGGTCGACGGTGAGGATTCGGTCGATGCCGACGCTGTCGAGCATGTCGGCAACCACCTTGGCACTGATGGGCACCCGCGCCGAGCGCGGCCGCCGGTCCTGCCGGGCATAGCCGTAGTAGGGGATCACCGCCGTCACCCGGTGCGCCGACGCCCTGTGGATGGCGTCGGCCATGATGACCAGTTCCATGATGTTGTCGTTGGTCGGCGCGCAGGTGGACTGCAGGATGAAGGCATCGCAGCCGCGGACGTTCTCATGGATCTCGACATTCACCTCACCGTCACTGAACCGCCCGACATCGGCGCGGCCGAGATCGATACGCAGTTCGTTGACAACCCGCTGTGCCAGCGGCGTGTTCGAACTCCCCGAAAAAACCATGAGTTGGGCCATGGTGCGTCTTCCCTGCGCTTATGCTCTGACTGGTTGCAACGATGTATTTCTGGCTGGGGTGGCAGGATTCGAACCTGCGAATGCCGGGATCAAAACCCGGTGCCTTACCGCTTGGCGACACCCCAATGATCGCGGCCCCTGGTGCAAACTGCGGGCTGGCGGCGCGCTATTCTGATGTTGGCCTTGCATCCTGTCAAACACGCACGGAATCAACGGCTTAAAATTGTCACGCGGATGCGGTATCCGGGCCGCTCGGCGGTGATGCGGGCTGGTGCGGGAGGGTTGCCGGCGGCATCGAACCGGTCATAACTCACCTGCCAGCCGAGCTGCCTGAAGGCCGTCAGGCGGCCCTCGTCATCGTGCTCGGCAGCCTCTACAGTGCCATCCGGCGCCGGGCGGCCCGACATCCACCAGGGCAGCACCGCAAGCGGCAGGCTCCAGCCAAGGCGTTGGCGCATCACCCGGCGGGGATCGCCGGACAAGGCCGGTTCCGCGTTCCTGCCGGTTATCTCGATCAATTGCGGGTCGCCGCGCAGCCGCGTGCCGCCCTGGCCGAGCGGCCCCCAGAGGAAGATGTCGTAGCGCTCGCCCGTCTGCCGCCAGACGAAGCGCGCCGCATGGCTCCGCCCTCCCTCCACGACACCGACCTTGCCCTCGACACGGAAGTCCGCCGGCCCGGTCTCGACGGGAAGCTGCGCGCAGCCGGTTGACAGCAAGAACACGGCCAGCAGCCGCAGATTCAGCCGACCGGTGCGCGGTTCGATCGGCAGTCCCGGATGCCCGGGGTTGCGGCATGGCCCGGCCACCCCTCTGCTACAATTCACGGTTACCCTCACCACCCACGGGCCCCGCTCAAAGTGGCGATATTGGCATACGGCATCAACTACCGCACCGCCGCGCTGGATCTGCGCGACCGGGTCGCGTTTCCGGGCGAGGCTCTCGGCAGCGCCCTGATGGCCGTTACCGGTTCTGTGCCAAGCGTTACCGAAGCGGCCATCCTCTCCACCTGCAATCGAACCGAGGTGTATTGCGCCATTGATCCGGCCGATGAGGGGGCCCTGGCGCAGTGGCTTGCCGACTATCGGGACGTGCCCGCCGATGAAATGGGTAGCGCCGCCTACAGCCACTGGGACCAGGATGCCGCACGGCACCTGATCCGCGTCGCCGCGGGCCTTGACTCCCAGGTACTCGGGGAGCCGCAGATCATGGGCCAGGTCAAGTCCGCCTGCGAGCTGGCGCGCAATCTCGGCACCCTGGGTACGGAACTGGATCTGCTTTCCAGAGTGTCTCTCAACGCGGCGAAACGGGTCCGCACGGATACGGATATCGGGCGCAACCCCATCTCCGTGGCCTATGCCGCCGTCGCCATGGCGAAGCGGATCTTTACCGACCTGACCCGCAAGGCGGCGCTGCTGCTCGGGGCCGGCGACACCATCCAACGGGTAGCCGACTACCTGAGCGATCAGGGCATCGGCGCCATGGCCATCGCCAACCGCACCATCGCCAATGCGGAACGTCTGGCCGCGCGCCACCAGGCAATTCCCATGCAGCTTACCGACGTGGCCGCCGCGCTGCCGGACTACGACATCGTCATCGCCTCCACGGGCAGTTCCCTGCCGGTGGTGGGCAAGGGCGCTGTGGAAGCGGCAATGCGGGGCCGGCGCCACAAGCCCGTGTTCATGGTTGACATCGCCGTTCCCCGGGACATCGAGCCGGAGGTGGCCGACCTGCCCGATGTCTTTCTCTATTCCATCGACGACCTCACGGAGATCATCCAGGAAAACCTCAATCAGCGGCTGTCCGCGGCGGATTCCGCCCAGGCCCTGGTCGATGAAGGCGCCTGCCGCTATGCCCGGGAACGGCGCACCCTCAAGGGCCAGCGGCTGCTCAGGCAGTTGCGGGAGAGCGCCCAGGATGCGCAACTGGCAGAGCTGGACAAGGCGCGCCGGGCCCTTGCCAGGGGCACGGACGCCGACGAAGTGGTCGCCAACCTTGCCCAGGCGCTGACCAACAAGCTGATTCATCCCCCCACCGTCGCCATCCGGCAGGCAAGCGCCGAGGGCCGGGTGGACGTGCTCGATTTCCTGAAGTCGCTCTACAAGCTCGACTGAGCGCGGGGACCGTTCCATGGCGCTGCAACCATCCGTGTTGAACAGGCTGTCCGAACTCGCGGACCGCTACGACGAGATCTGCGCCCTCTTGGCAAAACCGGAGATTGTCGCCGACCGCGGCCGATACACCGCCCTTTCCAAGGAACTGGCCGAAGTCGAACCGGTGGCCCGGGGATACCGGCAGATAGCCGAGGTCAGCCGCGAACTGGAGGAGTCCCGGGAGCTCGCCCGCGGCGACGATGCCGACATTCGCGAACTGGCCCGGGAGGACGTCGCCTCCCTGAGCGAACGGCTCGAGACGCTGGAAGGATCGCTGAAGAACCATCTCATTGCGAAGGACCCGCATGACGGGTCCAACGTCTTTCTCGAGATCCGGGCCGGCACGGGCGGCGATGAGGCGGCCATCTTCTCGGGCGACCTGTTCCGCATGTACGCTCGGTTCGCCGAAACGAAGGGCTGGAACATCGAAGTCCTGAACGAGCGCCCCGGCGAGCACGGCGGTTACAAGGAGATCATCACGCGCGTCGATGGCAAGAGGGCCTTCAGCCGCCTGAAATTCGAGTCCGGCGTGCACCGGGTGCAGCGCGTGCCGGAAACCGAGTCCCAGGGCCGGATACACACCTCTGCCTGCACCGTCGCCGTGTTGCCGGAAATCGACGAGGTCGACGCCGTTGACATCGAGAAGAGCGACCTCAGGGTCGACCTGTTCCGGGCTTCCGGCGCGGGCGGCCAGCACGTCAACAAGACCGACTCGGCGGTGCGGCTCACCCACCTGCCCAGCGGCATCGTGGTCGAGTGCCAGGACGAGCGTTCCCAGCACAAGAACCGGGCGCGCGCCATGGCATTGCTGCAGGCCAAGCTGGTGGATGCCGCCCGTTCGGAGCAGCAGGCGGAGCAGGCCGAATCGCGCCGTAACCTCATCGGCTCCGGAGACCGCTCGGAGCGCATCCGCACCTACAACTTTCCTCAGGGGCGCGTCACCGATCATCGCATCAACCTCACCCTGTACCGCCTCGACGAAGTTTTGCAGGGGGCGCTGGACGTACTCGTCCAACCCCTCACCCAGGCGCACCAGGCCGATCAGCTCGGCCGGCCGGGCCTACCGACCGCGGACAAGGGCGCCAAATGAACCCGGTTCACAGCACGCCACCCCGCAGGTTGCACCAAGCCGCGCCTCCCATTAACGAATACCGCCGGTTTTCTCTCGATCGCTTTCATGGAAAAAATTATCAACTTATTGATTATGTTAGATATTTTAAGATCCACTCGCATTTGGAACCATTCCTATCAGGAAAGAACCGCAGGCACCTGGCAGCGAGTTCGCATACGGCGCTTCCCTTTCGGCGCACGGCCACATCATCCTGCTGCATTCAAGGTTGTCGGACGAGCTTAACGCGCCTAATGGTAAGCGCCGCATGCGAACTCTTTCCCGAGACTCTGCGCTGTTCCTTGCGCGTCAGC
>JAPPHD010000092.1 GCA_028821125.1 Gammaproteobacteria bacterium
ATTACTCCCCGAGTGGAACTATACGATCAAACCCTCCCGCAGTCCGGATCGTCTCTAAATGTGAAGTTATTTTTGCGCGGCCCCTAAGGGCTCAAGTTCAGTCCGCGAGTTCTTCAGAGGCTTGACCCCGCCCACCGGCGTCGAAAAACCGTCGCGGCGTCACACAGTCGACTCAACCAGCAGAACCGACGATTGACGCCGCAGTCTTACCCCCACCTGCTTAGACACTACCGGGAATTGGCGAAGAGGGAGGAAACGGAACCAAACAGATTTGGCCCCACTGCGTTTCCGGTCGCCACACTCAAAACAACAAGAGCGAGCAAACGATCTCGTCAACGCCGCCGCGTGCAAACAACGTCGCGCATTGCACCGGGAAACGGAACCCGCTCAACCTCTCGAAATCGATTCAATCCTTACCAGTTAGCGAGCGATTCAGGGTCGCTCACATCGTGAAATCGAGACAAGATTCCATACCGTTGCGAACAAACTTGGACACGTTTTGGACACGTTTTGGACACGTTGCATTCGAGAGCGCCTCGAAATACACTGTAACTGTTTGATTTTATTGGAGCGGGAAACGGGATTTGAACCCGCGACCCCAACCTTGGCAAGGTTGTGCTCTACCAACTGAGCTATTCCCGCCCGGATGCGTGATGTGCATCGAATGTGCAGACGGCGCATTCTAATGCAAGTCGGGCAATGTCAAAACCCTGAGCCACCGGCAGGCGCGCCTTCTACCCGGCGCCATGGCTGGTCGGGCTAGGACTCCGCCTGCTCCTGCACGGAGGCCGGCACTGCGGTGACACGGTTCTCGACCGCGGCGAGTCGTTCACGAATGGCCGCCTGCCCCTGCTGAAGACTTGCTAACCTGATGTCCAACCTGTCTTCCACCCGTTTGAATTCGCCGCTGAGTTTTGCGTCCACCGCTTTGATTCCGTCGCTGAGTTTCGCATCCACCGCTTTGATTTCGGCGCTGAGTTTCATATCCACCGCTCTGATTTCGCCGGTGAGTTTCAAATCCACCGCTCTGATTGCGCCGGTGAGCTTCAAATCCACTGCTCTGATTTCGTCGCTGAGCCTCGCTTCAAATCGCTCGATCTTCCTGTCCAGCCACGCAGCCTGACCGAATACAGCCAGGAGTACGGTTACGCCCACGGCGATAATCGCAAGCAGTTCGGCGCTCGGTTTGCGGGACGGCATTTCGGTTGAAGCGCCCATGGTTTGAATCCTACTCCCCCCAGACGGTTGCCGCCAATGAGGCGTTTTCCCGATTTCGCGTGAGCTTTCACCCACAAGTTCAGGTACGTGCTTCGTTCGTTCGCCGAATGCGGCTGACTTGGCGCCTTCCGGCGACTGCCGGAGGCCGTACATTCAGACGGACTCGCCAACAGAACTTCATGCCCCGATCAACGGAACGGCCGAGATCTCGAACGCATGGCCCGCCCGGAGGAAGTCAGCTTCCGGCCTTCGCTATCTTTGCCTGCGGATACTTGCGGATTCTAAATCGGCAGACGCCGCATCATGTGCCAGGCGAACTTCACGAAAGCCATGGGCCCGCTGAACTCCTTGACGTGCGGAGAGGGAAAGTACGCCCCGGGCCAGCCGATGACCGCCCGGCGGAACGAGGGCCGCTCGAAGGCATGCTCCGCGTATTCCACCACCCGGGGGCGGTCCGGACCCTGTTCCCAGAAATGGCCCATGCCGAGCCACTTGAGGCGATAGAGACTGTTCGTCCACATGATGTCGGCCAGGGTAAAGGCATCGCCCAGAACCCAGGATTCCCCGTGGCCTTCAAGCTGCGCTTCGAGCGCCCCGACGTGTTCGTCCATTGCCCTGTGCGCGGCACGCATGGAATCCGCGTCGTAGACGAATTTGTCGGCGCTCGCCTCCTTGGTGATCTTGGCCCGGTAGGCCGCCTGCAGTTCCACGTCGTCGCCGGCCTCGGCCATCATGGCTTCAACGGCGGCGATCTTCCTCCCATGCACATCCTTGATGTTCTTGCGCAATGCGGCCGGACGATTGTCGCTGTCCGGATGGGCTCCATAGAGCGCAGCCACATGGGGCGCCCGGTCGACCCGGTCGACCTGTGCGCGCACCTCATCGGCCGTCGCCTCGGGCATGAGCGGCTCGCCCTCGGCCCATTCCCGGTCCAGGTATTCGCAGATGTTCGCCGAATCGACCACCACCGCCTGCTTTTCGTGATCCACCAGGGTCGGCACCACGCAGGGGTCGAACCCTTCGGTGGTTACGGACGAAGCACCCGTGTAACCGTCAACCAACCTGGCGTTCGGTGCTCCCTGCAGGCGCATGCGCACATACTCCGGGCGATAGTTCTCGGGTGTGCCGCCACCGACGGGCATGATGTTCATGTCGTGGGAGCGGAACGGGATGCCGCGCTCGAACAGCACTGCGCGCACCTTGAAGGAGCAGAGGGATGGGGCGGAGTGATAAACCTCGAATCTCGGCGAGGCTTCACGGGAGCCGTTGCCGGTGCCTATCGTGGTCTCGCGCCGCGGATGGGCGAGAACTTCGTTGGCGGAGGCAACGAGACTTGTGAACGAATGAACTGTCATGCTTCAAGGCTCCTCTTGTTCGATCGGTGGATTCCCGGGTGTTCGAACCGTCCCGAAGATTCCGGACCAAGGCGTACAGAACAACGAGTGCGTTGCTGCCCGAGTCCAAGTCAAAGAATCTGTACCCGTACTCAGTTTACCGCCAAGGAATGCGACGCGCTCGCCGGCCGCATGACGCACTCCTTGGTGGCACTTGGCATCAGCGAGCGGATCTAGGCGGTGGGCACTGACACCATTACGACCCGGATGCTGGGGCTGCGGGACCAGGTCTCGGCACTGCTCCTCGACGGCTGGCAGTCGGCCGGAAGACCGCGCATCCGGCAAGGTGCCAGCGCGGCCGGCGTTTGCGGCACTGCTTCGGCAAACCATCCGCCAACCGCGAAATCGCGCGTGAAAGACGATGTTAAACTCCACGACGCCGGCTTCGGATTTAGGCTCCGTGTTGTACCAGGGTCCGCGCGGGCGGGACGTCGCTTCCGGGACAGCCGCATCGCAATTCGGAAACTTCGCATGAGCGACCCATTCGAGCACCTGATCGTTTCTGAACGCTCCGGCCTTCTTTCCGTAACCGTCGATCGGGAAGAGAAGCGCAACGCGCTGAGCCTGGAGGTTCTCGGGGAGATACGCGCCCTGTTCGAGTCCTGCTCCGAGGACCGCACCATCAAGGCCGCCACCATTACCGGAAAGGGGGAGAAGAGCTTCGCCGCCGGCGGCGACCTCAGGGAACTGGATTCCGTTCGAACCGTTGAAGACAGCCGGCTGATGTCCGAGTCTGGGAGAACGGCACTGGATGCGATCAGGAACTTCCCCGTTCCGGTGGTCGCCGTCCTCAACGGCACGGCCCTTGGCGGGGGCGCGGAACTCGCCATGGCCTGCGATTTTCGCCTGGCCACGCCGAACGCAAGCATCGGCTTCCTGCAGGGAACACTGAACATCACCACGGCCTGGGGAGGCGGGCCGGACCTTATCGAGCGCATCGGGTCCGCGCCGGCTCTCCGGCTGATTGCGACAGCGAAAGTCCTGAAGGCGCCGGAAGCCCTGGAGATCGGTGTCGTCGATGCCTTGGCGGACGAGTCCCAGGCGCTCGATGCTGCCGTTGGCAACTTCATGGAACCCATGCTCGCCAGATTGCCTCACGTTCTCAGAGCCATGAAAGCCTTGAGGCTCGCGGCAAAGAAGCGGGTTCTGGATGGCCTGGCAGAGCTGGAAACAGGGTATTTTGTCGACTGCTGGACAGACGATGCGCATTGGGAGGCGGCCGATGCCGTGCTGGGTGGAAGAAAGTGAACAAGCCTGTTGAGACTACCGCGCCCCGGAGAAACCACAGAACAATAGGAGGTATGGACGTTCCCCCGGTCGTCACGGCGGACATGGTGAACTCCGCCGATCCCGGGGTGCCCGGACAGGCGCCGTACACCCGGGGCATCTTCAAGGACGGCTACCGGGGCAGGCTCTGGACGTTCCGGCAATACTCCGGGTTCGGAACCGCCGAGGGCACCAACGAAAGATACCGGTTCCTGCTGGAGAAGGGCTCCACCGGGCTGTCGGTCGCCCTGGACCTGCCCACCCAGTGCGGCTACGACCCCGACGATCCCATGTCGGCCGGGGAAGTCGGCAAGGTCGGCGTGTCGCTGTCGAACCTTGCCGAGGCCGAGATCCTGTTCGACGGCATCGATCTCGGCAGTATTTCGACGTCAATCACCATCAACGGCTCCGCGGCGATCGTCTACGCCATGTACGTCGCGGTAGCCGACAAGACCGGGGTTCCGAGAGCGGCCCTCACGGGCACCATTCAGAACGACATCCTCAAGGAATACTGTGCCCGGGGCACCTGGATCTTCCCGGTCAGGCCGTCCATGCGGCTGATCGCCGATACCATTCTCTACTCGAACGAGCACACGCCCCGCTTCAATCCCATCAGCATCGCCGGCGCGCACGTGCGCGATGCGGGTGTCGATGAGGTGGAGGAACTCGGCTACACGCTCGCCAACGGGCTCGCCTATGTGGATGAACTGGTGGCCCGGGGCGCCGATCCCAACCGGTTCGCCCGGCGGCTGAGCTTCTTTTTCTACGTACACATGAATTTTTTCGAGGAAATCGCCAAGTTTCGCGCGGGCCGCCGCCTTTGGGCGCGGCTCCTCAAGGAACGGTATGGCGTGACCGACCCCAAGGCATTGATGTTCCGCTTCGGCGTCGTGTGCGGCGGCTCATCGCTTACGGCCGCCCAGCCGTACAACAATATCGCCCGCGTGGCCATCGAAAACATGGCTGCCGTCTTCGGGGGAGCCCAGTCGGTATTCACCTGTGCCCACGACGAGGCCTACCAGATTCCCACCGAGTTCAGCGCCGAGACCGCGTTGCGAACCCAGCAGATCCTTGCCTACGAGAGTGGTATCGACAAAACCGTCGATCCCCTGGGGGGAAGCTATTACGTCGAATGGCTGACGGAGAAGATGGAGCAGAAAGCCGAGCAGGTCATCGGCGAACTCGAACAGTACGGCGGTGTCGAGAAATGCATCGAGGACGGGTATCTTCAGGCACGGATCGCAGCAAGCGCCCGGGAACGGAAAGTCAGAACCGACAACGGTGACCGGGTCGTCGTCGGAGAAAACGCGTTCCGCAGCAATGGCGACGGCGAGAATGAGTTCGGGGAGGTTTTCCGGTTCGACCCCGCTGCCAGCGGCAAGGTCATCGAAAAACTGGAGCGGGTCAGGCAGACAAGGGACAACGCCGAGGCAGATCGCTGTCTGTCGGCCCTCGAGAAGGCGGCATCGGGCAACTCGAAAAACCTGTTGCCGTACCTTGTTGAATGCTGTCATGCCTATGCGACCGTCGGCGAGATGGTGGGCCGGCTCAAGAATCAATGGGGTGAATTCAGGGAGCCCGTGCGGCTCTGATGCATTCGGTGCCGTAACCAACTGATCCCCGATCATCCGTTGGTTCCCGCACCGGGGCGGAGAAAACCATGCCACTGCAGGGAAAACGCATCCTGGTCGGCAAGCCCGGCCTCGACGGCCACGATGCCGGCGCCAAGATCATCGCCCTGACGCTCCGCGATGCCGGCGCCGAAGTCATCTACACCGGCTTGCGGAAAACGCCGGATTACATCGCCCGCGTCGCGGTTGACGAAGACGTCGATGCGGTGGGCTTGAGCGTCCTGAGCGGCAGCCACAAGGAACTGGTGGGCCTCACCCGTGAGAAACTCGATGAGTTTGGGGCCGGAGACATCCCGATATTCCTCGGGGGCACCATCCCGAAACAGGACTACCAGGAACTCGAAAGCCGCGGCGTTGCCGCTATTTTCACCGCGGAAATGCCGCTTGACCAAGTTGTCGCAACGATTGAACGCATATTGCGATGACTCCTCCCCGGGTCGAGCCGAGGCGCTACGCGACACCCCTACGCCCGAAACCGGGCACGCGCCGGGCAGTCCGTCAGCGGGAAGGATTTTCCGCCGGCACGCAGTGGAGCCAACCGGGCCATGACGTTTGACGGGTCCAACCGCGCCGTCCTGGCCAAAGCGGTTACCAGCGCTGCCAGGGCCGGCGTAGAGCAGATTCTCGCCCAGGATCTCTCACCGGAACACGAAGCCCGGCGGATCGGGTTCACGGGCCCTCCGGGGTCGGGGAAAAGCACGCTCATCGCAAGCTGGGCCGAGCATCGACTGAAGAGCGACAGAAGCGTGGCCGTCCTGGCGATCGACCCTTCAAGCCCGATCAGCCAGGGGGCGATTCTGGGCGACAGGATCCGCATGGGCTCCATGGACACGCGCGAGAAGTTCTTCATCCGTTCCGTTGCAAGTACGCGCCTGCACGACGGCCTGTGCCACAACGCCCTCGGTATCCTGAGTGTTTTCGACCGCTGGGGTTTCGACGACGCGGTTCTTGAAACCGTGGGTGTCGGGCAGACGGAATGCAACATTCGATTCATCACCGGCACCGTGGTGCTCGTGCTGCCTCCGAATTCCGGCGACGTCATCCAGGCCATGAAGGCGGGCATCATGGAGATCGCCGACATCCATGTGGTGAACAAGTGCGACCTGCCGGGATCCCGCACCCTGGCCAGGGAACTGAACAGCGTGCTTGCCATGCGCAGCGGAGCATCCACCTGGAGCCCGAAGGTGATCGAGGTGTCTTCGACCGCCGGAAGCGGGCTCGGCGAACTCGATGCCGCAATCGATGAACATTACCTCTGGTACCGGGAGAATTCCGATCGCAAGACCATTCTGCGAAAAAGGATCGAATACCAGCTTGCGGAAACTGTCAGTCACCAGTTCGAATCGCTCCTTCGCGACACGGACCTGGACAGGTTCCAGAGCCTGGGCGCGGCCTACACCGAGCTGCTGTCCGGATTGAAGCAACCGGACGGATAGCGCCCGATTCCTTCATGGGGCTGGCCAACTCCAGGCTGGCGCCCTCGCCCGGTGGTGTCTTCATCGTTCGCGGCGAAGGGGTCGTCGGAGCCGTCGGCGTGTCCGGTAACCCGCCCGACCGCGATGAAGCCCGTGCATCGGCGGGCATCGAGACGGCTGGCCTGCAATCGGGCGCGTTGGCTACGGCGGCAAGCGTGTATGATCGCGTATCCACTCGTCGTCTTCGGTGCAGCACATGTTGGCAAGACTTTTCGCCGGTGTTTTCGCGTGCCTTCTCCCGTTGAGCCTGTCCGCTGCAACCTGGACAGTCGAGTCGCTCGCTGAAGCGCTTGCAGAGCGCCCGGCAGAAGACCGCGCGCGCGACACCGCGCGCCAGCCGGCGGAGGTGCTGGTGGCCGCCGGCATCGAGCGCGGCATGACGGTCATGGACCTGGCGTCGTCAGGCGGCTGGTATGCGGAAGTCCTGTCGGTCGCGGTCGGCGACGAGGGCCGGGTGTACGCGCAAAACGCCCCCGAATTTCTCGAGTGGGACAACCGCCGTTACGACAAGGCCATCACCGCCCGACTGGCCGGTGGCCGGCTCGCCAACGTGCAGCGCATCGATGCCGCGATTGGAAACACGGGGCTTGCAGCCGGCAGCCTCGACGCCGCCCTGACCGCGCTCAATCTGCACGACTACTACTATCTGGACAGCGAAGAGGTCGCGGTGCAATTTCTGAGCGGGGTCGGGAACCTCCTGAAACCGGGCGGATTCGTCGTGATCATCGACCATCACGGCGCCGAGGGCGCCGACAACGCGGCCCTGCACCGAATGACCGAGGATCTGGCCCGCAAGGTCATAGAAGCTGCGGGGCTCGATATAATCGCTTCACCGCAAACGCTGCGCCGGCCCGACGACGACCTCACGCTCATGGTCTTCGAGCCGGAAATTCGCGGCAAGACCGACAGGTTCGTCCTGGTGGCGGCAAGGCCCACCCAATAGCGTCCGCACACGGCTCGCACAGGCGACTCGACCTGGCGCCCGCACCGGACAAGTCAGCCCCGTCGACAGGCCGCAATAGAACCGTGGGAGTGTCCTGAAGCATGTTCCACATGTTGTCCTGCTTCAACCTGAAACCGGGCGCGACGGTGGACGAGTTTCGCCGGGCCGTTGCCGAATTCAATGCGCACCTCGAGAAACTCGATCTCGTCCATTCGGCGGGCCCGGTTGGCCGCAGGCGGACCGACACCATCATGGATACCGACAGCGAACGCGACCACGAGTATTTTTTCATCATGACATTTCGCGACCGGGCCCAATGCGACCGGGCGGTGGAACACATCTATTCCCTGACGGAGCCGGAAGACGCAGTCCACAAGGCCGTGTACGCTAGGATCAAGGACCAGATCTTCATTTGCTGGGAAGATATCTGAGCGATGCCCGGATTTTGCCGCCGCGTCGGCAACATTCGTGTACTCAATGGTTGCGGCGCGTGGCCTCTTTTGGAACTCTTGTCGCCGATTGGGTTGGATGAACACTGCTGTGCCTGAATCGATGTCAGACAGTCGCCTCGAGCGGGTCAGTTTCTGGTTTGACTCACTGGACCCGACCCCGGAACCGGAACCGCCGGAGGAACTGCCCGCCAGGGTCGATGTCGCCATCGTCGGCGGCGGCTTCACCGGCCTGTGGACGGCCTATTACCTCAAGTACCTGCAGCCCGACCTCGACATCGCCGTACTGGAGGCAACGACCGTCGGCTTCGGCGCCAGCGGCCGCAACGGCGGCTGGTGCATGGGCACCGCCGCGGGCGTCGAAGACCTGCTCGCGGACCCCGCCACGCGCGACTCCGGCACCCGCGTGCTGCGCAGCATGATGGCCACCGTGGATGAAGTCGCCCGCGTCTGCCAGGCGGAGAACATCGACTGTCACTACGCCAAGGGCGGTACGCTGGCGGTCGCATACGCGCCGTTTGCCGTCAGGCGCCTGCAGGCGGAGGCAGAGGCCTACGCCGCGCGCGGGCTTGCCGACTATTGCCACTGGCTGCCGGCCGAAGAGTCCAGGCGGCGCATCAACTGCACCCGCAACCACGGCGCCATCTACACGCCCCATTGCGCGGCCATCCACCCGGCGCGCCTGGTGCGAGGTCTCGGCGAGGCCGTACGCCGGCGCGGCGTGCGCGTATTCGAATCCACGCCCGTTCTTGACATTCAGGGCAACACCGCCACCACCGCCCGGGGCACCGTAACGGCCGATGCCGTACTCCGCGCCACCGAGGGCTACACGGATTCCCTGGCCGGCCACAAGCGGCGGCTGATCCCGCTCTATTCCATGATGATCGCCACCGAACCATTGCCCGAGGCCGCCTGGGAGGAGATCGGCCTGGGTCAGCGCGAGACGTTCGACGACCGGCGGCGCATCACCACCTACGGCCAGCGCACGGCTGACGGGCGCCTGGCGTTCGGCGGGCGCGAGGGTTACCTGTTCGGTTCGAGGCGAAAGCCCTTCATCACCCCCGACGAAACCCGGTTTACGGAGCTGGAATCCGCGCTCAGGGACATGTTTCCGGTACTCGAGGGCTACGACATCACGCACCATTGGGGCGGCCTGATGGGCGTACCCGTCGAATGGCGGCCCTACGCCTATTTCGACCGGTCCACGGGATTCGGGGCCGCCGGCGGCTACGTGGGCGAAGGTGTCGGGGCTTCCAACCTGGCCGGGCGCATCATGGCGGACCTGGTTCTCGAGCGTGATACCGACGTCACCCACCTGCCCTGGGTGGACGACCGACCGGAAAAGTGGCCCCCGGAACCGCTACGCTGGTTGGGCGCCAAGGCGATGACCACGTTCGGCAACCGGGCCGACCGGGTCGAGTTGACCAGGGGCAGGCGTTCGGCGTTCTGGGGCCCGCTGTTCAAGTACGCCGCGCGCCAGGTCTTCTGAAGACCGGCGCTCGGAGTCTGTGTGTCAGGCGGGTTCGGAACTCGACTCGTGGGCGGCGCGATGTGGAACTATTGCCCCGGACTAGATCACGATTTCTATCGTGGCTGCGGCGCTGCCGTCCCCAATGCGCTTCAGGCTCACCGTCTGCAGCGCCGCCTTCGCTGACCGGGAAAGACCCCGAGCGCCGCCGAGTTCCGCGAAGTACATCTGGCTGGTGAGCAATTCGCGCTCGCCCTGCCAGACCTTGTAATGGATGTGCTGAGCCGGGCGCGCTGCATATCGTCCGGGGACATAGGTGCGGAACCGGAACCGGGCATTGGCGTCCGTGGTGGCTTCGCCCCAGTAGAGAAAACCGTCCATGAGCCTGTCCTGGCCGCCATCGCGCGGGTGCTTGTACCGGCCGTTGGGATCCGCTTGCCAGATATCGACCAGCACGCCGGAACGCGGACTGCCGTCCGTCGCCAGTACGCGGCCGCTCAAGTGCAGCACCTCGGCACGGGGCTCCCCGACAATCAGGTCGGTGGCCCCGATACGTGGCCCTCGCGGATAGAACGGCCCGGTGAAGTCGCGCGGCGTTTTCCGGCGCTCGGCAGCGGCGGCGCCCGGAACGCGGGACAGTACGCCGACGGCAACCACTGACCCCAGAACGCTGCGGCGGTTCATCTCCTGTTGTTCCTCGGCATTGCTGCCAGAAGAATCATACGCCCAAGTCGGGCCATCCAGTAGGCCTGTAGCTCAGCCTGCCAGGGAAGATTTCCCACCGTCATTTCAGCCATTGCCCATAGCAGGTGAGCTGGCACCTGCGAGACCCTGCGGTAGATCAAACAGGGGGCAGTGCATGCAGCAGGGCGTGCAGCGGGGCAGCGTCGAGGGGGAGCGCGCGCTCATGGAACGGCTACTGCGGCGACGGTTCGGTTTCCTGTCGCCGGCGGTCGCCGATGCGGCGGTGGCCTGCGTATCGGCGGCCGACTGTCTGGCACGCATCCGGCAATCGCTCGAAGCGGCAGATCCTACCGCCTGAATCCGGCATACGGTGTTATCGGATCGACATCGATACCCCGATGTGCTGAAATTTTTTCCGTTCGAGTTGGAAGGGATGCGCAATGCACCTGCGCGAGGACATCCCCGAACGCCTGCGTCCGGCTGCGGAAGCGGCGCTGTCGTGGGTCAACGATGTCCGCGGAACAAGCTATGAGTTGACCGGGCTGGTCGATGTCGACGAAGCCGGGAATGCCGATGAACCCTTCGATGTCGGGCTCGTTCTGTGCGACGGCGAGATCTGCATGCGCGAGCAGGTGCGCGTGCTGCCGGAGGACGGGGCGTACCGCTTCGATTTCGTCGCCGGGGCCGCACCCGACATCCCGCCGCTGCTCGACCCTCCCGAGGGAATTCGCTCGGCATGGCTCGACCGGCAGTTGCAGAACCATGAATTCGCGGTCCTCCTCTACTATCGCGGCCTGTGGTGACCCCCCTGCCGCTTCGAGTTGCGAAGCTATGTAAAGTCCGGCGTGCTCGAGGAGATTCGCGCGGCGGGCGGCGAGCTGTTCGCCATCACCAGCGAACCGCAGACGCTGGCGACGGAGGCGGAAGTGGAGTGGCAGACCGGCTACCCCGTGATCGGCGACCCCCACCACGAGATCCGCAAGGCCTGCAAGGAGAGAGGCTGGCTGGATGTCTTCTACAACGAGAACTACGGCCACCTGCGCAACCGCCCCTGGGCGAGCCACCCGAAAGGTTACTATCAGCCTGCGGTGCTGGCCGTGCACAAATCCGGGCGCATCCTCTACCGCTGGCGGGACGTGCCCAAGTACAGCACCATGAGCGGCGCCGGCGCCCGGCCGGAGGCGGCCTACACCTGGAAGAAGATACACGCGGCCATGCACAGCGTCGAAGATGCGGCGCCCGACCGGGAGCCCGTGCTGGGGGCGGAGAACGTTTCCTGGCCCCGGTTCCTGCTCATCCTGACGGCACATGGCTGGTTTCTCAGGCCCAAGGCATTTCCGTTGAGCCGTGCGGGAGACCCCGAGCGGGTCAGCCCGCGGGCGATGCTGAAGCGCGTGTACGGGTTCCTGGCGCTATGGCTCGTGCTCCTTCTCGTTATGCCGATTGCCTGGTTCGGTGCTGCCGTGGCGCTGTGGCTTGCAGTGCTGACGCCCGGCCTGATCGAGATCCATCGGCAGTTCCAGAACGAACCTGATCCGTATTGACGCCGGGAACGCGAGCCCGGGGTTCCGCCGTCGTGCGACCCGCAGGACAGGTATACCCCATGTACCGCTCTCTCCCCAAAAGGGACGTTCTCTGTCCGATCACGCATCCGCACTCGTGATCGGAGCTACATATTAATCAATTGATCATTTATGTATCGGGCATTAGAATCCCGGTTTCCGTTTCCGCCTCGAGCAACATGAAACAGCTAAGCGAACTTGACCTCCCGCAGATCGACCTCTTCGACCCCGAGTACGCGCGGGACCCACACGCAACGTACCTGGCAGCCCGCGAAAAATCGTGGATAGCGCAGTATCAGTTCGGCTACCTGTTGCTCGATTACGAGTCGATGCGGGATTTCCTGCGCGACGACGAACGCTGCCGCGAACCCAACCTGGACCTGGTGCGGATGTGGAACGCAAAGGATACGGCCTTTGAGCGCTTTACCGCCCATCAGCTCGTGGCATTACGGGGAGAAGAGCATCACCGGATAAGGAGGCTGGTTGCTCCGGCGTTCACGCCCATGGCGGCGGACAGGCACCGACAATTCATGCGGGAAACCCTCGAAGAGATCATCGACGGCGTGAATGGGCAGCATCGCGAATTCACCGAACTGTCCGCACGATACCCGATTACCGTGATGTGCCGGCTGATCGGCGTGCCGATCGAAGACGTCAGCCACTTCGCCGACTGGCTGGAGCCACAGGAAGCCGCGTTCGGCCAGGACGCCTCGATGTTGCCCGCAATCGATCACGGGCTCGTGAACATGTACGAATACGTGACACGGCTGATCGATGCGCGCCGGGGGGCGGGAGACCATCCGCAGGACCTCTTGCAGGATCTCGTGGAAATCGCTCACGAGGGCGACCGTCTCGACGACGAAGAGCTGCGTACGCTCCTGGTTCTCCTGCTCGGGGCCGGCTACGACACCACCAAGAACCAGCTCAACCTGATCATGAAGATGCTGATCGACCATCCGCAGGAGCATGAGAAGCTTGACCGCAACCCGAAACGGGTAAAACGCCTGATCAACGAGTCACTGCGCCTGAGAAACGCCATCGGCTGCCTGCACCGCCTGAACGATGTCGACATCGAGTATCGCGGCGTTCTCATTCCCGCAAACACCTTCATGAGCTTTCCGGTCACCTTCTATGGCTGGGACAGCGACCATGCGAGCGATCCCGACCGATTCGATCCCGAGCGAAGCGATGCACCGCCCGTCATCGCATTCGGCCAGGGCATCCACATCTGCCTCGGGCAGTTCCTCGCCCGGGCGCTGCTGGAAGAGGCGCTGCCGATCCTGGCGCGCAGAATCCGCAACCCGCGCCTGAACGGAGACATCGTTTGCCGCCCTCCCATGGGCATCTGGGGCTACAAGTCGCTGCCGGTCGCCTTCGATGCCATCGCCGCTTGATCCGGCAGGCGCCTGAACGGCACACACGACAGCATTCGAGGAGGAACACGCGATGTCGTCATTCGTACCTGAAGGCTTCGAACCCGCCCATGACATGAACCACGTACGGCCCGACGACACGCCGAACTGGACGGAGAGCTATGCATTCTGGGCGTACTGGGAGAACCACTACCTGTACATGCACTTTCAGCGGCATCCCGACGACAGCAGCTTGTGGAGGGGTTACATCACGGTCAACGGGGATGACGGCAGCATAATCGCCTCGCACGGCTTCGGGCGGGAGCACTCGGTATTCGGCCCCGGCTACCAGCAATGTCACGCGATGTGCGAAAGCCCCTTCGAGTCCTACCGCGTCAAGGTCGACACCATCGGCCAGAGAAGCGACTGGAAATCCCTGAGGGCCGCGCCGCTGCAGAGCCTCGACAACAATATCGTGCCGCTGAAGCTGGATCTTCAACTGTTATCCGTATCCGCCACCTATGCGCCCATGCGGGGGCAGGCCGCCACGCATTCCAACGCGAGCTGGACGCACTTCACGCCCTGCCATGCCCTGGGTTATATCACTATCGGCAATGAGCGAACGTTCATCGACGGAGCGGGTTACCGTGATCATTCCGCCGGGGTGCGCTCGTTCGACGCCATGCGCTCGGGCTACATGCTGACCGGTGTTTTTCCCAGTGGACGGAGTTTCATGGCGATCGGCGTCGGCACAACCCAGGAACACGGTGCGACGACGTTCATGGGAGTGGGGGGCGTGACCGTTGACGGCAAGGTGGCTTACGGCTCGAAGATCGATGTGCCGGAGCAGACGATTTCCTTGCCGATTCCGTGCAGCGATCTGGGCGCCATACGCTTCGAGAGCGAGCATGGTGAGTCCACCATCAATCTCAGAACCACCAATCAGGGCGTGGTCTTCGCCCTGTTGCCGCCCAACTTCGAATCGATCGGTCTACCGCAAGGTCTCAAGACCCGCCTTTTCTACCACGAGTGGCGCCTGGACATGGAGTGGGACGGAGAACGGGGCACCGGCGGTTGGGAGCCCTGCATTCTGACCGAGTAGGAACCGCAACAGTCAGGCCCTGTAACGGAACGATGCCCTGGCGCCGGGAAACCCCGTGCCGGAGGCGGGCTAGGTTTTCACGGGCGTGATGAGTTCGCCCCGCAACAAGTCGGTCAGGCCCCTGATGCACGCTTCATGGGCGGAAACCGAAGATTCGACGGCGTGGTGGCTGATTCCGAAGTTGAGCACCGACAACACGGCCCGCAGTTCCCTTTCCCTGGCCGGGTCTATTTCTCCCGTGCTGATCCCCAGCTCGGCCAGCTTGCGAAAGATGTCGCGCCACTCCTGGTCGTAGCGGACTTCGGCGATCTCGGGGTGCCGAACGCCCTCCTGGCGGACGACAGCGTTGAACCTGGCGATATCGGGATCGCCCTTGTGGAGTTCGAATATCCCCTGGGACATTTCGATCCATGCCTCGGTCAGGCTTGTAGCCTCCTCCATCACCTTTCTGGCAACGCCCAGGATCTTCGCCTGCACTTCGTGGTGAACGGTAATGAACAGGTCGCTCTTGTTCTTGAAGTAATAGTAGATCGTGGCCGCGGTAACGCCCGCCTTCTCGGCGATATCGCGATTGGACGTGCTGCGGAAACCCGTGGAGCCGAAGCACGCTTTCGCGGCCGCCAGTATGTTTGCCCGGGTCGCCTCGCTGTCACTGGCAACGGGCCTTCCGAGTTCTTTGGTTCGTGCTTTTCTGGCCAAGGTCCGGCTCTCCCGATCGATTGCTTTCAGACCCAGACTGCAGGCTGGGGAAAGATTCCGGTGTTGCAACGACGAGAAGACGACAACCGGATTCGTTCGGCTTCTCGCATCGCTGTATGACGCTCGAAATTGATCAGTCGATTCATAGTACTGAATCTACCGGCCCGGAACCAGCGCAACTCCGGTTGCCCTTCCGTCAAAACGCCGCGACAGGAGCCGCCGCCGTCAATCAGCGCGCTGGCGCCGGTGGCAGTACCCGCTATTTCTCCTCCCCCGTCCAATCGGGGCGCCGCTTTTCCAGGAAGGCGCTCACGCCCTGCCGGAATTCCCTGCTACCAATCAGTTGGGCGCCCAAACGGTCGCTGACTCGCTGCGCATCGCGCAGTGCCGGTATGTCCCGCGTTTCGTTGACGATTCTCTTGCTGACGGCACAGGCCAGGGGCGAGTTCCCGACGATCTCCGCGGCCAGTTGCCGTGCCTCGCGCATGAGCGAGGCGCCATCGACGACGCGATTCACCAGGCCGAGAGCGCAGGCTCGCTCCGCCGGGATTTTCCGCCCGGTCAGTATCATCTCCATCGCGATCTTGTCACCCACCTGCCGGGGAAGCCGTATCAGTCCCCCAGCTCCGGCATAGGTTCCCGCCTTCACTTCGGGCAGGGAAAACGTGGCGTGCCCCGCGGCAACCACAAGGTCGCAGGCCATGGCGATCTCGAAGCCACCGCCCGCCGCAGCACCGTTGACCGCGGCGATTATGGGCTTTTCGCGATCGAACCGGCTGGTGAGCCCGGCAAGGCCGGTCGGCGGGATTGCAAAGCTCCCATGCTCCGATGCATATCTGAAATCGTTGCCGGAACAGAAAATCCGGTCGCCCGCTGCACCGAGAATCGCGACCCGCAGCGACTCGTCGCCTTCGAACTCCGTCCACACAAGGTCGAGAAACTCGTGTTCCACGGGAGTCAGCGAGTTCCCTCGTTCGGGGCGGTTGAACGTGACCTCCAGGATGAGGCCGTTCTTCTCGACGAGGCATGTCTCGATGGAAGCGGATGTCACGTTGCATCCCTGTCGACGGACTGATTCACGGACAAACCGCCTGACCCGACCTGATCATGAATGAACGACCGTGGTCGGCCAGTGTGGTGGCAGGTCCCGGTCAAGCACTCAACCGGACTTTTCGAGATTGAACTGCAGGCCCTTGATCACACCCAGGTGGGCGGCGTTGATGATGTTCTTGGCCCGCAGCATTTCCATGTCGGCGGCGAGGTCGAATCGCGCGGTGATGGTGACCTGGCATTCACTATCTGTAATCGGGTCCACGTCCGTGGTCGCCAGGTAGTTGCGCACACCGGCAGGCCCGATGCCTTCGATGTTGTAATAGTAGTGCATCGCCTCGTCGTCCTGGTGCAACAGGGTCTCGCGGACGATGCCCATGCGCTCGTCCCTGAAATGGAACACCCGGGTACGCGGCGTGCTGCCGGGTTGCCCTTCGAGTTCCACCCTGTTCACGCTCAGCGGCCCCGAAGCCGATTCGCCCGTTCTCAACCGATGGGTGTTGTGCCAGTCTGTCAGCACATCCCACACCTGCTCGGCGGGCGCCCTGACGATGTCCTGGTTGATGATTCTCGCTCGACGGAAACTCATGGTTACGCTACCTTCCGGGTGCCGTGGATCGCGGACTTGACCGGGTCCTGCATGAAACGAACCGGCGGGAGCGTCATGGTCAGGTCCGCTCCCGCACCGATGACGGGAAACCCCGGCTTCGCATCCCCGAGGTTCCAGAATTCCGGGTCGAAGTTCTCCAGCACGGGAGCGCCCCGCAGAACGCCCAGCGTCGTAATGGCGGGTTCTACCTGGAGCAGCAACGCCTCGCCGTCGACCATGCCGGCATTCATGTTCGCTATGTGTTGCAGATCGGCGGCGTTCAGCGGTTGAGGCAGACTCATGTGCCCTTTCAACACCGGTCTCCCGTCAACGGCCACTTCGGCCGACCAACGGTTGTTGAAGCGCTTGAAGTCGATGCTGCCGGCAACCGGGCGATACGCCCACCCGGAGCTCAGCCTGCGCCTTGCTTCGTCGGTACCGTCGATGACGCTGTTGGTCTGCAGGGCACGAATTCGCACTCCGGCGCGGCAGGTCAATCGAACCTGCGCCAGCCGGAACGGTCCGGCCGGGCCGTCATCGACATCCCAGACCTGCAGGTTGACGACAACAGGATCGGTGGGATGCAAACCCGGCGGGAAAAAGTCGGTACGGTACCCATCGCCCACCAGTAGCTCGTAGTTGAGCTGCAGCCAGCTTAACCGCCCCAGTTCCAGCGGCTCCAGGTTCTCGACATCGACATCGGGCGCGCCATTGAACACCTCATCGATGCTTCGGTTTCCCCTCAGCATCACGCCACTTCCAGCTTCACGCCCACCTTCAGGTCGTCGCGCCCCTTGCCGAACGCCGGCATCACTTCTTTCGCGAACAGGCGGAGGCTTTCCAGAACCTCTTCATGGGGAATGGCGTCCACACAACTCAGCAGGAAATTGATGCCGTCGACTCCGGCCGACTCCCATTTCCGGATCGCGGCGATGATGTGCTCGGGGTCGCCTATCGTGACTCCTTCCGGCAACGGCTTTACCTTGGCCGGGTCGTCTTCCGGCCTGGACCTGGCTGGATCGCTTCTGCCGGGGGACTTGCCGGGAGCCAGGTTCCCCAGCGACCGGTAAGCCGAGGAAGGAAAGACTTCCCGGCTCCAGAGCTGATTGGTATTGAGAAAGCTGAACCGGTTGATGAAGTTGCGGCCCACCTTCGAGGCGTAGCCGATGTCCTCGTGGCAGAACAGGTAGTTCATGGAATGGACCTTGTCGGTGACCACCTCTCCCACAGGATCGCAATTCGCAATCACCTCGCGGTATTTCTCGACGGTACGTTCCTGGGCCGCAAAGGACTGGGCGGATACGCCGAGGCAACCGAGGCCTCGCTTTGCCGCCTCGAGTTCCGTGCCGGGGCTGGTGACCGCAACCCACATCGGCGGATGCGGCTTCTGGACCGGCTTGGGGATGACGTTGCGCGCCGGCATCCTGAAAGAGACACCGTCGAAACTGAACGAGTCCTGTGTCCACATCCTGGGAATCGCCTGCACATACTCATCCCAACTCACCTTGGTGATATCGGGTTCGTTGCAGAAGCCGCCCAGTTCCGTCCAGGTGGACGAACGTGCGGTGCCCAGTTGCAGGCGCCCCCTGGAAAGAATGTCGAGGGCCGCGGCGCGTTCGGCTATGCGAACCGGGTGGTTGACACCCGGAACGCATACGACGGCGCCGTGGCACAGGCCGATGCGCTCGGTCTGCATGGCAAGCGCCGTTAGGAACAGCTCCGGGGCCGACGAGTGGGAATATTCCTCCAGGAAGTGATGCTCGACGACCCAGGCGTTATCGAAGCCCAACTCGTCCGCCAACGTCGCCTGCGCCAGCGCGTCGAAATAAGCGGCGGACTCGCTCTCCCGCGTAAACGGACGCGGAACGGACAACTCGAAAAAAACGCCAAACTCCATAACGGTTTCCTTGTGGCACACCTTACCGGCGCCGGGGCTCGATGCCTCCGGTTACACCTCGGCAGGACGTTATCGAGGCGAATATAGCACAGGGGCTCTTTTTAATCTATTGGTCAATTATCGGCCCGGCCCATTCCGCGGGCGATCAGGCACGAGGCCGTGGATAGCGCTCCCGCAGGCGGTCGAACGCCGTGCCCGGGCCCTCGCCCAACCGCTGTTCGATCCGCTCGCAGACCTCGTCCGGACTATTCCTGGTCGTGTCGATCGCCAGGTCGTGGATATCGTTTGCGTAACTGGCTTCATAGAACCAGGGCGTCAGTTTCTGCATGGTTTTCGCGATGACCTGGAACGCGCTCTCCTCCTCACTTCGCGCCGCCTCTTCCATGGTGTCCGGCATATGCACCTGCCGGGTGGCCTGGCGCTCCATCAACACGTCGTATGGAGGCTTCAGATTGACGAGCAACACGGGAAGCCCGTCGAGGCGCCATGCGCAATCCTGCAGAAACGGGGGGTCGAGAAACAGCAGGTGATCCACCACCAGGTTCTGGCCGGCTCGCGAAGCCGCGGCGATCATGTCGTGAAACGCCCGGATGGCGCTCCAGCCGAAGTCGCCGAAGCCGCAGCGGAACGGACTCTCCGGATCGTCCGGATCTTCATGGAAGTGATACATCCCTTCCTGCGTTCTCTCGCCGAACATCGAGAACTTGCCCGGAAACATGGCGCCGAGAAGATTGTCGATGCCGAACATCAGGTAAGGGGCACTGGCGCGCTTGGCGAATGTGGCCACGGTGGTTGTCTTTCCCGCCGCGGAAGTACCGCCGACGATGACGATCTGACCTGGCATTCCTTCTACCTCCTTATCCGTGCCGCCCCGCTGAGTGTCGCAGGAAATCCCCGGCCGGGCCAACGATTTAATTGATCGAGCGATATATTATTTACACCCTGTCGTCAAGTTGCTATATTGATGCCGGGGACCTTGTATCGGGAAGGTCGAAACGCGCCCCTGGCGCCGATGCACCAATCAATCAGGCAAGCCGGACATGAAAGACAGCGCATCCGTTGACAGCGGTTACCCCAACATCAATCTCGGGCCGGGCGAGTCCGTGCAATCGATCATCGCCAGGGACACCCACCCTGCCGCGGCGCCGTACCGCACCACCTCCTGGGTGGACATGGGCAACGAGGACCTCTCCATAGACCGGTATACATCCAGGGAATGGCACCGGCGCGAGAAGGAAACGGTCTGGAACAGGACCTGGCAGGTTGCCTGCCGCCTTGAGGACATCCCGGAGGTCGGAAGCTACATCGTCTATGACATCTGCGACGACAGCGTCATCGTCGTGCGGACAGGCGCCGACACCGTGCAGGCCTACGTCAATGCCTGCCTGCACCGCGGCAATGCCCTGTGCCTGGACCAGGGGCGGAAGAACGAGTTCCGCTGCCCGTATCACGGCTTTACCTGGTCGCTGGAGGGCCAACTGAAATACGTTCCCGGCGCCTGGGATTTCGATCACCTGAATCGGGAAGAATTCTGCTTGCCCGAAGTTAGAATCGATACCTGGGGCGGCTTCGTCTTCGTCAATCTCGACGACGACTGCGCCCCGCTCGGCGACTACCTCGAGTTGCTTCCCCAACACGTGTCCGGTGAGGAATTCGAGAAGCGCTACAAGGCCGGTCACGTCTCGCAGGTTGTTCGCTGCAACTGGAAAATCGCGCTGGAAGCCTTTATCGAAGGGTTTCACGTGCCGGAAACGCACTACGAAAAGGATGAGCAGCACAGGATCGACCCCAACGGAATCGCCGCGTTTTCTCACGACACCAAAGTTCAGTACGACGTCTGGGCCGACAGCAGGCATATCAACCGCCTGATCCTGGTGGACGGGGTGCCCAGCCAGTATGTCGCGAACAAGGTCAACGAGCAGCAGGTGGTCGACGCCATGCTGCGGCGCCTCCCCGAGGAAATGCGGCCTCGGGTCGAAGAGGGGCAGCGTGCGCGCGATGTCCTGGGCGATTTCAACCGCAAGGCCTTTTCCGAACGATACGGTGTGGACCTGAGCGAGGCGAGTACCTTCGATGTCATGGACCAGGTGCAGTACAACATCTTTCCCAACTTCACGGTCTGGCCCACGCCTTTTGCGCCGCTGTGCTACCGCTTCAGGCCCTGGAACGATTCCCCCGACGAATGCCTTTTCGAAATCTGGATGCTGCATCCCGTACCGACGGACGGACGCGACTACCAGGTGATGGCGGAGCGGAGAATCGGCGAAAACGACCTTTGGGCCGACCAGAAGGAAATGGGCGTCTACGGGCCCGTCATCGACCAGGACATTCCCAATCTCTCGCGCATGACGAAGGGACTGAAAGCGACCCGCAAGAAAGGGGTCACGCTGGCGCGGTACCAGGAGAGCCGGATCCGCCAATACATGAAGACACTGGAAGAGTACCTGAACGGCGCATGACCACCGATCGTTCTTTGCCGTGACCGTTCGCGAACGGTCCCGACCGACGCCAGGCAACGGCATCTGTCGTGTATGCGGCGTAAACGATGCAGACCCGGGCAAGACGCCTGACCAAGCGTCGTCTCCGACCAACGAGAGGGCGGTCGTCGGCTTGACCGTCGACTCATTGGTAAACCTTGTCCGAGAACAAGAGGTCTGGACGCGCGGGCAATCAGGCAATTGAAGCACCATGAACATCGCTGAACTGACACTGCCGGAAATCGACATCACAAGCCCGGCGTTCGCCGAAGACCCGTTCCCCCAGTACAGGGAGGCCATCAAGCAGCACTGGCTTGCCAGGACAGCCGTCGGCTATGTGGTGCTCGGCTTCGACGACATGAGGGACCTGCTCCTCATGGACGACAAGCTGGACACCCCCAACAAGGCGATCACCACCCTGATGGGCGCCGATGACAGTACCTGGGGCAAGTGGAACAACCGGTTCATGCTGGCGCTTTCCGGCGATGACCACAAACGCATCCGCGATGTGGTGGCACCCACCTTCACCCCGCGCAACGCTGAACTGCACCGGCCGATCATGAAGGACACGGTAAACGGCCTGCTCGACGACTGGGCCGCAAGGGACCGATTCGACTTCACCGAGTTTGCCTCGTTCTTCCCGATCAGCGTCATGTGCCGGCTCATTGGGGCGCCCGTGGACATCGTGCCGGTGATCAAGGACAAGCTCGAGGCAATGGGTACCGGCTTCAGCCTGAATCCGGACATGTTGCCGGCCCTGGATGACGCGCTCGAGTACATGCTGGACTTCGTCGAGCGACTCTTCGAAGAGCGCGAGGCCAACCCCCCGCAAGATGCCCGTGACAAGGACCTTCTGGACCAACTGCTGGAGTTCACCGGCCATGAAGACGGCCTGACCCGGCAGGAAATGATCGACCTGATCGTTCTCCTGTTCGGCGGCGGTTACGACACGTCCAAGAACCTGCTCAACATGATCGTCAACATCCTGCTCGATCGCCCGGAGGATTGGAAACGGCTGGCAAGTGACGAGCAGTTCGCCAAGGCAATCATCAACGAGACGCTGCGCTATGCCAGCGTCATAACCACCTATCGGATCGCGAGGGAGGAATTCGTCTACCGGGACCTGACCGTTCCCGAGGGAACCATGCTGGTTTTTCCGTTGCCGCTGGCGGGCCGCGACGCTTCCATCTTCAGCGACCCGAACGGCTTCGACCCCGGCCGGAAACCCGAGGCGCGTCATTACGCGTTCGGGCGCGGCATCCACATCTGCCTGGGCCAGTTCATAGCACGGGTTCAGATCGAGGTTGCCCTGCCGATCATCGCTTCGCGGCTTCCGAATCTCGCGCGCGACGGAGAATTCGGATGGCGTCCTTTCCCCGGCATCTGGGGGCCCGCCTCCCTACCGGTTTCGACGGGCAACGTCTCCTGAGAACGCCAGAGGTTTACACCATGAACAGACCGGAACAGTTTCTTGACGATTATGACCTTCGGACAGAGGCCATCAAATTCGGCGATGACCCAAATGAGTACTTCGGTCGCTCTGAAGCCAACATGCACACCATACCAAGAGAGCGGTTGGCATCGCTGCATGAGGAGGTGCTGAAGTATCGGTTTGATTCGCTCGTCGACAAGATACCGATGCTTCAGCAGCTTGCAGCCAAACAGGGCATCGAACGGTTGGACAGCATCGACGACGCGGTGCCCCTGCTGTTCGAACACACCATGTACAAAGCCTACCCGCCTTTTCTGCTGGAACACAGCCGCTTCGCCGACATCAACAGATTCATTTCCAAGCTCACGAGTATCGATATCAGCGATGTCGATGTCTCTGATTGCAAGACCATCGATGAATGGCTCGACGTCCTCGACACGGAAACCGATCTGTATCTGACCCTCTCATCGGGCACGACCGGGACGATGTCATTCATCCCCGCATCCCGGCGCGAATGGGACAAGCGGTTTACACAGATCGCCTCGGTGGTCAGGGACAGAACAAACGAAGGAGACGAAGACGTTTACTGCATTTTTCCGTACTTTCGCAGGGGCGGCCCCATGCGCGTGAACGATTACTTCGTAAAGGACGTTCTGGACGGCGATGAAAGCCGTTTCATCCCCGCCTTTCCCCAGCGCCTGAGTGCCGACGTGCTTTATCTGACCGGAAGGATTCGTTCGGCGAAGGCCAAGGGCAAGCTCGACAGTCTGCAAATCAATCCGGCACTGTTGGAGCGGGTCAAGGAATTCGAAGAGCTGCAGAACAATATGCCCAAGCTTCTGGGCGAGTTTTTCACGCGCACCTACGAGGAGTTCAAGGGCAGACGCCTCTTTTTCGCCGGTACCTGGTCGATGCTCCACACCTGGGCCAGGCAAGGGCTGGAAAAGGGCCTGGAGGGCGTTTTCGCCCCCAATTCGTACGTCCAGGGCGGCGGCGGATCAAAAGGAGTGACGCCGCCGGAAAACTGGCAGGAGGACGTGTGCCGGTTCATTGGAATCGACAAGCTACACATGGCTTACGGAATGAGTGAGGTTTTTACACTTAATTATCAGTGTGAATACGATCGCTATCACCTGTCGCCTGTTGCCATTCCATTCGTTCTCGACCCGGACACCAGCAAGCCGTTGCCGCGTACCGGGCGCCAGACCGGGCGGGCGGCCTTCTTTGACGTTGGTTCCGAGACGCGCTGGGGCGGCTTTATCACTGGTGACGAAATAACGGTGAACTGGAGCGACTATTGTCCTTGCGGACGGCAAAGTCATTTCATCGAAGGTGAAATTCAGCGCTACAGTGAAAAGCGGGGTGGTGATGACAAGATCACCTGCGCGGCCACGGAAAGCGCTCACAACGAAGCGATGGACTACCTGACCAGCCTGGAAACTGACGGGTAGTCAGTCACGTTTGCTGTTCGCTGCCGGGCAGCCAGGCTTCTCCCTTAGCGCGGCCAGGGGCTGAAGCAGAATCACTACCGGCGCGGGTCAAAGATTGCACGCCCGATCGTCTGCCTGTCGGCAAGTTTCAGCAGCCCCTGAGGGAGCGCATCGAACCCGATGACATCGTCAACCAGCGGTTTGAGTCTGTTATCCAGAAGCATCTGGTAGAGCGCCTGGTAACAGCGCTCAAACTGCATATCATCGCGCCCTCGATAGCCGCCCATATGGACGCCGGTCAGTGAATAGTTCTTCACCAGGGCATGATTCATCGGAGCGGCCGGTATCCTGCCCGAAGCAAACCCGATGACCAGGTACTTGCCCTCCCAGGCAACCAGCCGCCGCGCCACGTCAAAGTAGTCGCCCCCGACCGGGTCGTACACCACATCGACGCCCCGGCCGTCGGTCAGGTCCATGACGCGCCGGTACAGGTCTTCGGCGTTGTAGTCGATGGCCTCGTCTGCGCCGACCCGAATGCAGGCTTCGGTTTTTTTCCCGCCGCCGGCAGCGGCAATCACCCGGCAGCCGTGCACCTTGGCAAGATCGACCGCCGCCGAGCCGACGCCGCCGGCAGCGGCAAGCACCAGCACGGTCTGGCCCGGCTGGAGTTCCCCGCGCAGGTGCAGTCCGAACCAGCCGGTGCCGTAGGTCATGTGAATCGCAGCGGCCTGCATGCAATCCACGCCTTCCGGAATCAGGTTGGCGCCGGCCGCCGCGATCAGGCACTCATCGCCATACCCGCCACTGCCGCGGTGGCTGACTCCGATAATCCTGTCGCCTGCCTTGAAGGGCGCGTCTGCACCAGTCTCCAATACAGTTCCGGCCGCTGTCATGCCGGGCGTAAACGGCAGCTCGAGTTTCACCTGGTAGCTGCCCTGGCACTGCAGAATGTCCGCGAAGTTGAGGTCCGCTGCCTCGACGGCGATCCGGCAGGTTCTGCCGGAGACTTCAGGCAGAACGACGTCCCGGACCTGCAACTTGTCCCAGGGGTTTCCAAGTTCGGTCATTTGCCAGGCTCTCATGCTTTCCCCCGCGTACTCTCGCCGAAATCACCGGATTCAGTGGTATTGAATCACAATAAGTGCTGAGATCGATCTGCACGCCGAGCCTGAACAGCTTGGACTCCAGCCAGGCCGCAACATCGCCGATGGCCGCACGGAAGGGCGCCTTCCTGGCCAGGCGCAATTTGCCGCCGAGGTCCTTGTCGGCTTCGCAGAGAATAACCTCGTGTCCGCGCAGGGCCGCAATCCGGGCCGCCTCCATACCCACGGGAAAGCCCGCACCGACTTCCTCGCGCACGGCAGCCAGGACTTCGAGCAGCAGCCGCATGCGGTTTTCCAGGGGGCCGCCATAGTCGTCGGTGCGCCGGTTCGTGATGGGCGACAGGAACTGCTGGATCAGGTAACCGTGCGCGGCATGGACCTCCACGCCATCGATGCCGCCCTTCCTGGCCGCGCCTGCCCCCAGCACATAGCTGTCGATCGCTTCGGTGATCATCGATCGCGTCATGGGCCGGGCCGCAATGCCCAGCCGGGGGCTCGGAATATCCGATGCCGACCAGGGGGCGCTGCCGTCCAGCGGTTTCGCGTGATGCCCTCCGTGCCAGAGCTGCTGGAACAAGCGCATGCCGTGCGGCCTGATTCTCTCCACCAGTTGCCGATAGCCTTCGACCAGCCCGGGGTTGATCGCCATCAGGGGCGCCGGGCTCGAAGGGTGGCCCGAGCAGATCTCCAGTATCGTCAGGCCGACGCCGCCGCGGGCGCGGGCTTCGTGATAGGCAATGAGCCTTTCGCTGACCCCGCTCTTGGCATCCATGCCCAGCATCGTGACGTGGGCCGTGCGAACGATCCGGTTGGGAATAGTGACCTGCCCGATGCGCAACGGCGAAAGCGCGTTGGGGAACGACGTCATCGACGCAGGATCCCGTAGCTCGGGTCCTGCCGGTCCCTGGTTCCCCGGCTGAAACGGTCCTCGTACTTCCAGGGGGCGCGCGGCGGGCAGGAGGTGATGTCGACGACCACCCTCCGGTCGAGGATTTTCCATTCCCCGTCACGGCGTTCGAAAACGTCGATGTAGCGCCCATAGGAATGTTCCTCGACCTTCGACCCTTTCGGAACGTGCAGCGAGAAGAAATAGGACTCGACATTCGCCCGTTCGCCATCGAGCTCGATCAGGGTATTGAGTATCTGGTGCTGGCAGGCTTCGATGCCGGCCATGCCCCTTTCCACCCTGTCCATCACCTCGTGGGCATTGCCGCGATAGGGTCCGTGCTCATCCGTGGCATCGGGGTGATAGGCGCTTTTGGCCAGCTCGATGTCGTAGCGGTCTATGCCCCGCGCGTAACGGGCCAGCGCTTCCCGGATTTCGAGTTTCGCTAGCACCTCTTCCAGATTTCCCGGGCTGCCCACTGCCAATGCTCCTTCATTCGTCCGTCGACGCTTACCCTATCAAGGGCAGCTTTCGCTGCATAGAAATAATTGATTGATTAGTTGACCTGGGCAGACCCGCCGGATAGATTCCCGGGGCAAGCAGTTCGGCCCGTTGCTTGCGTCGGCTGCAACAAAGACCTCCTTTACGCTCAGGAACACATCGCCGTGGTTGATACAAACACTAACATGGAAAACGCCATCCGGTCGGCAATGACGGCTCTGAAACCGGACTTCGAGGAAGTTGGCCCGGAACGGATCAAAGCGCTCCTCGAAAGTCAGCCCGAGACGGAAGGCGAGGTCGAGGTATTCGACACCGTCGGTGGTGGAGCAGGCGCCGGCGCGTCCAGCGGCATCGTGATTTTCAGCGCCAGGGTGAACGGCGCCACCAACGATTACGTTCTGCGATACGCACCGTACAACAACGAACTCCGCATTTTTGCCGAGTACGATATCGCCAACCAGTTTCACCTCCACAGGATCCTGAGTGAACGAGGACTGCCGGTTCCAGAACCGGTTGCCTGCGATGCGAATAGCGACTGCCTCCCCCTGCCGGGCTTCATCATGGAGCGGGTCGACGGTGAAGTTCCAGACACCTCGGCCTACACGACGGGATTGTTCGCCAAGGCAAGCGAGGCCCAACGCGCGAAAATGCACGATGGAATCTTCGCTGCACTCGGACAGGTCCATTCCGTCGACTGGCAACGTCTCGGCCTGGAGAAATACTGCTGCAGCGCGGGCGGCCGAACCCCCATTGAGAGGTACCTGAACTGGTATTGGAAAACCGCGGAATGGTCGGGTTTCCCGTCCATCGATCGACTGCAGCGTTGCCGCCAATGGCTTTTCGACAATCAGCCCTCCTACCACTCCGGCGAATGGACCCTCGTTCACGGCGATGCGAACCTAGCCAATTACATGTTCAGGAACGACAGGCTCGTAGCGATTCTGGACTGGGAACTGGCGGGAATCGGCAGCCCTTCCATGGACATCGCCCTGCAGGTCAACTTCAACGAATATTGCCGCATGGCCGCCCCGCCCGACGTCCAGAACTTGATCCCGACCGAACAGGCGTGGAAAACCCGCTATGAGAAGGTAACCGGGCGCCGCCTGGCCGACTACGACTATTTTCGAAAACTCATGTGCTTTACCGGCCTTATCATTCTTACGTCAATGAACCGGGGCGTACCGGAAGCGCACAAGGCCGCCCATGCACAAGGGTACGAGTGGCTCTGGGCAATCGTGGAGAGCGGCTGGAACTGATCAACAGGAAAGACAGCAAATGACCTACAACGAGAGTTGGAACCGCCCACATCAACCAACTGACGCGGAAAACTGGCAGGAAAGCGATTGTTACTGGTTTTACGATTCCGAAAACCAGGTCGGCGGCTATCATCGGATCGGCCAATACCCGAACCGGGGAACCGGCCAGGTTCTGACCTTCGCGTTCAAGAAGGGCGGCCGGTGTTTTCGCCTGATCAAGGAATACCAGCACATCGAGTGCGCACGAACCGAGACGGGGCAGACTGTCGGATCTTCGGCAGTGCAAAGCCTGGGCGACGGCCGCATCAACTATTCCTGGGCAGAACCCGACGGCGGCGCGAGCCTGGAATTTCACCAGCCGTTTTACACCCCCCGCAACTGGACGAAGGAAGTCAGCGAGCACGAAGGAGGGTCGTCCGTTCATGACAGCATGAATGCCGACGGACACCTGGAGGTGGCCGGACGACTGAAAGGGCGCCTGCGCCTGGGCGACGAGGAATACGCCGTCGATGCCCTGGCCCACCGCGACCGTTCCTGGGGCCCGCGCGACTATATGGTTGCCAGGCAGCACAGAATGGTAACCGGAACCCTGGGCGAGCATCTGTCCTGGGTTGCCATGATCGTGCAGATGGAGAACGGATTCGTGGCGAAAGTGGGTTACGTCGCACGCAACGGCGAAACCACCGACATCACGGACCTGAAGGTTCTGACCGAATTCGACTGGGATGGATTTACCGTCAGCGGATTGCGTGCGCAGCTTGCCCTAGAGGACGGCAGCCAGTTGGAACTCGACGGAATCGCCGCCCAGGGGTTCCAGTTTTTCACGAAGGGCTGGGCGGCAACGTCCCATCACTTCATCGAGGTCGAGCGGGACGGAACGCGAGGATTCACGATTCTGGACGCCACCAACCGGCCGGCCAAGGGCTTCTACGTTCCCCCACAGAATGAAGTGAGCCTCATCCGGGCCAGCGACGGGCTCTGCGATTCAGCGGACTATTCTGAGCTTCGGTGGTAACCGTCGAGCAACTTCACTATTTTTGCCAACCTCGCTGGATTCATTCGTGCGCAGGCCCGGCTAAGGAACAGTGGCGCCGCCATCGACCTTGATGGACTGGCCGACCAGGTAGCTCGAACGGTTCGAGGCCAGGTACAGAATCGCATCGGCAATTTCGCGGGGTTCCGCGTATCGCCCGAACGGATGAGCCGCCTCGGCCATCTCGTGGAGTTCGGGGTTTCTTTTTCGGTGCTCGATGAGCATCGGGGTCAGCACCGGACCGGGAGCGACGGCATTGACGCGCACGCCCTGCCTGACGACCTCCAGCGCAACCGATCGGGTCAGTCCGAGCACGGCGTGCTTGCTCGCGACGTAGAACTGCATCCCGGCAGAGCCGATCGAGTCGGACATGGCCGAGGTGTTGACTATTGCGCCCTGCCCCCGCCCCAGCATGTGTTTCAACTCGTATTTCATGCATAGCCACACGCCCTTGACGTTCGTGTCCATGACCCTGTCGTAGGTTTCCACGGTCTGCTCCACCAGGGGAGTCACTTCCTGCTCGACGCCGGCATTGTTGACGGCAACCTGTATCGCTCCGAACGACTTGACGGCCGTGTCCACCATCGCCTCCACCTGGTCTTCCCGGGACAGGTCGCAATCGACGGTCACGGCGGTGGCGCCGATCTCTTCCACAAGCTGCAGCGATTCGCGATTGGCTTCGGAATTGATGTCCACCAGCACGAGATCCGCACCCTCTTCCGCGAAGGCGAGCGCCGTTGCACGCCCGATGCCGGAACCGGCGCCGGTAACTATTACCCCTTTTCTTCTGAACTCACTCGCCATCGATCCGTGTCCTCCGTGGTTCCATCCGACTTGTCAACGCAGCCACCGCAAACGCAGGCAACCAGATCCTGCCTCCGGTTCGGTTATCATCTCGACGTGCCACGACAAGCCGCATGATGTCGACGCGCAGTAGTTTTCACGTTAGACCGCTGTCTCGACGTGCCGAGAAGAATCCGGCTCCCTGGCTGGAATGATAATATAACAACTGGTTAATTTAATAGCGCCGTGGTAGCCTGTTCCCATCCCTCAGCCTTGTCGATCCGATGACTCGTCCGACCCTTCGACACCCTGCGGCAAACCCGTTTTCCGGTTGGGACATGGGAACGCTCCTGGACCAGCAGGCAAGGATCCGGGCGCACCACCCGTTCCTTGTCTGGGAATCGTTCGAGTTGCCCGGGCGGCTATGGACCTACCGGGAGTTTTCCGAGGCAACCAGGCGGCTGGCTGCCGGAATGGCCGATCGCGGCATCGGCAAAGGCGATTTCGTACTCGTTCACCTGGAGAACTGCCCGGAATTCCTGCTGAGCTGGTTCGCGTGCGCCAGATTGGGCGCCGTCGCGGTAACCACCAATACCCGGTCTGCAGGCGCCGAACTGAATTACTACGCCGGTTTTGCAGGCGTCAAAGCGGCCATTACCCAGCCGAAATTCGCCGCCCTGGTCGCCGAAAACTGCCCCGACCTGCAATGGCTTGCCGTGACCGAATCGGACGCCGGCATCCCCGCCAGCGCCACCGTCGCCCCGGATCAGGCATTCGCGGCTCTGCACGCCGATTCCGAACCGCCCGACCGGGTCGTCGACCCGACGGCGCCGCTGTGCGTGATGTACACATCCGGTACCACATCCCGGCCGAAGGGCGTGGTCTGGACCCACGCCAACGGGCTGTGGGCTGCCCGCGCCGGCGCCTTCAGCGAAGGACTGTTGTCGACCGACGTGCACCAGACGATGCTGCCGCTGTTCCACATGAACGCCATGTCCTGCCAGGTACTGGCGTCCCTGTGGGTCGGCGGCACAGTCGTGCTGCAACCCCGGTTCTCGGCAAGCCGGTTCTGGGACGTGGCCCTGCGGCACGGCTGCACCTGGAGTTCAGTCGTGCCCTTCTGCGTGAACGCGATAAAGGATCAGGAGGTGCCGGAGCACCGGTTCCGAACCTGGGGCGTGGGCATCAACGGCATTTACGACAGGAAATTCAAGGTTCGCTCGCTGGGCTGGTGGGGCATGACCGAAACCGTGAGCCTGGGAATCGTGGGTTCGGTGCTCCACGATGACACGCCCTTCTCTCTGGGACGCCCGTCACCGCTCTATGAGATCGCCGTACTGACACCGGAGGAAACCGGCGTGGAACCGGGCGCAGCCGGCGAACTGCGAATCCGCGGCATTCCCGGCGTTTCCATCTTCGATCGCTACCTGAACAACGAGGCGGTCACGGAGTCGAGTTTCGATGACGCGGGGTTCTTCATTACCGGCGACCGGGTACGGGCGAACCCCGATGGCACCCTGTCGTTCGAAGACCGGATCAAGGACATGCTCAAGGTCGGGGGCGAAAACGTCAGCGCCGCCGAAGTCGAACGGGTGATTCAATCGCTGCCGGGCGTCTCCGAGGCCGCGGTCGTGGCAAAGCCAGACAGGATGCTGAACGAAGTGCCGGTAGCCTTCGTGCTCGCAGGCGGTGAACAGGACCCCACGAAACTCAAAAGCGAGATCGAAGGCGCCTGCGAACGATCTCTGGCGGACTTCAAACGGCCGCGGGAAGTGCGCATCGTAGACTCGCTGCCACGTGCCAATCTGGAAAAGATCGCGAAAGCGAAACTGCGCGAACGACTGCTTGAGGAAGCCGGGTAGCTCGCATGGAATGCGCAATTGAGGTGCTCTGGCCAGATCCCTAGCTCGGGTCTTTCGGCACCATTCCCGAGACGAACGCCAGGCGCAGGGAAAGCGGCAAATGCCTGACAAACCTGAAGATCCAACGGCAGGCCGTATTCGGAATGCTCACGGCTTTCCCCTTTTCCAGATCCCGCAATGAACCGGCCACACAGTCTTCGGCCGATTGAATCATGACGCCGGGAGTCGGCGTTTCGTCGACGCCTGCCACCTCATTGAATTCCGTCGGCACCGGCCCGGGGCACAGAACCTGAACCCGCACGCCCGTGCCCTTGAGTTCGCCGTACAGGGATTCGGTGAAGGTGATGACACCCGACTTGATCCCGCTGTAGGTTGCGAAGTAAGGGGCGGCATTGAAGCCACCTACCGAGGAAACGTTGATGATGTCGCCCTTCGACCGCGCCAGCATTCCGGGCAGTACGGCGCGCGTCAGCATCACGAGCGCAACCATGTCCACGTTGAGTTCCTGCTCGATGCGCGCCGCATCGACCGACGCGAACGCGCCGTTGGTGCCGAAACCCGCCGAGTTGACGAGTGTATAGACGCGATCGAGAGACCCCAGGTATTCCGCAAGCGCGCGGGTCGCCGTCTGGTCTGAAAGATCGACCGCCCTGATCTCCACGGCGACGCCGAACCTTTCCTCAATCGTTTTCGCCAGTTTTTCCAACCGCTCGCGGCGCCTGGCGACGATGATGAGATCGGAGCCGCGGCCGGCGAGCCGCTCGGCAAAGCAGGCGCCGATTCCCGAGGAGGCTCCCGTGACGGCCGCAATTGGTTTGTTTGACGTGTCGCCCTCCATTCAATCAGCCCAGGGCGGCGGATGAACCCCGCGATCGAGGGCATCGCAGTTCTCGTCCACGATCCATTTGGTCATGCGCCGGATCGGCTCGATGCCGTCCTGCGGACCCCCGGCGGAATCCGCGAGCACCGCGTAGCCGAGCGAGACGATCCGCTGTGCGCCGTACAGTGGCAGAACGTCCTCGAGTTCCCGCTTGAACGCCTCGGGGTAGACACCGACGGTCTGCGTATAGGCATCCACATCGGCAGCGACCTCGTCGATGCTGTCTACCGGTATGAAATTGGCGACGCGATTGTCGAGGCTGGCATCGAAGGAGACGGCTTCCGGAAGCTGTGAGACGATGATGGCGCCCTCGTCGTCTTCGCCGCCGATGACGTTGTACCAGTCTTCCTGGAATCGAAGCGCCTCCACATTCGATTTCAGCTCGGCATCGACGCTCTTCGGCTTGGTGCTGAAGCGCTCCGGCAGGGCCATCATCGCGCGATAGGCCAAATCGCCGAATCGGTTTGCCTTCTCGAGCCCGGCGCTTTCGGTTCCGGTCAGCAGGTAGACCTTGCGCGCGTTCACGCAACCCACCTGGTTCAGGCCGCCGATGTCCGCCGCCACACGCACCGCCGCAGCCTGCATCGACTCTTCGGTGTTGAAGGTCTCCGCGCCGATGACGCTGATACTGCGCTTGGGATCGAGGGAAATGAGTTCCAGGCCGGGTTGAATGTACTTCGTGACGTGCTTGACGGATGCGAATCCACCCCAGGCCAGGATTTTTTCGATATTCGCCGGCATATAGAACCTGCGCTCGAACGACTCATCGCCACCTTTCCAGTAGGCAACGCTCAGATGCTTCGTGACCGGATGATCGGGCGCGTATTCGCACAGGCTGCGCACCACCGCCGCTGCGGTGAACGGATCGTTCGACGGGCTCTTGATGATGGCATCGCCACGGGTCAGGGCGCTGCGCGCAATCGTCATGGCCGAGACCAACGGCGAGTTGCCGGCGACGATGTGCAGGCTCCGAGCACCGAACGCCCGGATCGAGCAGACCCTGCCGTTGGGCTTGGGCGTTCGCACCCAGCCGTCGAAATAGACCCGTTCGCCTTCGATCATGTCTTCGAGCAGGTCCCGTGAAAAAAAGTGGTTCAGCGCTTCGTACTCATCGTCCAGGATTGGGGGCGTGACCGGCGCCGTGTCGTAGGAGAGCTCTCTCGCCTGCCGCAGATGCGGATTGGTTCCCACATCGAGCCGTTTGCCGAACCCGACCAGGAAATCGATGATTTCTTCGGTCTTCAACGCGTGGATGTCCTTGAAGTTTCCAAGGCCCCGCAACGGCAGTTGATCGACGAACCGGTGTACGTCAGGCGTCCGGAAAGAGCATCCGCCACCCCGGCCGGCAAATTCGACCAGGTCGGATTCGATGATCTTTCCCCTTACGATCAAGGGAATGACGGGTGTCTGAATCATGAGCGTTCTCCTCCCATGAAGCGATCGGGCAGCACCATTGAAAATCGCGCCATCGATACAATGAGTCCTGCATCGCGTGAGGCCGGTTGCGAGCTATTGTTCAACCGCCTCCCGGCGCGGCGACAATGGCCAGCGCCTGCGTCAGGCAAAATACCAGAAACGACCGCATGGCGATCGAGTAAACGCCTGCGGCCATGGGAACATCCACGCATTACATTCCCGATCGGGAACTTTTTATACAACATCCGTCTCGAGGTCTCGATTTATTCCCGTTCGGTAACAAATTGGTCCTTTCGGCGTTGAAAGCAGCTAGTATTCCCGATCGGTAACACTAGATCGCAGGAACGCTATGGCCGTTTCCGTGCAGCAAGTTGGCCAGACGGTCAGGGGCGTGCGCAAATCGCTGGGCGTGACACAACGCCAACTCGCAATGGCGGCCGGTACGGGCATGCGGTTCATTATAGATCTCGAGAAGGGCAAGCCGACCTGCCAACTCGGCAAGACGCTTGCGGTCCTGCATACCCTGGGTATCGAGGTCGTGTTCAACAAAGCCGGTCAAGATGCCGATTGACCGCCACGCGCGTTCTCGACGTCTTCCTGCACGGACGCCTCGCGGGCCGGCTCTTTCTGCGTAACAGTGGCCTGACATCATTCCGACACGGGGAAGCATGGCTCGACCGCAACGATGCGGTCCCGCTTTCGCTGTCGCTACGACCGGATCCCTATCCTCACCGGGATTGCATGCCGCTTTTCGGCGGCGGAATGCGGTGGTGGCTTTTGGCGAGAAGGGCGTTCGGGCGGGACGCGAATCGAATGCCGCTTTGGTGCAGTCAAAGCAGCGTATATCCGATCTCCTCAACGACAATGCGCAGTGCATCCAACAGGGCGGGGTCGCCCAGCGCACGGTGAAACCCTGGCGCTCGCGGGAAGGCACCAGCACCTTGGGCGCGCTCATAGAGGGCGATAGCGGGCCGGCCAGTCAACGACGACCTGTAATAGACGCCTTGAATCGCCGGGAAGGAGTCATAGAAACCGCGCGACCAGTTCTGTGCATGGGAATACGGCCCAGCCGCGAGTTTCGATGAGGCGCCTGCACGGACGGGAAAGGTGTCCGTGATGTCGAGCAGGCGCACCTCGCCCTGCAACGCAAAGGCAACCAGCCAGGGCTGGCGCCGAAAGCGGTTGACCCGGCGCCGGTTGCGTTCGAAACACTCGGCCACCACGGTTGCGATGTCTGTGGCCGCATAGAGAATGCCGCGACTCTGGAAGACCGGGTCTCCCTGCCCGTCGGGGAGGTGGTGGTCGAAACGCGACAATGGGCCGTAGTGCCGAAACGCGTTCCAATGTGTCGGATAAGCCCCGCCTCGCCAATATACCCGGAACAGGAGTTGACCGGGCACCACGGTAATCAGCGCCGGGTCGAGTCGACTGAGCCGGGCAAGGTCCGGCGCCCGGGGTAGTTTGGCCACGATCTCGGGCGTACGGCGGGGTTTGGGCGCTACAGGCGGTGCGCAAGCGCAACGACTTTCTTGACGGCTCCACCCGAGCGAAGCCACGCCAATGGCGACATGACCGCTTCGGTTTCGCCTCCCGCGAACAGGTCTGGATCGGCCTGCGTGTACCACTCCTGGACTTCCACAGGGTGCAGGTCCGGGCTTAGCGCCGCATTCACCTTGGTGATGTTCGCGACCAGGGGGCCGCTTCGTTCAAACTGGAAGATGGGGATGAGCCGGCGGTTGTTCAGCAGAAAGCTGTAGAGCGTTCCGCGGGCGATCATCTGCCTGACTTGATTCTCCGGCATGCCCAGCCGGCGCGCCACCTCCCCTGTCGTCAGGCTGGTCTTGACGATGGCGGCGTATTGCAAGGCCGTCTCGGCGATGGGGTCGCGTTCGGTCACCGCGTACAGATCGACGCCCCCGTCGCGAAGAACCGCTTGTTCGTGTTCCGTCAGTTCCTCCGTTGACGACCCGTAGAGCACCGCGGGCATGTCGTCCAGAACCAACTGCAACGCTTCGTTCAGTTGCTCAGCCGTCGCCTGCTGCATACCGCGCATCGAGAGATAGTGGGCAAGCAGCTCGCGGATTTCGCCACCGGCATCGGCATCGTTTGCTGTTGGAGCGGTGCGCACGCCTACGGTCTGTTTGGGGTGTTCGCGCTGCGTTTGAGGCGTCTCGGACATTTCCGGGCTGAGATCTTGGAGCGGTTTGTAAATTATTATATAGCGCTCCAAAAATATGACAACCAAATCCCATGAAGCACTGCTCGAATGCAAGATGATCGAGGGCGCCCTGAACGCCGCCGCGGAGCTCGCCGTAGAATAGTTGGGCGATGGCGTCGAACACGCCCGGGACGGCAATCGCGGGCCGGAGGGGGCGTTCTCAAGCGCCCTCTCGCGGGCCATGTCCAGCGTGATCTCCGGGTAGGATCCCAGCCCCAGGGTGGTCTTTCCGCCGTTGATGCGTATGCTCTGCCGGCGGGACCTGTGGTAGCCGCACAGCATCCGGTTACCTGGTTTTCAGCGATGCGATACGCAGAAGAATGAAGGGACCATCGATGAGTGACGTCAACCTACCGAGCGAAACAATCCCGGCGACCATCGCCGCGAACGTCACCGCCCATCCCGACAACCTTCTGCTGGTCAGCGACGAAGTGCGTTTGACTTACCGCGAGGCAGACGCCCGTTCGCTGTCCCTGGCCAGAGCGCTACTGGCCTCCAATGTCGGAAAAGGCGCCCGCGTTGGATTCCTGTTTCCCAACGGCGTCGATTTCGTGCTGGCCTTCCTGGCGATCACGCGGATCGGGGCGCTGGCCTGCCCGTTCAATACGTTCATGAAGCCCCCGGAACTCGCCCACCAGCTACGCCACAGCGATGTCCAGTTGCTGCTCACCACGCCGGAGTTCCTGCGACAGGACTACATCGCCAACCTCGAGGTGGCGCTGCCCGAACTCTCCCTTGCTCCGTCGGGGACCCATTCGGGAACCCATTCGGGAACCCATTCGGGGACCCATTCGGGAACCCATTCGGGAACCCTGACAATGCCCACCGCGCCGTACCTGCGTGAGATCGTGGTCGCGGCCCCGTCCGCACCCCCCTGGGCAAGCACGCTCGAGAGCCTGCTTGCCCGGGGCGACGGAGTTGACGAATCGATCGTGCAAGCCGTCGAAGACAGCGTTTCGCCGGCGGACTGGCTGTGCATGCTCTACACCTCCGGCAGCACCGCCGCGCCGAAGAGTGTCGTCCACACCCAGAACGCCTTTCTCCGCCGGCAGAGAACCATTGCCCGGGCGTTCGGCTACGCGCCGGGCGACCTGCTCTACGGCCCCATGCCCTGGTTCTGGCTGGGAGGTATTTCGCACCTTCTGTGCGGCTTTCTGAGCGGCGCCGGCCTGCTGTTCGAACAGCGCTTCAATCCCGCCGACACGCTCGCCCTGCTCGAACGCGAGCGTGCCACGCACGCCACCGGATGGCCGCACTACGCCGCTGCGATGAAGGCCGATCCCAGTTTTTCGAGCCGGGACCTGAGCAGCCTGAGGGGCGGCAACCTCTACGACTACCTGGTCGACCCCACGCGCGACAGCACACACTACGCCGGCGGCATCGGCATGACCGAGACCGCCGGCCAACACTGCTTCCAGACGTACGAAAAGCTGCCGGAACGGCTCTACGGGGCAACGGGGGCACTCTCGGACGATGTCGAACACCGCATCGTCGACCCGGAAACCGGGCAGATCCTGCCCGACGGGGAGATCGGGGAACTCCAGGTTCGCGGTTTCTCCGTCATGCAGGGCTACTACAAGCGGGAACGGGAAGAAACCTTCGAGCCGGACGGGTTCTTCCCCACGGGCGACCTCGGGGAGATTCGGGAAGGGTTCTACTTCTTCACCGGCCGCCTGGGCAACATGATCAAGACCTCCGGAGCCAACGTCAGCCCCCCCGAAGTCGAAGCCGAGGCGCGCAGCATCCCAGGCGTCAGGGAGTGCATCGTCCTGGGCATCCCCGACCCCGAACGAGGCGAACTCGTCGCTGCTGCAATCGTTCCCGAACCCGGCGCATCACTCACCGCCGACGACATCGTCACTGCGCTGAAGCCGAGGTTGTCAGTTTTCAAGTTGCCGAAGGTCATCCGCTTTCTCGCCGTGGGGGAGATTCCCTCCCTACCGACGGGGAAGCTCGATCAACGAGGCCTCAAGCGATTGCTTGCAAACGGAACCTGACCGGTGATCACCTCCGGCTTACCGTTCGCGTAGTGTGGCCCCTGTAGCAGTTTTCGCGCCGAAGTTCGGGATTCGCAATTCCGGGCACGCGGTTCCATACAAGTCGGGAACCCGGAGTGCAGGGACGAGGACGCACAGCAAACAATACCCGCTCTCGGCGCCCGATCGAAACCATCAAAGTGGGCTGTCAGGCCGGCCAACCGCTGCCCGGAACATCGACCTCCACGGTTTCGATCTTCGACTTGCGTACCCGGGCGAGTTCTTCCGGGCCCGCGTTGATCGTTGTCGGAATATAGAGCGTCTTCCGGTCCGCCCCGCCCAGCATGCAGGCCACGGCGAGGTTCTCCGTCACCTCGACCCGGTCCAGGACCTCGCCGCCGTCGGCAACGCGGAGCACACCGCCGGTTCCGGCCGCGACCCAGACGGCTCCTTCGGCATCCATGCAGATGCCGTCGGGCGTACCCTCGACCTCGGCCCAGACGCGCCGGTTGTGGAGGTTCCCTGAGGCGTCCCGGTCGAACGCCGTCAGGCGTCCCCCGACGGTCTCAGCCACAACCAGCGTACGCCCGTCGGCCGAGATCGCGCACCCGTTCGGGAAATCGAGATCTTCGGCAGCGACGCTGACCGAGCCGTCCGCGTCCACCCTTGCGAGTTTTGCCGGCTTCGGCGTATCGCCCCAGGCCGCCCCGAAGTTGCCCACGTAAGCCCTCCCCTCGCCGTCGACCACCATGTCGTTGCAATGGTAGGTGGCGATGCGGCTGAGGTCGGCATGCTCCCTGAGCCCGTCCGGGTCGAGCCGCATGAGCGTGCAGTCGGTCATCGATACGACCAGCAGGCGCCCGTCGGGGAGCCAGCCGAGGCCGGAAGGTTCCCCGGGAACCTCGACCACTGCCTCGAGCGAGCCGTCACCGGTTACACGATAGACCGTATGGGCGTGAAAGTCGGAGAACCAGAACGCGCCGTCGTGCCAACGCGGGCTTTCCGCAAAGGTGAAGCCGCTCTTCCATACCGAAGCCTTGCGTGAATTCAAGGATTACCTCCCAACCTGTCCGTTATACCCACCGGATTGTGCACAATTCCCAATCGCACTCGGCTGTTCTCCAAACGTCGGCGGGCTACAGTGTTTCGAAGCATCTTTTGCCGCCCCGCGCCGACTTGCCTGCCACGGGCTGGGAGAAATGGGGTCCAGATAAACGGAGTCAGAGTCAAATTGCCAGCAATTTGACTCTGACCCCTTTTTATATCCGACACCGACTGTCCTGCCATGGGTAGCGGTGATTGAATACCTGGCAGGATATTATCAAGCTGCCACAAATTTGCAAAATTCGATAGCTATTGTAATTTACGTGCGGTAATTTAACGCCAATAGAACAAAAATTTTTGATTTCCATGGAGTACTGGCTCACCGAGCAACAGCAGCTCGTTCAGTCGGGTTTTCACGACTTTCTGGCCGGTGAATGCCCTCCCGCGCGAGTGCGTACCGCCTACGACACCGACCGGACCTTCGATGAAGACCTGTGGAAGGAGTTCGGGCAACTCGGCTTCACCGGAACCTGCATCCCCTCCGAACAGGGCGGTTCGGGCCTGGGCCTGATGGAAGCGGCCCTGATCTCGGAGGAACTCGGGCGCCACGCCGCGCCGCTGTTCCTGGAGGGTCACACCCTGGCCGGGCTTGCCATCGCGCTCGGAGGCACAGCGTCCCAACAGGAACGCCTGCTTCCCGGGCTGGCGGCGGGCGAGCGCATCGGCAGTGTGGCCCTGTCAAGCGAAGGAAACGGTACGGCGTGGTGCGATTGGCAGGTCGAACCCGGCGGCAGCAATACGGCATCGGTGGAAGCGGTTCCCCTGGGCGACGTTGCACAGGTGCTCGTTATCGGCTGCGCGAACGGGCAGCTTGGCGTGCTGGAAACGCAGCGGGCAAATGTCAGTGCCAGCAACTCCAACTGCATCGACCGAAGTCGGAACATTTTCGAGGTCTCCTTCGAGGAGGCCGCCGTGGAAGCCCTTCCCCATCTCCCCGGCGAGGCGCTCGGCAGTGCTTCGCTCGTCCTGCTGTCGGCAGACGCCTTCGGCGCCGCCGACCGGCTGCTGGAGTTGACCGTCGAGTACGCGAAAACGCGCGAGCAGTTCGGCCAGCCCATCGGCGGGTTTCAGGCCGTCAAGCACCAGCTCGCCGATTACGCCCTGGCCGCGGTTACCGCGCGCGGGCTCTTCTGGAAGGCGGCCGGGGAATTCGATGAGAATCCGGAATCGGCGGCAAAAAGCGCTGCCATGGCGAAGGCGCACATCACCGACCAGGCCATGCATATCGCCCGGGGAGCCGTCGAACTGCACGGCGGCATCGGATTCACCTGGGAGAGCGACGTGCAGCTCTATTTCAAGCGCGCGCTGTTCGACCGCACCTATCTGGGCACGCCACAAGTACACCGAGAGCGCTGCGCCGAACTGTCCGGGTGGAGTTAGTGAGCAATCCGTACGGGCTCGAATACGACAACCTCCGGCAACGCGCCAGGGAGTTCTGCCGGTCGAGCTGGCCGCTTGCCGGGGAAGAAGCCGAACTCCCCCATCGCCGGCAGGTCATTCTCTGGCAGCAGCGCGCCATCGAAGCCGGCCTGCTGCACCGTTCGTTCCCGCGCGAGTACGGCGGCGGCGGCCTGCCCCAGGACCTCCGGGCAGACATGGTGATCAAGCGCGAGTTCGCACAAAGCGACGTGCCCTACCTGGAGAGCACCCCCAACGGGCCCATGTTCCTGGTGCCGGCGCTGCTGGAATGCGGCACCGAAGAGCAGAAGCTCGAGTACATCGCGCCGACTCTCACGGGAGAAATGGACTGGTGCCAGGGGTACAGCGAGCCGAACGCCGGCAGCGACCTGGCTTCGCTGACTAGCCGCGCCGAACGGACGCCGGACGGCTGGGTGATCAACGGCCAGAAAATCTGGACGAGCAACGCGCACTGCACCAACA